>CANFIM010000071.1 GCA_947447175.1 Acidimicrobiaceae bacterium | reverse complement strand
TTGGATCGCGTGGTCGAGGGTCTTGCACTCACGCATCAACGGTTGCTCGAAGTGGCAGACAGTCTCACACCCAGCCAGATGGCAGAACCATCACATCTGCCTGGTTGGTCGCGTCTCACCCTCCTCGGGCATCTCACGATGAACGCACATAGCTTCGTCCACCTCATGGCGTGCGCGGCGCGAGGTGAAGTGGGCGAGCAGTATCCCGGTGGCGTCGCTGCTCGACAGGCGGGCATTGACGAAGCATCACAATGGGATGCTGAACGCGCAGTGAAAGAACTGCGTAAAGCCATCTACACCTTGGAAGGTGCCTGGGCTGGCGCCACCAGTGACATATGGCAAGGAACCGGATTAATGGCAGGCGGGTCTACAGCACCGATGCACGAACTTCCATTCCGTCGCTGGCGCGAGAGTGTTATTCACCTCACAGATCTCAACGTGGGCATCTCATACAACGAATGGCCCGACTATTACGTTCGGCTCGAACTTGAACGGCAGAAAATGGCCTGGGCGGCATCACACCCCATGGGCCTCACGCAATTGCCTCAAGCCGCGATGAAATTGCCAGAGAAGCGCCGCCTTGCGTGGTTGTTACAACGCGAAGACGTTGAAGGTCTACCCAAAGGTCCTGGCTTGTAATGCGGCTGTCCATCAAGCGATTCATGGCCACACTTGTACTTGCTATGGGCATCGCAGTCTTCTTTGCGCCTGGTGTTGCAAGTGCTCATGCAGTTCTTGACTCATCTGACCCAGCATCGTCTGCCGTGCTGGCCACCTCACCCACGCAAATCACTCTGTCCTTCAATGAAGAGATCGAAAGCAAACTCGGAAGTATTCGGTTGTTTGATGCGAATCAACGAGAAGTTGAGATTGATAAGACGCAACGAAGCGCTGCCAATCAGAACACGGCGTTTGCGTCTGTGCCGCAATTGAAGAACGGTGTCTACATCGTTGTGTGGCGCGTGGTGAGTGCAGATGGTCACCCAGTCAGTGGTGCCTTCCCCTTTGAAATAGGAAATGCTTCCTCTGGCAATGCACAATCACTGCTCACACAGGTTGTGAAAGGTTTGAACTCCACATCCAATCTCGGTAATCCGCTTGCATTTGCTCGATTGCTGAGTTTCCTTGGCGCAATCGTGCTCATTGGCATGGTGAGTGTGACGTGGGGTTCATCGCTTGTGCGAACGCAGCGAACCATTCGCATCTTGCGAATCTCGGCGCTTGCATTGGGTGCAGGTTCCCTCATGGTGTTGCTCTTGCATGGCCCTTACGCAAGTGGGTTTTCCTGGGGACAAATCTTCAACGTGAATTTGATTGACGATGTGTTGCACACGCGTCTTGGTGTTGCAGCGCTCATTCGTACCGCAGTGGCCTTCGAGTGGTTACTGATTACGTATTTCGTGTCGCGAGAAGATGCCACCTTGTGGAAGAACACGGCTGTATTCACTGCGTTTATCACTATTGCCACATTCGCCATTAGTGGTCACCCAAGCGCTGCCGGTAATGAGCCTCTGTTTGTCACGATTGATGCCATCCATCTTCTCGCTATTGCTCTGTGGGTAGGTGGGGTTATCGGGCTTGCATTGCTTTCGGGAACAGAAGATCTTGTTGACGAAACATCACGATTTTCACGAATAGCTACCTACGCCATGCCTGTAGCCATTGGTTCAGGTGTTGTGCAGTCATTGCACTTACTGCCAAGTCTCAACTCGCTCACCAGCACCGAATATGGCCGCATGTTGGTACTCAAAACTTTCCTGGTGGTGGTAACGGTGGGTATTGGAACGTTGGCTCGAAAGAAATTGAAAGCCAACTCGTCAGTGTCAATTCGCTCGCACCTTCGCCGCGAAGCTGTGATTGCAGTAATCATCGTGGCTATCACTTCGTTGCTAGTTGGAACTTCGCCTACCAAAGCTTCAGATTCCGCAACAAAGGTTTTCAGTGTCACCATGGTGCAACAGGATGTGGTTGCTGACTTCACGGTGTCACCCACAAAAGTAGGGCCAGCCGAAGTACATGCCATCTTCACCCCGCCGGGTGGAAACCTTCACCCTGTTGTTGCCATGAAGTTGGTGTTGTCATTGCCATCACGAAAGATTCCAAACATTCCCGTCAAGCTCATACAGATTGGCCCGAACCATTGGTCGGGCATTGTTGAGCTTCCATTTGCAGGTGAATGGACCATGCAAGCGCGAGTGTCGCCAACGAAGACCGAAACACTTCTCTATTCCACGAAAGTAAAAGTGACTCGTTAAACCGTGCGAATCACAATGTGATGTGGCATGCCCGTTGGCTCATCAATAAAGCCGTCGCCCACGCTGACAAAGCCGCATCGTTCGTAAAAGCCCATAGCGGAATCTCGAGCACGGGCCCACACAATGTGAGCCGAAGCGGCGCGAGCATGTTCCATGCCGGTATCGATTAACGCGCGACCTAATCCACCTGTTTGAAGGTGATCATCAACCGCCATACCTTTGAGCTGTATCGCTGGCACGCCAGGTTGCAGTGGACATTCTTTTGAAAACCATGTGGACGTTGCAACGACATCACCGTCTCGCGCAATTCCAAAGTGCACAACATCAGCGTAGGAATCCTCTGGATACTGTGCGTGAGTTACTGGTGTGCCTTTGCGCAGCACACGCACACGCAGGGCCATGATGTCATCAAGAGAGAAGGTCTCCACTGAACTCATTCAGTCACGCTCTTCACATCCACAGAGTTACCGCTATTTCGTGCACTGCGATACATGGCTTCCACAATGCGGTGCGCCTCAAGAGCGATATCAAATGCGGGAAATGCGGCTTCGCCATCAACAACGCATCGAACGAATGCTCCGTCAGGGTTGGCATCTTTCATTGCAAGGGGTGCTGTGCGCTCAGTGAGTTCAGTTCCCTCTAATGAACCAGTGGCTCCGTCGGTATCGCTCCATGTGACTGGCCCGAACCAATCGTCGGCAGCGATGATGACTGTGCGGTGCTCGCAGAACACCTCCACGTGACGCAAGCTGGGGCGCGACAAGTTGTCATGCCAAATTGTGGTGAGAGTTCCTACGGCGCCGTTAGCAAATTGCACCGACGCAGCAACACAATCTTCAATGCCCTCAATACCGTGTTTGTACGTGGCGCGGGCACTCACCGATTCAACTTCGCCTATGAGGAATCGCAACATGTCAACGTCGTGAATGCTGTGCTCAAGCAATGTGCCAGCTCCGGCTTTTTCCACATCACCGCGCCAGGTTGATTTGTAGTGGCCTTGAATAGGAATGAACTGATCATCGCGGAACACAACCGACATCACTGCGCCCGCCTTTGGGTCGGTAATTAGTTCGCGTGCCCACAAGTACGCAGGGGAGCGCCGCAGAATGAGGCCGCACTGATGTGTGAGGCCGCTTGCGGATGCTTGTGCGTTCATCGTGAGTGCATGAGTGAAGTCAACCGATAAAGGTTTCTCACAGAAAAAGGGTTTGCCCGCGGCGATGCACATGTCTGCAAGACGTTGATGCTCGCTGGTCCATGTGCAGATGTACACGGCGTCGCTTGAGTTGATGACTTCTTGCTCTGATGACATCACGGTGCTGCCAGAGGCTTTTGCAAACGCTTCACTTCGCGCAACATCAATGTCGTAACAGCCACCACGCACCAAGTTGACCCCACTGATCTTCAACATCTTCGAATGGAATGTTGCAATGTGGCCGGTGCCAATGAATCCGATTACAGGGGAGTGCGTCACGCAGATAACGCTAGTGCTATGCAACCGGCGCATATTTGTTCGAATACAAAAAGAAACCCCGCCGCTGCTTTCGCAACGACGGGGTTTCTACGTTCAGTCAGTGTGTGAACACTGCAGAAGGTTTAGCGGCGCTTTGCTGCTGCCTTCTTGACGGTCTTCTTAGGTGCTGCCTTCTTGACAACCTTCTTAGCAACAGCCTTCTTCTTTGCAGGAGCTGCCTTCTTGGTTGCCTTCTTCTTTGCAGGAGCTGCTTTCTTAGCTGCTGCCTTCTTGGCAGGTGCTGCTGCAGCAACGATTGGCTTGGTGTTCAGCTTTGGTGCTGGTGAAACGCCAAGTGCAATGTCCTTGAAGCCCTTAAGTGCGGTGATCTTGGCAACAGTCTTTGCCTTGATCTGAATTGTTTCGCCAGTGGCCGGGTTACGACCTTGACGTGCTGGACGCTTGATCTTTGCAAACTTTGCAAAACCGGAAAGATTTACAATCTCTCCCTTTGCAACGTTGGCAAGGATGACGTCGATTGTTCCTTCGACTGCCTTGCCGGCCTCTTTTGTGGTGAGGCCGGTGTGGAGTGCTACTGCTTGGATGAGGTCACGCTTCTTCATGGAGCCAACCGTAAACCATCTAGCCAGTAAAAATGGGGATTTCTGCAGGGAAATTTTGGTCACACATCTTTGGACGACTTTTGTCCCTGTGGAAAAATGCCCTAATCCTTGGGTTTTTGGTCCAAGGGGATAAAGCGGCACCCCTGAGAACTTCAGCACTCTCAAGAAAGCCAATGATTGTTGGCTAAATAACGAAGGACCGAGCGAGCACAATTTGTGCCACTCGG
Organism: Acidimicrobiaceae bacterium; assembly: GCA_947447175.1. Classification (GTDB taxonomy): domain Bacteria; phylum Actinomycetota; class Acidimicrobiia; order Acidimicrobiales; family Ilumatobacteraceae; genus UBA2093. The sequence continues at coordinate 1,254 of CANFIM010000071.1, read as the reverse complement.
TCCTTCGAAGTGAAGTTAGTGAAGTTAAATCGTGGTCTTACGACGGCGAATGACTGTGACTCCCGCTCCAAGAGCAATGAGGGCGATGACCAAGGCAATCGCAATTGTTGCGCCTGAACCGGACGAGTCATCCGATGTAGTGGTTGCGGCTGGAACAGCTGCCGGAGTGTCCCCGCGGTCGAGAGGCACAGCTACTGGAGTTTCGGTGCCCTTGGAATCAACAACCGAGAAGGTCATTGACTTAGCTGACCCAACTGAAATCTTGTTGGCTTCGGTCGCCGACAATTTCTGCTTAGGCCCACCGTTAACGCTGACGTACACCGTTCCGCCATCAGGTACGCCAGCTGCTGCAAGAGCAGCTGCGACACACTCGGCGGCACATGTGATTTGAGTAGCAGCTGCCGGTACGACAACATTTGACTTGTTCACCGAGTCTGACAAGGACTGCACAATGTCCTGGGAAACGTTTACAACCTGGGTGGTTGCGGTGATCTCAATTGCTGGAATTGTAGTTGTTGGTTGATTTTTCGGCATTGTAGTTACGGGTGCAGACGCCACGGTTGTAGGCGGCACACAGGATGCAACGAGTGAAATAGTTGGGCCGTATACGTCATTGATAACGGTTTCGTTACTTGCCCAGCTATAACGGTTACGGCTTGATTCGTAGTAGTCGCGAGTGATGTTTGCTAACTGGCGAATTGACCAATATGTACCAGCAGCGTTGGGTGCATCAATGTCAACTGGCTGACCATTTGCACACCATGTCAACGGTTTCGCTGGCAATGTGGATGATGAAGCAGGAGTACCGCATGAAGCAGTCTGCACAATAGATGGGCCATACACGTCATTGATGATGGTTTCGTTACTTGCCCAGCTGTAACGGTTACGGCTTGATTGATAGTGGTCGCGAGTGATGTTTGCTAACTGGCGAATTGACCAGTTCGTTCCGGCAGCGTTTGGCGCATCGATGTCAATCGTGCTGCTGTTGTTGTAACACCACACAAGAGCAGCATTCTTGGTTTTTGGTGTGCTGGCTGTTGAGCCACCACATGCGCTGATGGCGACTGCACCGACCATTGCGATGGCCAGGAAGGTTCCCTTTATGTGTTTCATATTTTCTCCAACTTCAAAAGTGATGGAGAGAAGCGTAACTCTAAAAATGGATTCAGAGTTGATTATTAAAGGGAGAAAGGGGAATTACTCGTCCTCTGTGGCTTCCAGTTCGAGCACTTCGCCTGCGGTGAGCTCAGAAAT
>CANFIM010000070.1 GCA_947447175.1 Acidimicrobiaceae bacterium | reverse complement strand
GTCCACACCAATGTGGGGTCAACGTAATCGCAGCGATTCATGAACACGGTCCCCGTTTCCAAACGATGGCCAATTGCCTGTGCCGCAGATGCATCTTGTGTCCACAATGAAGCGGTGAGGCCGAATGGCGAATCGTTCATCAACGCAATTGCTTCGTCATCACTGCTGACGCGCATGATGCCGATAACGGGCCCAAAGGATTCGTCACGCATCACGCTCATGGTGTGGTCCACATTGGTGAGCACGGTCGGCCCCATATAGGCAGTTCCCACTTGCGAAGCGGCAAAGTGCGATTCGTCAACTAAGGCAGTGGCGCCGGCAGCAATGGCGGCAGAAACCTGACCGCGCACAAATTCTGCTGCACTGGCATTCACCATGGGACCGATAGTGGTGGTGTCGTTAAGTGGGTTACCCAACACGTATTGCTTGGTGAGCGCAACGTAGCCCTCAACGAATGCGTCGTACACGCTGTGGTGAACATAGATGCGCTCAATAGCGCAGCACGATTGCCCCGAGTTAAAGAATGCGCCGTCCACATTTTCTGCAATGGCCAACGCAAGGTCGCAATCTGCACGCACATACGAAGGGTCTTTACCGCCTAGTTCAGTTCCCACACCAATGAAGCGACCAGCAGCTGCTTGTTCCATTGCGGCGCCGCCTTGTACCGAGCCAGTGAACACCACAAAGTTGATGCGAGAGTCACCAATCATGCGCTCAACGGCACCGTGCGATGCGTGAATGTGTTGAAACACGCCATCGGGGAAGCCGGCAGCAGCGCAGGCTTCACTGAAACGTTCGGCACACAACAAAGTTTGTGAAGCATGTTTCATAATCACGGAGTTGCCTGCGAGCAATGCGGGAACAACAGAGTTAATTGCTGTGAGATATGGATAATTCCACGGCGCAACCACTAGCACCGTGCCCACGGGGTCACGACGAATGAACTTGGTAAACCCCTCAACCTGTGGCACCGAAATGTCGGCAAGTTCGCCTGATGCAATGGAGATCATGAAGCGAGCGCGCTCTTGTGCTCCACGAAGAATTTCATTGGGCGTATAACGAACTGGGCGACCTATTTGAAGTGTGATTTCTGGGGCAATGGCACCGACGCTCGCTTCAAGGTGTTGCACCATTAATTCGCACAGTCGTGCTCGTTCCTCAACAGTGGTGGCACGCCAGACACGGCGCGCCTGCTCAGCCTGAGCAAGTACCGCATCAACGTGAGAATCAGTTGCTAATTCTCGCTCGGCAACAACAGAACCATCAATAGGGGAGACAATGCGATGAACAGCCACCTACACATCGTAGAGCGGTAGTTACAACTGAAGATGTTCTGCGAGTTCTTCAATGAACTGCAACTGGGTTCCCGCTTCGGGACCTGCCATAGGTCGATGCATGCGCACGTGTTTCAGTGCATCATCCATGTCGAAGCCCAGCATCATGCAGATGGCAGCAGCCGTTGTGCCTGCGCGCCCGATACCGGCCGCACAATGCACCAGCATGTTTCCTTTATCGCGCACAATCGAGGTGACATTTTCGACGAAATCGATGCACTCGTCGAGCGTTGGGTAGGTGAGATCAGGCATCGGATACCACAGCCCACCTGTGCCAGCGTTTTCCTTGTGCCATTGCAAGTAATTGTCGTAGCGATTCTCAAGTTCGTGATGTTCCACCAAACACACAACGGTGTGAATATTGAATTCCTCTCGCACCGCATGAACATCGGGACCGATGTAATGCTTGCCGCAGAGAAACAGTTTTCCCACTGTGCCACCAAGTGGCACTTCATGAATGCCGCCGTTGGTGTTGAAGTGGTTCGAACTCACGTTGCCATTCTTGCCGATGGCCACGGGCAGTTACTTGCTGGCAGTCGCCGAAAGCCCAGCAATGAGTTGCTGCTTTTCAGCAGGTGTGAGATTTGCTTCCGGGTGCTTGCCGAAGTGTGTGTAGTAACTAGGTGGCATTGAACCTTCTTGAATGACCTCAACAGCGTCACCAAGTTTGCGGCCCACGTTGCTGCTCTTCCCCACGGTGCTGAAGTTCAACGCGTCACGACCTTCGGAAACATGACTGGCAACCATCCAAGAAATGGGCGCAATTTTTGAATAACTGGGGTATTCCACTTCGTTGCTATGGCAGCCGTAGCACGCACGCACGGTGAGATCACGTGTGGCCGCAGAATCCCAATTGGGTTCGTATTGGCGGTTGTAGTTATCTGGGTTCGTGTGGTCTTTGCCGTATGGCACTGCCTGAATGAGCGCGAAGGTGGCTACCGATGCAAGCGCAATGTACGAACACACAGCAATGGCCTCTGACATGCCGCTGCTTTCGCCACGCTTTTCGATGCGACGGGCTACAAGTGCCCACGCAATGAGTGCGATGGGGATCAACAACACTGCGATTTGAACGAAGCCGATCCAGAATCCGAAGAAGGTGAATCCGAGGCAGAGAGCAACAAGAACACTGGTGAGAATGAGGTGGCGCCGAACCAAACCAAAGAGGCGCGAGAAAAAGTCTGTAAAGGGATTCATCGCGTCAGACCATAGTTCTGGAATCCATCGCCTTCATGTCGGTTCGAAGATTCGTGACGGCAGTCACCGAAATGAAGGGAACTAATCCCCTTTCTCGTGGGTCTACACACTGAATCTCACTACTAAAGGGGCCACATGAAATTTTCACGTGTCACAAAACTTGTTGCATCCGCAGCAGTGCTGTGCGGAACTCTTGGCATTTCTTCCGCAGCACAAGCGCACGTTGGTGTGTACGTTGCCGGAATGTCTGGTGTCGCAGTAGATACCACCGCAGTCAATGCCACGTACACGGTTGCCTTTGCTCCGGGTCATGGCTGCACAGGGCCTCGCACGGCTGCGAACCCCGATGGCGCATACGAGACAACTTCGATGGAAGTGTTCATGCCTCGCGCAACAAGCGGTGCATTCATCCTTCCGGAAGTGCGTGTGGTGCATGGGCTCGGATACGACGCCACCATCAAGACCGTTGCCGACCCAACAAACGCCACATTGAAGCGTGTGAACTCGGTCGTGTTCAACAACTTCCGTTTGCAAGCGGTCAATGGCGGATACACCCAACGTGACCAGATGATGTTCACCATCACAGTCAAGTTGCCAACACTTGCAGCAGTAAAAGCGGCCGGATACACCTATTCAGTCGGCGATGCCACCAAGGCGGGCGCAAAAATCTATTTCCCCACCATGCAGTACTGCGACGTCGCCAACCAAAACGTTGGCGTACAAGCTGCAACGTCAACAAAGGCTGCAATTACAGACAAGGTCGATCCTGTCTGTAACGACAACGATGAAATCGTGAATACTTTGTATGACAACTGGACAACAGTAAGCAACACACCAAGTCTTGTTATTGGTACCAGCACTTCATCGGTGCTTGAAATTGCCGGAAATACACCCACCACAGCAGCAGCAACTGCTGAGACATTCTGTTCAAAGCCGGGCGGATTCAATCCTCGCGATCTGCAACTTGCGGGCAAGTTCTCCGCTTCTCTTAGTGGTGTCAAGGGTGCAAAGAAATTATCGTTCGCTGCAACAGCTCCATTGCTAAACGCGGGACGTACATTCAAAGTAGTGACGCCAAAGGGCACCGTGCTTGGTGCGGCAAAAGTAGGAACTGATGGCACCGTGCGTGCAGTATTAACTGGTGCAGCAGTCAATCGAATTAGCTCAGGTCTCGAGCTTCGTTTGGTGTGGGGCAAGAAGGTTCTCGCAGTTGATGCGGCGTAAAACGCTGATCTCTTTCACGCTTCTGGCTGGTGCGCTCTGTGCACCAGCCTTTGGCATTTCTCCGGTTAGTGCACACGCACCATTACAGGGTCAGTCACCAGCACCGAATACCAATGTCAAAGCGGTTCCTTCGTCTGTGGCGCTTCTCGCCGGTGAGCAAGGCATCGGTACGAACCTCAGTGATTATCTCTCTGTATTCGATGCATCAGGTGCGAATCATGCAGGCGCTCTCTCCGCTACAGGTCGCGACAACGCAACGTTGATAACAGCACCTGTGAGCGCAATGTCCAATGGTTGGTATGCAGTGCATTGGAATGTTGCATCGGAAGATGGTCATCCGATGGGTGGTGAAGCCGGTGGCTGGTGGGCCTTTGGTGTCAAGGGCACAACCGCAAAGTCATCGCCTATTTCGTTCACCACACGCAATGCGCTGCCGCCTACGGGAACAAAGAGTGCTCTGCCCGTAAAACTCAGCGGCAACCGTAAGGGCAGCCAAACACTCACTGTGGTGAATAAATGGGGAACGGTGTATTCCGTGAAGTGGGTATTGAATGACCCACAACGTGAAACTCTGAATGGCGCAACCTTTACTTGGTTTTCTACATGCAAGAAGAAGACATTTACATGTACGGCTTCAGGTGTGTTGCCATTTGCTGGCACATACACGATGGCATTGCAGGTGATCTCTACTACCAAGGGCGCTTCGAGCACTGCGCTGTGGACTTCACAGGTCACCATTCGCTGAAAGTGCTTAGAATGGTGTTGTGTTTGGTCGCAAGAACTCAGATTTCGAACAAATAGTTCGCGACCATCGAGCAGCTGTCACAGCTTTTGCACGATCTCATGTGCACAATTCCTCTGCAGTTGACGACATTGTGCAAGAGACATTCATTCGCGTGTGGCGCTATTTGCCCACCTATCGCAATGAAGGGTCTTTCGAAGGATGGATTATTCGCATCTGTCGAAATGTGGCTCGTGACTTCGTTCGAAAGAATCCTGTGCAAGCCGAACTCACCCATGATGGCGCCACCTACGACGCCTACCGCGACGTGAACTCCAGCGTGAAGCAAGCAATCGCACAGTTATCTGATGATCATCGGCATGTCATCACGTTGTGCCTTGTGCTGGGCTATTCCTATGAAGAGGCAGCCGACATTCTTGAAGTACCTATTGGCACTATTCGTTCGCGTATCTCTCGTGCTCGTGAAACTCTGCAGGACCAGTTGGCTTCCGAATACTTTCCCGAACGCAAAATTGGGTAGTCAATGAATTGTGTCGAGGCTGCGGCCGTTCTCGCAGCTCCCGTGGCTTCAACGCAGTCTCGGGAAGACGCCCAGCAACATGTACAGAACTGTGAGCTTTGCTCTCCTCGTACATCGATTGACGACATTATGAATGCAGTGCGAAGCAAGAGCTCTGGTCGCACTCTCGTTCGGACTCTTCTGGTCGTCGTTGGAATCATTGAGTTGTCACTGGCATTACCGTGGCTGATTGGGGTGGACTCGTGGTGGGTCACCGATCATCACGCCGACGCATCTCATCTCACACGTGACGGCATGCTGGCGCTTGTCATCGCAACATGCGCCATGATTTCAGCATGGTCTCGCCGGTATGCGTTCTTCTGTGTGGTGCCCGCTGCGTTAGCAGTAGTAGTGCAGTTGATGAGTGGCTTTTACGATGACCATCATCATCGAATCTCATCACTCTTCGAAACCATCCACCTACTTCATGTAGTGGTGTTGGTTCTTATGTTGTTTGAGTTGCGCTCACAGCGCACTCGCTAACGCGCAGTAATTAAACGGCGCACTCCGAGTCGCCCACTTCGCCACTAAACGGACCTGTTTCGCCGTAGTCGACGAAGAAGTCAGGTGCATCGTCTGGCAATGGCACGTTGTCGAGATCGCGCAATGTGTCTGCGATAGCAGTTGCGCCACCCGAACGAGCGAGCCAACCCTGGAAGGTTTCAGCCGCGGTGCGCTCGGCAGCGAACTGACGAACAACACGTGCAACAGCTTCTGGTGCGTTCTTTGCGGGCAGACGCAAAGCCTTTTCACCGAAGTGAATCTGCTCTTCGCCAACATATCCACCGAGAAGCATCTGGTATCCGGGCAACGACTTTCCGTGCGCACGACGCTCGGCACCAAAGAAGCCGATGTCAGATGCATGGTGCTGACCACAGCTATTCGTGCAACCAGAGATGTTGATGCGAACGCCACCAACTTCTGCGAGGC
>CANFIM010000069.1 GCA_947447175.1 Acidimicrobiaceae bacterium | reverse complement strand
TTCGTTGCGTTCCCCAGTGCCAAAGACGTGTATCAGCCAGTGTTCTGGATTCTCTCTGCGCTCACCATGACCGTGGGCAACGTGATGGCGCTCAAGCAGAAGAACATTGTTCGAATGCTTGCGTACTCATCGGTTGCACAGGGCGGATTCATTCTCATGCCGTTGGCCGTTGCAGGCATCGTGCAGCAGGCGGCACTTCGTTCAGTCGTCACGTACCTCTTGGTGTACGCAGCCACCAACCTTGGTGTATTCGCTGTCGTGATGATCGTTGCGCGCAAGACACGTAGCGGCGAGATTTCGTCATACGGCGGATTGTTCTCTTACGCACCTGGCGTTGCAGTGATGATGACCATGTTCATGGCGTCACTTGCCGGTATTCCACCACTTGGTGGCTGGTTCGGTAAGTTCGCAGCGTTCCACGCACTGGTGTCTGCTGGCAACAACTGGGCATATGCACTAGGTCTTATCGGTGGTGTCAACTCGGTGATTGCATTCGGTTACTACGGCAACATCCTTCGAGAAATGTGGATGAAGCCAGTACCCGATGGTGACACGTCACCTATTCAGGTGCAGTCAGCACTTGCTACCGCTCTTGCAATAACCGGTGTAGCAACACTCGTTCTCGGTGTATTGCCAGGCATCGTGATGCACTTCGGTGACATCGCCGGCCTCACTGGTGCCCTCGGCAAGTAGCCACATTCACGCAGCAATTGCTGCGGCAAACGGAGCAATTCCGTTTTCGGAATTCATGTCGCTCGCCCTCTATGGCGAAGACGGTTTCTATTCATCAACGGGCCGTGCTGGTCGACGTGGTGATTTCATTACATCGCCCGAAGTGGGTCCATTGTTTGGAACTGTGCTTGCTCGATACATCGACCATGTGTGGAACAGTCTCGGATCTCACCACAACTTCACTATTGTTGAAGTGGGGGCAGGCCCAGGCACTCTTGCACGTTCGATTCTTGCGGCAGCACCACAATGTCTCGTGAACGGCACATACGTAGCGGTTGAAATCAGTGCATCGCAACGTGCCTCTCACCCCGACGGAATCACATCAACAGATGCAATGCCAGAAAGCATTGAATACGGCGTCATCATCGCCAATGAATTGCTCGACAATCTCCCGTTCGAGTTATGGGTGTATGACGATGGGTGGCGTGAGGCGTACATCACCTCATCAGGCGAGGGCTTCAACGAAGTTCTGATGAACAAACCAGTGCCGTCGTTCTTACCCAGTCGGGCACCACTCGGCTCACGTGCCTCTATGCAGACAGCAGCAGGGAAGTGGCTTGCAGATGCTTCGCGCACATTGAAGAACGGCAACATTGTTGCTATCGATTACTGCACAGCGCTTACTGCTGAAGTTGCATCAATGCCGTGGCGCGAATGGCTCCGTACTTACGCAAGCCACGAACGCGGTGTGCACTATTTGCGCAATGTTGGTGACCAAGACATCACCACACAAGTGTTGATTGATCAGTTGTCCTCGGTGCGCGAGCCCGACGCTATTCGTACACAATCTCAGTTTCTTCAACTATGGGGCATCGATGAACTGGTGGAAGAAGGCAAGCGTTCCTGGGAAGCAGCTGCCTCTGCGCCCTCACTGGCTGCAATGAAAATGCGCAGCCGGATTGCTGAATCAGAAGCTCTTCTTGACCCCACGGGCCTGGGCAACTTCACCGTTCTCGAATGGGTTCAGTAGTCAGCCGATTTTCGAAGGCTTGTATAGCTACTAGAGCTCTTCGTTACTTCGAGCCCATTTTGTCTCGTAGGAATTGTTGGTACTCCTCATCGGTGAATCCACGGTCACCGAGCAATGTGCGGTAGTACATCGTTTGCACGAGCAACATGATGGAGAACATGCGACGATCAAACACTTCACCAGGGGCCAAATGTTCCTCGATGTAATCGAGTCCAGATTCCCAATCGTCAATGTGCAGTTGAGATGAAGCTTCAATGCGGCGACGTAACTGTGAATTCATACCCGAAGTTGCCAGAATCTGTAGGCGAACTTCTTGGCTCACCATCGCTGCATATTGAGTTGGGGTCGGAAGCATCTGCACAAGATCTTCGATGGTTATCTCAGGCAATTTCTTTACCCGAGCCATGAACTTGTTATAACCGTCGTACAAGGACTCTTCGTAGATATCGCCCAGTACTTGTGCGAGCAATCCGTCGCGGTCACCGAAGTAACGATAGATCTGAGTTAGAGAGCAGTTTGCACCTTTAGCCACCTCTGCTACGCGAAGACCGAGCACCCCTTTTTCTTCAATTTGCGCGCGAGCGCTTCGAAGGATGTCGGCTTTGGAAACACTGCTTCGTGAAACGGAATGGTCCTCGGCAGGGCTAGGGCACATGCACTCAGCCTAGATGCGGAAAATTTTTCCAATTGATGGCGTAGTATAAGTTGGTGCGTCGCATGAGGGTGGAAAGCAAATGACACGCATAAGTTCAGCTATAAAACATGACGAATCCGATGGACTAACGCCCCTTGAGCGAGCAGCCAAGAACAAGATGATTCTTGGCCTCTTTATCCCATTACAAAATGGTGCATGGACTCCTTCTACGTATCCACGGGGCACAGACTGGACTTTTGAATATAACGCTGAATGTACCGTGCGGGCTGAGGAACTCGGTTTTGATTTGGTGTTTGGCCTTGCTCAGTGGATGGGCAAGGGTGGGATTGGCGGCGAAATGAAATTTCGTGAAACCACTCAAGACCCCTTGTTAGTGACAGCTGGGTTAGCGGCATTGACCAAAAACATCATTTTGATTTCAACAGTGCATGTCTTATACGGATGGCACCCACTTCATCTAGCAAAGTACGCGGCAACTCTCGATCACATGTCAGATGGTCGTTGGGGAATCAATATGGTCACTGGTATCAAAAAAGAAGATTTTGCGATGTTTGGTCTCGAGCATGTTGAACACGATTTGCGTTATGAGATGGCTGATGAATTTGTCGACATTATGAAGCAACTTTGGACATCTGATGAAAACCTTGATATTGAAGGCAAGTTTTACAAGATGAAGAAGGGATTCGTATCGCCGAAACCTCGCCACGGGCGCCCCGTCATTGTGAATGCCAGTTCGTCGGGACCTGGTTTTGATTTTGCAGCGGAGCACTCGGATCTCCTGTTCATCACACGCCCAGTAGGAAAAGATGTGTATGGCCTTTTGAAGGAACACAATGGCAACATCAAGTCCCGTGCGGCAGAGCAAGGGAAGTCGGTTAAGACAATCATTAATCCTCACATCATCTGTGCAGATACCGAAAAGGAAGCGTTTGCGCGCCGGCAGGCATTCATTGATCATGCCGACCCTGTAGCGCTTGAAAATTTCTTTTCTCTTATTACCGGTGGTGACACGGTTTCATGGAAGGGTGCAGTGATGGATGACCTGGCGGTCGGTGGCAATATGCAAATTGTGGGTACACCAGAGCAAGTAGTTGAGAAAATGATGCGATTACATGACGCTGGCATCGACGGTATTCAGGTTAATTTCTACGACTACTTACCTGACCTTGAGTATTTCGGTGAAAGAGTTCTACCTCTCATGAAGGAAGCTGGCCTGCGCAACTGATGGATATCGGAAGAGTTTCTCCGAACCAGTTATGGGAATGGCTGCATGATGGCGGAGAAATTTGTATTGCTGATGTTCGAGACGGAGGCCCCTATTCCCGGTCTCATCTTCTCGCAGCAGTCAGTGTTCCACTCGCACAATGTGAAGTTCTTACTCCCACATTAATTCCACGCCGTGGAACCAGGATTGTCCTCTGTGATGAGAATGAACAGATGGCAGAAAAGGCGGCTGACATTCTTGTTTCTAATGGGTACGAGAATGTTTCAATTCTTTCGGGCGGAATCAATTCTTGGGAATTCGAGGGGTACCAACTATTTTCCGGCAGCGGGATAATTTCTAAAGCATTTGGCGAGTTAGTGGAACATGAACTTGACACTCCGCGAATTGATGCCGATGTGCTGAAACAGTGGCATATCGAGGGTAAGAGTTTTCATTCATTCGACGCGAGACCACTGGCCGAATATCGAACAGTGAGCCTGCCGCAAGCAACTGATTGTCCTGGGGCAGAACTCGTGTTGCGAATCCCAGCGTTGTTGGCTGACGATGAGACCCCAATTGTCATAAATTGTGCCGGACGCACGCGCTCCATCATCGGTGCACAAAGTTTGCGGAATGCAGGAATCAAGAATCCGATCTTTGCGTTGAAGAACGGAACAATGGGTTGGCAATTAGCAAAATTCCCAACTTTACGTGGGGAGACAAATATCGCCCCTCAGCCTGAAAGAGATGGAATCGCATTAGCGAAGGCGTATGCACTTCACGTTAAAGAAAAGTATCAAGTTCGAGTTATCTCGATGGGTCAACTGCGAACATTGCAAGAAGATTTATCGAGGACAACGTACTTGTTTGACGTACGTCAGGGTGAAGCGTACGAGTCTGGTCATTTCCCCGGAAGTACACATGCACCTGGGGGACAACTAGTACAAGCCACAGATTCTTATGCTGCGGTCAGAAATGCTCGAGTAGTCCTCGTGGATGAGCACCTCGTCCAATCGGTAATGTCTGCGCATTGGTTGCAACAGATGGGGTGGGATGTTTATGTCCTAGAAGGTGCAAGTGAACACTTCACTGAGAAACAGCACGATTCCCCTTTAAGGCTGAATATTGCTGATTCAAAGCAAAAGAAAGTGACAGCCTCAGAATTAGAGATTTTACTCAACGACAAAAAGTGTTCCGTCATTGATGTCGGCGAGAGCTATTGGTATCGAGAAGGACGAATCCCTGGTTCCTATTATTCAATGCGAACGAAGCTGAACCATGTTCTCATGAGGTTTCGCTTTGACGAGACACTTGTGTTCTGTTGTGGGGATGGGAGTTTTTCTCCTTATGCAGCAGCCGATGCGAAACGTATGGGCTTCAGCGATGTCTCATACTTATACGGGGGTCGCACAGCATGGAGGAGGTCTGGCTTTCCGGTGGAAAGAATTGGCGAAGACACCGATGATCGGGTCTTAAGCGAAACCGATGATATGTGGTATCCGCCCTGGGCGCGCAAAGAGGGTGTTGATGAAGCAATCATGCAATACCTCACTTGGGAAACCGGGCTACTTGAACCAGTCAGTAAAGAGACATATATAAAATTCAACGTGAAGCGGTGACAGAGTCAGGACGGCTTGTTAGCCAAGCCCCAATGAGTACAACGCACATACCAAGTACTGCAAGGGCAGTTACTTTTTCATCACGAAATAGCAAACCAAGAATTGTTGCTACAACAGGCGTGAAGAACACGCCGATAACTCCACGCACAGCACCAGCTCTCACCATGAGCATGCCGTACATCACGTAGGCAAATCCGGTGCCGAACGCGCCGAGTGCCATGAGAGCAAACAGGGCTGACCACGAGAAACTGCTGTCAAAGAATGCAGGAATGCCGAGCGGCAACGAAAACAACAATGCAAAGAGTTCTTGCCATAGCAACACAGTGAGAGTTCCGTACTTCATCTGCATTTCGCGAGACAAGATGCTGGTGAATGCATAGCAACACGTTGCAAACAACAAGAACAGCACACCATGAACTGATGCACCCTTGCCATCGCCCACGCTGCCGAAAGAAATCAACGCAATGCCACAGAAACCCATGAGAACCGCAATCATGCGACGCCGCGACGGCATCTTGCGCATCAGAATCGCTGCGGCCACCACAGTGGTAACCGGAATGGAACCATTAATCATTCCGGCAATCGACGACGACACCGACTTCTCGGCAAGCGGATACAAATAGAAGGGGAGAGTCATTGCCACAAGACCAAGCAATGCAATTCGCTTAACGTCTTCCTTCGCAATCTTCTTTCGCGCAGCGGGGAAACACGCAAGTGCGATAGCTCCGAAGCCGAGGCGTGCAATGGGCACAACGCCGGTGGCCACATGGTCAATGGCGATGGCGATGAAAAGGAACGATGCACCCCACGTGAGTGCCACTGCTGAGGTCATGCCCCATTCGGCTGGCCCGAAATGCTGGTCGGTGTCTTGGCCGAGGGTTGAATTACTC
>CANFIM010000068.1 GCA_947447175.1 Acidimicrobiaceae bacterium | reverse complement strand
CTCAACGTGGGTGGCACTCACCAAATGCTGAAGTCAAACATCAAGGTTCCTACAGGTGCACACCAAGTAGGAGTCCGCATGAAGCGTGAGGGTAACCACGGCACTCTCACCATGTTCATCGACGATGTCATCGTTGGCGAGATGACCACAGAAAACATCTTCTGGATTCTCATCTCATGGTCGGGTCTTGACATTGGTCTCGACCGAGGAACACCCGTCAGTTTCTATGAATCACCATTCGTATTCACAGGTGAACTCACCAAGGTTGTTGTCGACCTCAGCGAGGACCAAGTTCTTGATTTCCATGGCAGCAGTCGTGCCACCATGGCCCGTGACTAATTGCTGAGGTTTTAGACGCGCGCCGGAACATCGCGGAATGCAATTTCGCGATCCGTCTCAGGTTCCTTTGGCAATCCAAGTACTCGTTCGCCAATGATGTTGCGCTGAATTTGATCTGTGCCGCCACCAATAGAGAAGAAATACGCATTCAATTGCGAGTAGTTGTGGGCGTACTCTACGGAATCTTCATCGCCCAACAGCGATGCGTTCATTCCCAGTAGATGACCTTGAATTCGAGCGGCATAGTGCAGAATTTCTGCCATATTCAATTTGCCTAATGAGGCAAGAGGCGATGCGCCACCCGCTTCAGCAGCTGCACGTGCACGTTCTGCATTCCACTCATTCGTCATGCGACGGCAATACAACTTGGCAAGTTCCTGACGGAAATGAGGGTCGTTGTTCTTGCCTACTTTTTTGGCAAGTGAAATGAGGGACGTATCGGAAGCAGGAATCGAGCCATGCGCTGCAGCAGTTGCTCCCTTTGTGGAACGCATAACTGGACCACGACGGCCTCCACCCATGGCAACACGCTCATACATCAGTGCGGTTTGCAACACCATCCACCCAGAGTTGAGTTCGCCCAAGCGATTCATGTCAGGCACGCGCGCATCAGTGATGAACACTTCATTGAATCGTGCGTCGCCGGTTGCTTGACGAAGTGGTCGCACTTCAACACCTGGTTTCTTCATAGGCAACCAGAAAAATGAAATGCCACGATGTTTTGGTTGGTTCCAATCAGTACGCGCAATCAACATGCCGTAATCAGCAGCTGCAGCACCTGAGGTCCACACCTTCTGACCATTCACAACCCATTCATCACCATCGCGTACTGCAGAGGTGCGAAGGCCAGCCAAGTCAGATCCGGCACCTGGTTCGCTGTACAGCAAACACATAGCAACTTCATCAAGCAGCAACTTGCGCATGAACTGACTCTTCAATTCATCGCTGCCGTACGACAACATGGTTCCAGCCCACAAGTTTGTTTTGTCTTGCCCAGGGCCCGGAACTCCGCGTTCGAAGAACAACGCTTCTACTTCTGCTGCGTCGTCATCGCTGAGACCACGCCCAAACCATTGTGTGGGCCAACGTAATGCGGACCAGCCAGAGTCAATCACCAATTCGCGCCACGCGTCAGGGTCACCATTTGGGTCCCAATTCTTCGCAATGAACTCTTCGGCCTCTTGCAAAACGCTGCTCATGATTCCCCCACCACCTTTCGACTCTGTGGTCAGGATAGACGGTCTATTTCTTGGTTGCCGAAGCGTGACCAGCTGTCGCAGCCAAAATGCCTAGGCCAATGAACATAAAGCCCGATACGTAGCGTCGCACGAACGGCAATGCCTTCCCGCGCAAAAGCAAATCTCGCAATGCACTAGCCATGAGCGAGTACGAGCCGTTGAAGATTGTTGCCAGCACCACAAAGATGGCGCCCAACAACAGAGACTGCACTGTTGCGTGATCAGCATTGGGATTCACGAATTGCGGAAAAATCGAGAGAAAGAACAACGCGGTTTTCGGGTTCAGTGCGTTCACCACAATGCCCTGACGAAACGCTTGCTTCATTGAGACATGAGCATTGTCTTGACCCAACTCAGACGGAACTGACATCAACGTACGAACACCCACGTACAGCAAGTACGCAACGCCAGCCCACTTCACCATGTTGAAGAGCGATGCAGATGCTGCAAGAACTGCGCTCAGCCCCAGCGCTGCGAACAATGCTTGAATGGCATCGCCTACTTCTAAACCAGCCACAGCAGCAAGCCCCACATTGCGACCATCAGAAATACTGCGATTCAAGATGTAGATGACCGCTGGCCCGGGAATCAGCAACAACGCAACTGTTGCAGCGCAAAAGGCAAGAATTGTGGAGAGGTCGGGCACAACTCAAGAGTACCCACCGCCTCGCAATAGAGTCGTGGCATGAAGGCATTGGTGTTCCACGGTCCGCGCGATATTCGATTCGAGTCGTATCCCGACCCTTCACTCACCATCGCCAACGCAGTCATTCTGAAGGTCACGAAATGCAGTATTTGCGGTAGCGACTTGCATATCTACCACGGCGACAAAATTGGCAAGACCGATTACTCCGCCGAAGTGCCGGCATTTTGTGTGGGTCATGAATTCATTGGTGAAATTGTTGAAGTTGGCGCCGACGTTTTCCATTTCACAAAGGGTGACCGCGTTATTGCTGCTGGTGGTTCGGGGTGTGGCACATGTGATGCGTGCAAATCGCGTATTGGTCGTTGCTCAAAGTCGAATGCGTTTGGTTTAAGTACCGAACTACAAGGCGGCCAAGCAGAGTTCGTACAAGTGCCCAATGCTGACTCCACTCTCATGAAAATTCCTGAAGGCGTCAGCGATGATCAAGCAGTGCTTCTCACCGATGCACTCGCCACCGCGCACTTCGGAGTGTCTCGTGCAGACATTGTGCCGGGTGACCGCGTGGCAATTGTCGGCCTCGGCCCCATTGGCCTATTGGGTGTCGAACTTGCATTCGTCAACGGCGCGTCGCTGGTGTTTGCTATTGACCCTGTTGATGCGCGTCGCAAACAAGCTGCAGCACTTGGTGCCATTGCACTGCACCCTGATGAAGCACGTCGTGCAATTAGTGAGCTCACACATGGTCGTAACTGTGACCGCGTGTTCGAGGCATCAGGGGCTCGTGCTTCCATTGAACTTGTACCAACGTTGCTACGTCATGGCGGTAATGCCTCATTCATTGGTTTGCCGCAGGGTGGCACTGGGTTCCCCATGAATCAAATGATCTACCGCAACCTCACTGTGCGTGCAGGCATCGCAAATGTGACCGCACAATGGGCCGACCTCATTCCCCTCTTGCAGTCAGGTCGCATCAAAGGCGATGGCATCTTCTCTCACCGCATGCCACTCTCCGAGGGCACCGAGGGGTACCGCATGTTCGATGCACGCGATGACGGCGTGCTGAAGATCATGTTTGATGTCTAGATAACTGTTCCGGCAGAGCCTGAACTAGATCTGATTAATGAGTTCTGCAACGGGCGTGACCATGCCCACGTAGAACGCTCCGAACTCTGCATACACAGCAGATGCTTCGTCGTAACGCATGGTGTACACCACATCTTTGAGGTCATCGGGGTTCACAGCAAACAACGTGACTCCCCACTCGAAATCATCAAGACCAGTTGAACCAGTCACAAGCTGAATCACACGGCCGGCGAATGTGCGTCCGCTCTTGCCGTGCTCTTCCATGAGTTCTTTACGCTTGTCGAATTCAAGTGTGAACCAGTTGTCTTTGTGTTCGCGCTTCTTCGACATTGGGTAGAAGCACCAAGCGTTCTTTCCTGCAGGTGGAAGCTGCGGATACAAACGCGAGTTCAACATTTCCTGCGGCATGCCCTTGGCATATTCCGACACTTCCGTGATGGAAACATAGCTGTCAACAATTTCAAGACCTGAGTGCTGCACACCAGTTTGCAACGCCTTCAATTCGCGCATGTCAGAGGCAAGACCCATGACAGCAAGATCTGCTTTGTGACCCAACATAGAAACCGTGATCACAGTGACGCCAGCGGCTTCAGCCTTCTTCACTGCTTCAACAAGATGATCTCCGTTGAAGTCGGGAAATGGCTTGCAGAACAGGTGGATAACACCGAGACCGACCGAGGGGGACATTGGTTCACTCATGTCTTCCAACCTACCTCTGGGTTAGGAACGGGCGACAACGGCCGCAGCGAAACGCGCTGGCGAATCAGCGTCAAAATGCACATACAGCGACGGTTCGGCCAGTTCAAGTTCCATGAGTACAGGGAACCCACCTGAACCACGCACCACGTCGACGCGGGCATACAGAGGCGCAACACCAAACTTTTGAACCACATATGCCATCACGGATTCACCCAACTCATACTCGGCAGAGCGTGGTGTGCGTTCTGAAATGTCTTCTTCGGTGTACAAACCATTTTTGATGTTGTCACCCGTTGCAAGAATTGCGCCCTTACGAAAGGCATGGCTGAATTCGCCGTTGAAATACAACATGCCTGTTTCACCCTGCTCGTCTATGAAGCGCTGATACGGCTGCACCATTGCAACCTTGCCGGCGTCGATGAGCGAACCTAAGTGGGCAGCAGCCTTCACTGGAGACTCTTCGTGTCGCTCTGTGTTGTTTGAACCAGCACTCACGGTGGGTTTCACCACAATGTCCTTTTCCAATAACCCATCATTTGAGATCAACACGATGTCTTCAGCACCACGCACATATGTAGTGGGAATGACTGGAATGCCGGCGTCAGCTAATTCACCTAGGTACACCTTGTCGGTATTCCACTCAATAATGTTCGCGGAGTTATGCAGCACAGTCTTGGTGGACACCATGTGTAACCACTGCACAAACTCGTTGTATCGACGGTGATAATCCCACGGAGACCGCACAATTGCTGACGCGTACTTCGCCCAATCAACAGATGCGTTATCCCAATCAACAATGTCAGCGATAATGCCGCGATCTCCAAGGGCACGCACCAAAAATGGCAAGTCGGTGTCGTGTTCACGCGCTTCTGCGCAAGTTACTAATGCAATCGATTTCGCCACGTGTTCAGGCTACCGATACGTCACTTGCGCCCATCACAGCAAAAGGCCCGCAGATTTCTCTGCGGGCCTTTTGTAGTTCGTATGAACAGACTTTTTAGAAGTCTTCCATTCCGCCGCCGTGATTGTGACCGCCGCCAGCTTCTTCTGGCTTGTCAGCAATCACTGCTTCGGTGGTGAGGAACAATGCTGCAATTGATGCCGCGTTCTGCAATGCAGAGCGAGTCACCTTTGCTGCGTCGATAACGCCAAGCTTGACGAGGTCTTCGTATTCGCCTGTTGCAGCGTTGAGGCCTTCGTTGCCCTTAAGGCTCTTCACCTTGGCAACAACGACGCCACCTTCCATGCCTGCGTTCTCAGCAATTTGCTTGAGTGGGCCTTCAAGAGAACGTGCAACCATGCGTGCGCCTGTTTGCTCGTCACCTGTGAGCTTCTCTGCTGCTGCGATCACTGCATCTTGTGCGCGAAGCAATGCAACGCCGCCGCCAGGAACAACGCCCTCTTCGATAGCTGCCTTAGTGGTACTCACTGCGTCTTCGATGCGGTGCTTCTTTTCCTTGAGCTCTACTTCTGTAGCTGCGCCCACCTTCAGAACTGCAACGCCACCAGAGAGCTTTGCAAGACGCTCTTGCAACTTCTCACGGTCGTAATCGGAATCGGTGTTGTCGATTTCGGTCTTGATTTGGTTGATGCGACCCTTGATGTCTTCCTCAGCGCCCAAACCTTCAATGATGGTTGTTTCATCTTTGGTGATGAGTACGCGCTTTGCACGACCCAAAAGATCAAGCGTTGCGTTCTCCAACTTGAGACCAACTTCTTCGCTGATGACCTGGCCACCAGTGAGGAGTGCGATGTCTTGCAACATTGCCTTACGACGATCGCCAAAACCTGGAGCCTTTACAGCTGCGCTCTTGAACGTGCCACGAATCTTGTTCACAACGAGTGTTGCAAGCGCTTCACCTTCGATGTCTTCGGCAATGATTACGAGTGGCTTGCCGCTCTGCATAACTTTTTCAAGCACTGGCAACATGTCACGAACGTTTGCAATCTTGCCGGAGACCAACAAGATGTAAGCATCGTCGAGTTGAGCTTCCATGCGGTCTGCGTCGGTGACGAAGTATGGAGAGATGTAACCCTTGTCGAAGCGCATGCCCTCTACGAGGTCCATTTCCATGCCAAATGTTTGGCTCTCTTCAACAGTG
>CANFIM010000067.1 GCA_947447175.1 Acidimicrobiaceae bacterium | reverse complement strand
GAAGAATCCGAGCAACAATGCGCCCATGATTCCGCCGACAAGGTGTACTGCTATCACATCGAGACTGTCGTCGAAATTGAACTTTGTCTTGAGTGACAATGCGAAGTAGCAAACAATGCTTGACACAAATCCGATGATGATGGGGGCAACGCCACCTACAAAACCAGCGCATGGGGTGATGGCAACCAATCCTGCAACTGCACCAGATGCGGCACCCAACGTTGTTGCATGGCCTGCGCGCAGTTTCTCAATAATGAGCCAACCGAGCATTGCGGCTGCTGCGGCCAGGTGGGTGTTGACAAGCGCTTGTGCTGCAAGGCCGTTTGCGGCAAGTGCAGAACCGGCATTGAACCCGAACCAGCCGAACCACAAAATGCCTGTGCCCAGCATTGTGAAGGGAAGGTTGTGCGGAGGCATCGCCTCACGTGGCCAGCCCTTGCGATTTCCCAACACAAGAATGACTGCAAGCGCAGCTGCACCTGCGTTGATGTGCACTACTGCACCGCCTGCAAAATCGAGTGCACCGCGCTTGAACAACCAACCGTTAGGGCTGAACACCCAGTGAGCAACAGTGGGGTAGACCACAACACTCCACACGCCGATGATTACTGCATACGCCGAGAACTTGAGGCGATCTGCTGTGGCGCCAGTGATGAGTGCGGGAGTGATAACCGCAAACATCATTTGGTAGCCGAAGAATGCAAGCACGGGAATCACGAGTGCAAAGTCGCCGGTGTACCCGGGAAGAGCGGAGACATTCGCAAGGTCTTTCATGAACGCGAAATCAAAGTTGCCAATGAATGCGCCCGTGCCGCCAAACGCAAGGCTGAATCCCACAAAGGCCCAGAGAATTGAAATGAGGCCCATTGCAAATATGTTTTGCATCAACATGCCCAACACGTTCTTTGACCGCACCATGCCGCCATAGAAGAAGGCAAGGCCAGGGGTCATAAATGCAACAAGGGCTGCAGATATGAGAACCCATGCTGTTGCACCTGAATCAATACTTGCTGTTCCAATCATGGGTTCTCCTGTTCACTCGTGGACAGCAAAGGAACCTAGATTCGAACTATTTCGGGAATGTTTCCTGTTTGTGAATGGTGAGACATACAAAAAACCCGCACTCGACGCCATTGGCGAGTGCGGGTTTTTTGGGTTTATCTATTACTAGATACGAGTGCTGCCGAACTCTGGGTAGGCAAGGACGCCCATCTCAGGAATATCGAGGCCGGAAATTTCGTCCTCTTCAGCAGAGCGAATACCGCCCTTTGTGAGCTTGTTCTGAATTTTGAAGAAGCCGTAGGCGACGGGGAAGATCACTCCGAGAATCACCAGGACACCAAGTGCTTGTGCACCAAGTTGGCCCCAATCACCCTTGATGATTCCTTCGATGCCCTTTGATGGCGAACCATTCCAGCCAGCACCGTACGAGCCGTTGGCAAAAATGCCCACTGCGAGAACACCGAAGATTCCGTTCACGCCGTGTACGGCGATTGCGCCTACAGGGTCGTCCAACTTCAACTTGCGCTCAATGAAGAACACAGCTTCGATTGCAAGAACAGCCGCGATAACACCGATGACTGCTGCAGCCCATGGTGCAACGAAAGCGCAAGGAGCTGTAATTGCAACCAGGCCAGCGAGCATGCCATTGACCATCATTCCGGGATCTGGCTTACCAGTGCGCTTGGTGATGTAGAGCATTGCTGCGATGGAACCGAATGCGCCGGCAATTGCAGTGTTTGCTGCAACTGTTGCGAATTGAACATCTGTTGCGGCGAATGTTGAGGCGGCATTGAAGCCGAACCATCCGAACAACAAGATGAATGTTCCGAGCATTGCCATTGGAATGTGGTGGCCAGGAATTGCGCGAGGCTTTCCGTCTGCACCAAATTTTCCAATACGCGGTCCGAGAACAATGGCTCCGGCAAGTGCAGCAACGCCGCCCACTGCGTGAACAACGCCTGACCCGGCGAAGTCAACGTAACCAGCGCCCAAGCTCATCGAGCTCCATGTGCGAGCGAGGAAACCGCCACCCCATGTCCATGCTGCGAAGAGTGGGTAGTAAATCGCGCCACAAAAGATGCCCCACACTGTGAATGAGCTCCACTTCCAACGCTCAGCCATTGAGCCTGTTGGAATTGTTGCAACGGTGTCCATGAAGGCAACCATGTACAAGAAGAAGCCCATCACTGCAGGGGTGATGTTTCCACCAGAGAGGAACCAGCCGCCCTTGTAAAGGAATGTCCAGTCGCCACTGCCCAGCAAGGCGCCGCCAACTGGCTTGTCCATGCCGATGAGTGCAGTGCTGAATCCGCCAAAAGCCAAAGGGAAACCAATTGCAATGAAGCCAATGAATCCGAGGCCAAAGATGGCGAAGTTAGTGCTCACCACGTGAGCTGCGTGCTTTGCACGTGTGAACCCTGTTTCTACAAGCGCAAAACCGGCCTGCATGAAAACGACGAGTGCGGCACCAATGACAACCCACAACAGGTTGACTTGCGTGCCTAATACTTGAACTTCAGATTGCATCTGTTCCTACTTCCCCTGTGCGAATGCGTGTGAGCGAACCAATGTCGGTTACCCAGATTTTTCCGTCTCCAATTTTTCCGGTTGTGGCAGAAGTGCGAATTGCATCGACCACTGCATCAACTTGTGCATCGTCAATGACGATTTCCATCTTTACTTTCGGCACGAAATCGATGGCGTATTCACTCCCGCGGTAGGTCTCGGTGTGGCCGCCTTGGCGACCAAAACCTTTCACCTCCGACACGGTCATGCCTTGCACGCCTGCCGACTTCAGTGCGTCTTTCACATCATCCACCTTGAAAGGCTTCACGATTGCCGTGATCAACTTCACTGATCTTGACTCCTTCGCTCATTGCCACGTAGTGGCAGTTGACGTTGCTTTTGCAACTGCATGCAAAGGTAGAAGGGAAAGATTTCTGAACTGTCGCTCAATTGTTTCGGGAATGTGGCAAGCGTGTTGTTGTGTTAACACCTTGTAACGCGGGGTGCCGAATGGCTATTTCAATAGTGAGTTCAGCTTCAGAATGTGATTCTGATTGATCTTGCGCCCAAGACGGGTTGATACTTCGAATCGGTCAGCCACATCGTCGCCGCTAGTGGAAATTCGGGCATGGTGAACATTGATGCGGGCCTTGGCAAATGCGGTAGCGATTGCTTGGATGAGTCCCGGCTGGTCAGCGCCTTGAACAGACACCACGCTGTGCCATGGGTGGGCATCGTTACTGAGGTCAAATGTCAGTTCAGCATGACGAGGAAGTCGTGGTGATGTGTCGAGCCTCTTGTGAAGGCGCTTCTCCAACTCATACTTGAGTTGTGTGGCATTTGGACGCGAGTTAGATCGAACAACAAACGAGTCAAGTACTGCGCCGTCTGGCCATGTGCTGAGGTCTGCAGAGACAATTTCTAATCCCCAGTCAGCAAGTACTCCACAAATTCTTGCAAGAAGTCCTCGCATGTCGCTGGTGGCGATGTCAATTTCCCATTCATTGGGCTGAGAGGTTTCCAGCACATTGATGCGCGCACTTCTAGCGCGTGGCGCAGGTTCAACCAATGTTGCATGGCGGGCGAGTACGTCGGCGTCGTGCGCAAGAACGTAGACCGCCGCAGCATGTTCAATTCGCTCGATGACTTGCTGATCTGAAACCAAATTAATTGCGTCTCGACGACGAATTGCCTCCAGCGAATCTTCCAAGCCCTCAATCAGTTCGGGGTGAGCAAGAAGTCCTTGAACGCTCGTAGTGATCTCGAGCAATGCCGAAAATTGCCACTCGAGAAGATTGCTGCGAGCTTCGGTGAGTTGCCGGCATCTTTCCACCATGAGTGGAGAACCAAGGAACCCAGCAACTTGTGCGAACACTCGTGCATTCGGTTCAAAAGGCTCTGTCTTGCACGCTGCAAGAAGAATGGTTGATGCAGAAATCAATGCATCAATTTCATCGTTGATGTCAGTGGGCAAAGGAAGCGGCGAAAGAAAGGAACTATTTGCATTTTCGCTTGTTAAATCAACAATAAGTGCAGCCAAAGGCAACGAAGCATTCGCATGTGTAATGGTGCCTAATCGGCGCTTAATTGATTCAAGTGTTGGTAACTGAATGTGATGCGTGGGGTCTAGTTCGGTTGTATTGCTCGGGCGAGCATTGATAGCGGCCGACACGCGAGGAAGTGCACGCTCAAGCACGCTGGTGACCTCAAGAAATCTCCATGATCGAGAATTTCCTCGGCCAAGAAGTTCAAGAAACATCTCAAATGTTTCGTCACTCCATTGTGTTGGCGAGTTTCTGTGCTGATGCATCCAGTCGAGCAATGAATCGTTTGGCTGTGCGTGTGCGGCGTGAAGAGCCGATTCAAGTGCCAGTTTGAGCAACATTGACGTAGGTGGATTGCCGTGAAGTTGTACTTCACCATTGATAAGACGAATCCAACCGCCGACAGGTTCATCAATATCGCTAGCAACCTCAACGAATTCATCATCGCCTGATGACTGGGTGATTCTCCAACGCAGGAGAGGTGGTGTAATCACGGTTGTAATAAGCACCATCAGCAGCACTACGGCATACAAGTCGTCGTTAAAAACCCCGATTGAAACACCAATCGTTGCGAAGATGAGCCCAACTTCTCCGCGCGGAATCATGCCGATGCCGATGAGAAGTTTGTCTGTGTTGGTGCCACGTGCGCCCACAGAGGAGACAAGTTTCCCGCCGATCGCAATCGCACTGAGAATGCCTGCAACAAGCAGTACATGGCCTGAGAAGAATTTCGCTACGTCGGTGTCAATACCAATTTGCAAGAAGAACATCGGAATAAAGATGCTTCCGAGTGTTTGAAAATCTCGTGCGATGCGATCGTGATGCGTTGTTCTGCCCAAGGCAGTTCCGGCAACAAATGCCCCAATAATTGGTGCAAGATTGGCTCCACTTGCTGCTGCGGAGAACGCGAAGGTGAGACCGGCGGCAACAACGCCCACTGTTGCGGGTGATTCTGCACGGTCGCCGAGCCACTGAAAGAGACGCGGGACTAGAAAGACTCCAACCGCGCCAGCGACTATCAAGAATCCGGTCGCAAGACCGATGGTGATGAGCAGGCCACTCAATTCAATTGAGCCTTGTTCAACAACGCGAGTAACAACTGTGAGAATGATGAGCCCTAAAACGTCGTCAGCTACCGCAGCGCCAAGCACAATGCGGGCCTCAGTAGATGCGAGTGCTTTTAGATCACCGAATACTCGCGCTGTAATGCCCACACTGGTGGCGGCAAGGGCGGCACCTAGGAAGAGCGAAGCGTTGACCGATTCGCCTAGCGCTGTACCAGCAAAGAAGCCAGATGTCATCGGCACCACCACGCCAACGACGGCAACAAGCATTGAGGCTCGCCCAACTCGCCGTAATTCGCCAAGGTCCATTTCGAGACCTACTTCGACTAGCAAAACGATGACACCAATTTCTGCGAGCAATCTCAGGGCATCGTTCGGCTCAACGAGGCCCAACATTGATGGGCCAATAACGACGCCAGCAATAATCTCGCCAAGCACAGCGGGAACCTTGATGCGTTCGAATAATTCGGCTGCCAACTTGGCGACCACGAGAATGATCGCTAGGTCGCGAAAGACAACGCCAAAATCGATAGCGCCCCCAGAGGCAAAGAGGACCGCATTCATCGCTTATTTATACCTGCGGACCCAAGAGTTCATTGGCCGCTTGAAGGCCACTCTCGGTCAACACCCAGCCACGTCGACGAACAGTAGTAATGGAATCTGGGCCAAGTGCTCGACGAAGCGCAACTAATGAGGAGTCAGCTCTGCGTGCAGAATCGGTCTCCAGGCCGGCAATGCGAGAGATTGTTTCCCGACTCATGACTTTGTGGGCGGAGTTCGCGAGAACACGAAGAACTGCAATATCAGTAGGCGAAAGGCCGTGCTGTTGGCAGTCGGGGACGGTCTCGCTAGCCATGACACGACTGTATGGGACCTATTTTTCCGCAATGTCAGCCTTGTGTGAACGGTGTGTGAACCGACACACCCACACAATGCGATGTTTTCTGCCGAATGTGGGCAGAATTGGAAACCATGGAACTTGACTACTCCCCCGAAGACGAGGCCTTCCGCCTTGAGATCCGCTCTTGGCTCACCGAGAACCTGCCGAAGGGTTGGTTCGACAAGGGCTTCGAAATGAGCAATGACGAGCGCAAGAAGTTC
>CANFIM010000066.1 GCA_947447175.1 Acidimicrobiaceae bacterium | reverse complement strand
GCCGAAATGGGAGTTCCATCAATTCGGTTGAGTTACCGCAAGCCCAATGATTTGGATTCCTGTTGTGTCGACACCGCAGCAGCCGTGCAGATGTTGGTGGGAAGTGGCGCCGACAAAGTAGTGCTCATGGGCCACAGTTTTGGCGGTGCAGTGGCCGTGCGCGTTGGTGTTGGGCTCAGCGAAATGGTGTCGGGCGTTGTTACCTTCGCAACGCAGTCTGCAGGTTGTGAAGTTGCTGGCGGATTAGCGGGCAGACCATTCCTTATGTTCCACGGATCAGAAGATTCGATTCTTCCGGTGGAAGCAAGCGAAGTGGTTCGCGCAATGGCTGGCACTGGCGATCTTCACATCATGCCTGGCGACGACCACCTGCTCTACAAGAGTCATGCGGCAATCAACGACATTGTGATGCCCTGGCTCTCTGACATTTTTGCTGCGAATTAATCGCGTCGACGAAAACTGAGAGCTACGAGGGCCACGAAAAATATTGCACCAAGCAACACTGCAATCACAATGAAGTTTTTGTGTGGCAGTGAATAGTTGAACGCAATTGCACCGGTGAGCCCTGCAGGAACGGTGACAAGCGGAACGGAACCAGCGAGCGCAGTGAAGGAAACCGGCTTTCCATCAACCGTGATGCTCATGCCCGGCGTGACAGGGCGAGCAATCACAAAATTTCCACCCGACACATTTTTGGTAATTGATGCTTCGCTCTTTTCTTGGGTGACTTCTAGTGATGTGTCATGCCAAGTGATTTGTTGAGGCAACGTATTGCCTCGTGTGTAGAGCGTCCATGCAGGTTGTTTGTACGTGGCTTTCCATGCACCGTCATTTGCAGCGTTGAACCACGTTTGTTGTTCACCAAACTGCACCATGATTGCGTCAATGCCCAATAGTTCGTAATACGGAATTTTGGTGGTTGAGTCTGTTGCAAAAAGTGCAGCAGCCGTTTCTTCGGATGACCAACCGAAAACGCCAGTTTTCAATAAGTTCTCTAGCCCTTCGTGTGGCATGGCGGAATACCCAGTGACGAATTCAATATCGAGGTGTGCAGCCTGAATGATGTTGCCGTCTGCCATTTCAGCTGCAGTGATGGTGCCGGGTTCGTTGGGAATCAGGCGAAAGCGGCCGCGCTTCTTTTCAATTGTCATCGCACCCGAGATACCACTTTGCAAAACAAAGACGCGATGACCTTCAAGCACTTTGTATTGCTGGGCTATTGCACTGCGAGACGAAGGTGCATTGCGATCTCCTGGCATAGCGGGTGAAGGACTTGCAAATATCAACCACGCCGTAGTGATGACAACCGATGCCGAAAGCAAAGGAGCAAATACTCGCAATCCTCGAGTGAGATAAATGCGGTGAGCAATCGCTATGGCAATAAACAAGAGTGCAGTCAGCAACATGGGAATGAGACGTGGACGTAATGCAGTGAGTGCCAACCACACCACTGGCGCAATCCACTTCCATGCATTGATGAAGCGTGAGGAGGCAACCGATTCATTTGACGCAGATTGCAAGACACGAATTGCAACCATCACTACGAGAAACGCAGCGAACGGTTGGAAACGGAAGGGCCAACGTGTGGGCCCAAGAATGCTGGGCCCAAGCATGCCCACGCTCACAATGCCAGCAACAACAAGGTCAACGCGGACCAACTTTCGGACCGTTGCGGAAGTTGCTACCCAATAGGCAGCAAGCGGAACAATCCACGCAATGTATGTGATTGGTTCAAACATGAACCCTTGACCGGCAAAGCCATCAACGTAGGGCTGCACGAACGGCGAGAATGTGAGCACGATGGAATCGAGTTGGTGAGTGAGGAACCCATCATTGAAAAGTCCATGTGGTGCACGTGCCGCCCAATCTGCAAAAACTTGAGCGGTGACCCATACTGGCGCGGACAGAAGAGCAACTGAAACACATGCGCCTGCGTACAGTAATGCTTCTCGTGTGCGCCACTTCCGCGTGAACAATTGTTCGAGCCCCACAACGAGTGCAACAACTCCACCAGCAATCATTGCGTGTGGCCACCCGGCACTCACCAGGAGGTATCCGGTGATGGGAATCAATGGTGCGAATCGAATATTGCGACGTGTCCACCAGATGGCTGCAACGAACCATGCAAACCATGAAAAACCAATCAGTGCTGGAGTCCAACTACTGGCGTCCCAGTACAAGAGGTGAACGTTAAATGTGACAAACATGGATGCAGCTACAGACATGGCAGGTGACACATGAAGTGCCCGTGCCGCGGCATAGGAACCAACCGCCGCAATCAGCATGTACATCAATGCAATCAGTGTTGCTGCTACGGCGAGATTGTTTCCTGACGCGGCAATGAAATCTCGTAGCCAACTAAACGGATTGAAGACACCAAATTGAACCTCACCAGTGATGAGGGATAAGAACCACGACTTGTGGAATGACCCCAGCGAACTAACGCTGTATCCATTGTGATGAAGAGCAGTGAAGACACCCATATGTTGGTGCTCAACATCGTCGCGATAGAAGAAGCGATGATTACGAACGTAAATCATGGCGACAGTGGCGCATGTCAATGCAATTGTCGACAGAACACCAAGCACGTCGTGTTTGGCTTTGCGGAAGAACATGCCAAACATTCTGACATTTGCCCGTAGACGGTGGCGGTTCTACTTCCGTGATTGGTTCATGAAATAGAGGAGAAGCCCAGCAGAAAGAAGTGCGAAGGCTGCAAGCAATGGCTGCATCTCAAGTTCCCGTGAAAGTGCCAGGGTTGCAATGATTCCCAAGCACGGAACAACAGGAACCCAGCCGATGCTCCACCACACTCGAAAGGGTCGCGGTGTGAGGGGTTGTTGATATCGCAATGTGATGAGCACAACGTTCACCACGAGGAACATGAGGTACACCAGGGCATTAGTGGCTGCAGCGAGAACTTCAATTCCACCAGTCACACTGATAACGGCCGCACATGCCATAACGCCAAAAGTTGCGGTGCGGGGTGATTTCTTGTTGTGTACTACTGCCCAGCGTGCAGGGATAACGCCGTTTTCTCCCATGCTGTAGATCATTCGAGAAGCGGCAGTGGTTGCCAGCAACGTTGTGTTCGCAGTGGTGGCGAGTGCAACGATGCCGATAACCCGCGCTGATCCGCTGCCGAGACTTTCACGCATGACATCAGTGAGGGGATGAGTTGATGTGGCGAGCGATGGGGCACCTAAAACACTCACAGCAACTATTGCTACCAGCACATACAACACAGTGGAAATTACAAGTGCCAACATCAACGCACGCGGAACAGTGCGGTGTGGGTCTTTGGACTCTTCTGCAAGTGTGATCACTTCATCGAACCCGATGTAGGCAAAGAAGATCATGGAAGCCCCTCCGAGAATTCCACTAAATCCGTGCCCGGTTGTCAGGCTGACATCGCCTATGTGGTGTGCCCCTGTTGCAATTACTCCGATAAGCCCGCCCACTTGAATCATGCTGAGGCCAATGACCAACCACCGTGCATGTTGCATTCCCGAAAGCGAAAGTCCGCCAACTGCAATCAGAAGAAGTATTGAAGCGACATGTTGGTTGATGCCGATGAATTCCTGGAGATAACGGGCAAAACCAAGCGATACTGCCGCTGCTGCAACAACAAGTGCAACTGCCATGCCCCATCCGGTTGTGAAAGAAATCCAATTGGGGAACACCTGCCGCGCGAACTCATGCTCGGACCCAGCTTTCGGAAACATAGACGTCAATTCCATGTAGCTGAATGCAGTGAGAGCGCACAATGCGCTTGCTAGCAACATGGATGCCCATACCAGTGCTCCTGCACGTTGAGTTGCGGGGCCAATCAATACATAAATTCCTGCACCAATGATGACGCCTATGCCACTTGCTGTGAGGTGAATCAGCCCAAGGCTGCGCGTGAAATTATCGCTATCGGAATTCATCGGGCGTTACGAGGCCATCACCATTGCGGTCTGTGCCAGGCAACGTTGACTGGTTGGGCTCGAGCGCCTTCCAGGTTGCTGAGTCGATAATGCCGGACTTCATAAGTTTGTTTTTATCTTGAAATGCGTACACAGCCTTAGCCATCGCCTCACCAAAGTATCCATCTACTTGTGTTGAGTATCCGGCAGCACGAAGTCGCTTTTGCATTTCAGTCACTGCGGGTCCGTGATCGCAGCGTTCGACAGGAAGCGATGATGCATCGAAGTATCCATCGCACTTACCTGACAAAGCAGCATTGATATCTGCTTGTCGTGGTTCGCAACCAGTTTCTTCAACCCATTTGAGTGCACGGTTTGTCGACCAAATTGCACACGCCACATCACTTGGTGGAATTTCGGCCAATGTGGCTGGTCCAGCATTGGGGATGTAGCAACTGCGGTTGTAATGGGTGAGTGGTTGATCTCGATAGCAGATCGATACAACAGTCCATTTGGTGTTGACCAACTTGAACAATCGAGTTTGCTCGCATCCCTCTTTGGGGCAATTCCAGGTGTCGCGATCAGTGTCGCCCACTGCCCAGGTAGCAGTGCAGGCTTCAGCCTTTACCTTTTCGCCGTAACTAGCGCTGATGGCCTTGGCGTCGCAAGAAACAGCTTTCTCGCCAGAAGGTGGATTCTTTGTGGCAGCAACTGTTGTTGTGGTGACCCCCAATGTTGTGGGAGTTGCCGAACTTTCTGTTGCTGCCACGCTCGAATCAACACTTGCAGACTTAGCTCCGCAAGCGCTTAGCGCGATGATGAGGAATGCGGGAACGAGGCGCTTCACGCCCACCAGTCTGCTGGTTGTTCCCGCAATTCACATCACTTACGCCTGGGTTGTTACTTCTTCGTCCTCATCGCGACGGCGACGAGCAATGATGAACCAGATCAAGAGGATGAGACCAAGGCCAAGAGCTAGGTACAACAAAGTGTTGCTTGATGAACTGTCAGAGTCGGTCTCTGTTGCTTCAGTTTCCATCGCATCAGTGCCTTCAGCTGCAGCAACAGTTGTGTCAGAAGCCTCTGTCGCTACTTCTTCATCGGTTGTTGCCATGGTGTCGGATGTGGCCTCTTCACCGGCTGCGGCAACAGTTGTTGCAGTTGCTGCATTCTCGGTGGCGGTGCTTTCAGCAACGGTTGTTGTTGTAGCAGCGGCTCCTGAAGCTTTTTCCTCAACCACAGTCGTTGTCGTTACTACAATTTGTTCTGCAGCCTTCTCTTCAACAGTTGTTGTTGTTTCAGCGACGGTTGTTGTTGTAGTTGGTGCTGGAGTGTCATCTACACGCGAGAACGCTGACGCTGGAACTACAGCTTGTGTACCGCCAGCAACTGACCATGACAATTGGCTACAAATGCCGCCACCGTATTGAGAGAACCACGCATCGAATGGGTACTTCTTGCCTGCAACCATGTCGATTGTTCCTTCACGGCTAGCACAGCCTGTGTTGTGCCAATCGTCAATGACAGTGGTGTCACCAATCTTCATGACGTAGGTGTCGTCCTTCGCCATGCGGAACTTCACAGATACTGTTTCGCCAGCGTTTCCTGGCGCGGTGATGAATCCGGTGTAGTGCAAGATAATGAACTCGCGTTGGCAGTTGGCCATAATTGAATTCAGTGCTGGCGTATCGATATTTGCGACTGTTGTAAGTCCCTTTGGACACAATGGATACTTTGTCTCATCGCGAACAATCTGGTCTTCAACACCAATTCCGTTCGGATATTTTTGCCAGTTATTCAATTTCGTACGATCAAACGTCATTGACTTGATGTTGAGACCTGATGTGTCTTCAAGTGCGGCATTTTTTGTATTTGATTGAGGTGACTCGAGCAATTCTGCTGTTGAGTTACCACATGCCGAGAGTGCAAGCACTCCGACGGTGACCAAAGCAATGCTTATTTTTGTTGCACGGCGCATTTTTCCCCTTAAATAAAGATGACCTGTGAGTACTGAAGGTAGGACATAAGTCCTGTAACAGTCAGTGGCTATCGTGAAGATTAACTTCAAATTCAATCTTTGTACATGCTTACCCTAAGAAAGTTCTATTTTCAGGAGAATTAGACTAAAAGTCTACAAACTGTTCTCGTCTTGCGCGCATTACGACGTGCGCTACACACATCACTGCGTTTATTCACATCGCCAGTGGCTCTGCCAGTGACGTGGTCACCATTTAGGCTCTCGTACTTCCTGCACGCCGACGTCGTCGCCGTGCTGCGCAGGTCTAACGAGACAGACCAAATTACGAAAGGGTGTT
>CANFIM010000065.1 GCA_947447175.1 Acidimicrobiaceae bacterium | reverse complement strand
AGGCATTGAGCAAGTCATTCTTGCTGACCTTGTTCCTGACGTGCAGTTTGGTGGCCGCGAGTCATCAAACGTTGCACGCGTGAAGGGTGCGAAGAAGATGGCCCGCGTCATTGAAAAAGCTATTGCTGACCGTGAGCGCCCTTTGTTGAAAGATGTGGTGATGCCATTTGGCACTGGTTACGCGCGCCTCACAGTTGACGAGTCACGGTTCATTGTGAAGCAGGCACGTCGTCGATATCACCGTCACAATCAAGCTCGTCGTTTTGTTGAAAATGAAGTGTGGGCTTCCATGGCGAGCACGTTGCGCGGAGAAGTTGATCCTGATGAAGTGCGCGACCAACTGCGAGATGATCCAGACATGCGTGCAGTATTTGAACGCATGTGGCCAGTTCTTACGCCGGCGCAATTGCTGCACGATTTGTTTGGGTCGAAAGCATTGTTGAAATCAGCAGCCATGGGTATTTTGTCCGAAGCTGATTACACGGCATTGCATCGCGAACGTTCTGCATCATCTACCGAAGTTCGTTGGACTCCTGCTGATGTTGCATTGCTTGACGAAGCGCGTTCCGCGCTGGGTCCTCGCCCTCGCCGCAGCGGAAAGATTGATGATTCCGATGAAATCATGACATATGGACACATCGTGGTGGACGAAGTGCAAGACCTGACGCCAATGCAATTGCGCATGGTGACTCGCCGATCACTCAGTGGTTCAATGACAGTGGTCGGCGACATCGCGCAGGCAACTGGCCCGCTTGCGGCGAATAGTTGGAACGATGTGTTGCAACATTTGCCGTCGCGCAAAGAGCCACGCATCGTTGGGCTTTCAGTGGGATATCGCATTCCGTCGCAGATCATGGAACTTGCGGACAAAGTGATGTTGGCCGCTACGCCAGGGTTGCGTGCGCCACGCAGTGTGCGTGATGGCGATGAGTTGCCGCTTATTATTTCTGCTGAATCACAGGGCCGCATGTTTGACGCAGTGATTGATCGCGCCAAAGAATTGTCAACTCGCGATGGTCGTGCTGCCATCATTTGCCCCGACGACATGGTTGATGCAATGTCTGAGGCTCTCACCACAGCAAGCATGAAACACGGACGTGCGCAAGCTGCCGGACTTGATCAAGGTTTGTCGATTGTGCCTGCATCGTTGGCAAAGGGTCTTGAACTAGACGACACAATTGTGGTGGAGCCTGCTGCAATCGTGGCCGACGATGCGCAGGGTTTGCGTTTGCTCTACGTCACACTCACTCGTTCCACGCGCAGTCTCACCGTGGTGCATCACCAGGCATTGCCTGAAGCAATGCGCTAGAACAGCAAAAGTCTCAAACTTTTACGCTTAGACTTCAACCATGAAGGCGCGTTTAGTCATCTTGTTTGCCACGCTTTCCACCATGGTGGTGTGGGCACTTCCCTCTGCCGCACAGGCGAGCGCATGTTCTCCTTCTCAAACGTCGGTGAGCACCGATGTAGTCGTCACTTTCACCAATACGTCAGCATGTCAGTGGACAGTGCCGTCCAATGTTTCGTCGGTTCGCGTGCTACTCGTTGGCGGTGGCGGCGGTGGCGGTTTCGACATTGGCGGTGGCGGCGGTGCCGGTGGTTTCCGTGAAGTATCAAGTGTCTCGGTTGCAGCGGGCGACGTAGTCAACGTTGTTGCAGGTGCAGGCGGCGCAGGAGACACATCGCGAGGCTCTCCATGTACCGGAGCGAACGGATCAGATTCTTCGGTTTCATTTTCTTCGGGAACGCTGACTGCAATTGGCGGTGGCGGCGGTGGTGGCCAAGACGGCGGCGGCGCGTGTGCAACCGATGGTGTGTCTGGCGCCTCGGGAGGTGGCGGCGGTGTTGGTTTGTCATGGCCGCGCGTTGGCGGTGCCGGTTCATATTCCTCAGACAATGACGCCACAACATTCGGAAACAACGGCGGCAATACACCCACCTCAGGTGGCTACTACGCAGGCGGCGGCGGTGGTGGCGCTGGTGGTGCTGGCGGAAACGGCTCAAGCAACGGCAGTGGAGCAGTTGGTGGCGCCGGCGGTATTGGTAAAACGTCAACAATTACTGGTGCAACCGTTACGTATGCAGGTGGTGGCGCTGGTGGTTTCTACCAGAACGGAACGCGTGGACTTGGTGGCACTGGTGGCGGTGGCGACGGAGGAACAAATGGTGTTCCACCAACTATTGGAACCGATGGTCTCGGCGCCGGCGGTGGCGGCGGCGGAGTGCAGTCAGGTGCATTAGGTCTAGGCGGTCGTGGCGGCGATGGAGTAGTTGTCATTCGGTATTCAATCGCTGTTGCAACGACTACGACAACGACGACTACAACAACAACTTCAACCACCACCACAACTGCAGCACCTGTCTTGCAAATTGTGATCAACAATCCGGTGGCAACTACGGCCCCCGTTCAATCAGCGGCGAACACCACAATTCCTAGTGCAGTAATTACTTCGTCCACTGTTGGTAAAGCCACTACTGCATCAACAGTCGCACCGTCTGCCACTACCACTACGACGACAATTGCTTCTCAGAGCACAACAACTGTTCCCACTGTGTCTCAAGTGGTCACTGGTGAAGCGGCAGTCACCGTTGATGGTGAAAAGGCAACGTCAACACTGGAGCGCAACAACAACCAGATTGTTATTTCTGTTGGCGAGATGAAGGCCACAGTTTCTGCGGTTGATAACAACGGCGGAATTGCTCCTCTTGATTCGAATGGCAATATTTCTTTGCGTTCAGGTGATCGAGTAGCCATCAAGCTTGGCGGTTTCACGCCTGGCACCCCAGTCGAAATGTGGATGTTCTCAACACCTCACAAGATTGGTTCGGCCAAGGTGAATGCCAAGGGAGAACTCGACACGGTGATTGTGATTCCGAAGGACGCTCCAGTGGGTGACCACCGAGTTGCAATCGTTATGAATCCAAAAGACGGCAAGGCAGTCACGTTCACACTTGGAATTGCCGTGAAGAAGTTCACCAAAGAATCACGAATGTTGACATGGCTGATTGTGACCCCACTTGTTGCGGCGGTGCTATCAGCAATGTTCTTGCCGCCGGCTCTTCGCCGTCGTCGCAAGAAGATCGCGTAAGCGGTTATTTGTTCAGCAGGGTTTCTGCTGAGTCTTTAATAATGATGAGGAAGCGGTTTGCCTTGTCGGCGTCTGCTGGGCGTTTGCGCTCTGTTGCAGTGTGAATCAAGTTGATAACACGCTGCACATCTTCAACAAGGTCAATGCCTGCCGTACGGATTTCTGGCTCAAGCACTTTCCAAATGGAATCAGCTATTGCTGCACGTTGCTTGTACGTAGCGCTGTCTCCATCAACTATTGCCTGACCCAAGCCGTAGGTGACATTTGATAACTGGGTGAGAAGTGCCGGAATATCGCCTGAAGGTGTGGGAAGCGTTGTTGTGGTGGTTGGCCCAGGGACAGTTGTCTTGAGCGAATCGATGATGGTGGTGGAACACGAAGAAAGTGCAAGAACGCATGCGCTCACCGTTGCAATGCGAAGGGTGTATTTCATTGAGGGGCTCCGATATCTAGCGAATTAAACGGTGACGAAGATTCGTGAGCACGCGAATGCGTCAACATCGATGTCTTCGTTATTAACGGTGACTGTCATCTCTCCTGTACCCACAGCATTTTTCACTTTTGCAGTAGTGCCAGGAACCAACGTTGTGCGCTCTAGAAATTCGAGCATGCCTGGTGTGAATTCCAATTCTTCTGGAATGCGCGAAACTGTGAAGGTTTGGCCAACGGTGACTTCGTTGAGTCGAAGTGCGGTAGGTGGTGCATATTGGGTGCCAGGAATTGGATTTCCATGCGGGCACGTGGTGGGGTCACCAAGTACACGGCTCATTGCGGCTTCTACTTCGTCAGACATCACATGTTCCCAACGCCCAGCTTCGCGGTGGGCGAGGGCCCACGAGAGCCCAAGGATGTCGGTAATGAAGCGCTCTGCCAGTCGATGACGTCGCACGACGCTTTGCGCTAAAGATTCTCCTAAATCGGTAAGAAGAATACGGCCATCAGCTACCTCAATGAGATTCTCTTCAGTCATTCGCTTAATCATCTCTGAGACCGAAGGACGCGACACCCGGAGGCGTTCTGCAATGCGAGCTTGGATGACTTCAAGTGCATCTTCACGCAATTCGAAGATGCATTCGCAGTATTCCTCGAAGGCTGGATGGTGTTCGCCGGGGTTAGGCACGTCCACCATTCTACTCTCGGCTCACCGAGTGGGTACCCTGCGAATGTGGCAGATCATCCGGTACTCGAGGCATTTTCGCCGGCTGTGCGTGAATGGTTCTCCACGTCGTTCCCCGAGCCCACTGCCCCGCAAATTCAAGGCTGGCCCGCAATTGTGGGAGGCGCGCACACTCTCATCTGTTCACCAACTGGCAGTGGTAAGACCCTCACGGCATTTCTCTCCAGTCTTGATCGCCTCATCACCACTGAGGCGCCAGCACCAAAGCAGCGCACAAGGGTGCTGTATATCTCTCCACTACGCGCGCTTGCATTTGACGTTGAGAAGAACTTGCGTGCGCCACTTGCTGGCATTGGTTTAGCGGCTGAGCGCTTAGGGCTTCCTTTTCAAGAGCCGATTGTTGCCATGCGAACAGGTGACACATCTGCGCGCGAACGCCAACAGTTGGCGCGCAAGCCAGCCGACTTGTTAATCACAACGCCTGAGAGTCTGTATCTCATGCTCACGTCTTCAGTGCGCGAAACCCTTGTCAATGTCGACACGGTCATCATCGATGAAATTCATGCACTTGCTCCTACGAAGCGTGGTGCGCACCTCATGCTTGCATTAGAGCGCTTAGAGGAAATTACGAAAACACCACCGCAGCGCATCGGACTATCTGCAACACAACGCCCGCTAGAAGAAGTGGCGCGGTTCCTTGGTGGTCAGTTGAATGGCAAACCTCGTGAGGTCTCCATTGTGGATACCGGCGTACGCAAAACGCTTGATATCTCAGTAGTGGTGCCCGTCGAAGATATGAGCAACCTTGGTTCGTTGTCAGCGCCGGGCGAACTCACATCCGGACCTGCTTCCACCGCACTTGTTCCGCGTCGCTCCAGCATTTGGCCCAGCGTGTATCCGCGCATTCTTGAACAAATTCTTCAGCACCGTTCCACCATCATCTTTTGTAATGCACGTCGTCAGGCCGAACGCCTTGCAGCGCACATCAACGAACTTGCACAACAGCAGGGAATAGGTGTTGACCCTGAGACCGGTGTAGTTGTTGACGAATTGGTGAAAGCACACCATGGTTCTTTGGCGCGTGAACAGCGCGTTGTGATTGAAGATGAATTGAAGCGTGGTGCTTTGCGCGCCATCGTGGCTACCAGTTCGTTGGAACTCGGCATCGACATGGGCGCAGTTGATTTAGTGATTCAAGTGGAATCACCTGGTGCCGTGAGTCGTGGCTTACAACGCATTGGTCGAGCCGGCCACTCCGTTGGTGAACCAAGTGTTGGCACCATTTATCCGAAGCACCGACATGACTTGTTGGAAACAGCAGTAGTGGCTCGGCACATGCTGGATGGTCGCATTGAGTCAACGCGGTACCTGCGTAATCCGCTCGACGTCTTAGCGCAGCACATCGTTGCTCACGTAGCTATTACGGGCGACACCACAGTGGAATCAGTGGCCGCCATGGTGCGGCGTTGTGCTGCATATTCTGATCTCAGTGACGACGTTCTGAATAGCGTGCTCGATCTGTTGTCAGGGCGTTATCCCAGTGAAGAGTTCTCTGAACTTCGACCACGCATTGTGTGGGACCGCATTGCTGGCACCTTACGAGCGCGCGATGGCGCCCAACGACTTGCTGTCACTAATGGCGGCACCATTCCCGACCGCGGATTATTTGGTGTGTTTCTTCCCGATGGCACACGCGTTGGTGAACTCGATGAAGAGATGGTGTACGAATCGCGTCCTGGTGAAACGTTCCTTTTGGGTGCCAGCACATGGCGCATTGAAGACATCACGTTCGAACGCGTGGTTGTAACGCCAGCACCCGGGCAACCAGGAAAAATGCCATTCTGGCGTGGTGATCGTTTGGGTCGTCCGGTGGAATTGGGCCGTGCTTTTGGTGAATTCATTCGGGAAATTCGTGCGTTGCCTCATGATGCAGCAGTAACGCAATTGTCTAACAACTATCAACTTGATGCATTCGCAGCAAACAATGTTGTGCAATATCTCGACGAGCAAGTTGAAGCCACGGGTGTTGTTCCCGATGACAAAACAATTCT
>CANFIM010000064.1 GCA_947447175.1 Acidimicrobiaceae bacterium | reverse complement strand
TCGTCTTCACGTGCGTATGCCTGAATGACGCGTACACCGGTAATGCCCTCTTGCAGTGCGGACAGATTGGCTCCCACCTTCTCGCGCACTTCCAAGTAGGCCCGGTTTGAATCACGTTGGAACTTCACTGATGCGGCAATGAGGAATGGGAACACAATCAAGGTGATGAGCGTGAGTTGCCACGACATGCTGATTAACAAGAAAAAGGCGAAGAACAGCAAGAGGAAGGCCGACAGGAACTGCATGAGTCCGAACTGCACCAGTTCTGACATTGATTCCACGTCGGCAGTCATACGGGCAACAAGCACGCCGGCCTTCTCGCGGTCAAAGAAGGCCATTGATTGCTTTTGTATATGAGCAAACACTCGTGTTCGCAGCAGACGCAAGAATCCTTCACCTGCGGAGTTCAACACCACGTACTGAATACGCCCGACAACATAAGCGATGGCCACTACCGCGATGTACAAAATCACAGCAAGGTCTAACGCGCCTGAATCTTTGTTGTTGATACCCGCATCAATGCCATGGCGCACCAGCACGGGGCCCGCCAAAGTGCACGCAACAGACAAGGTGACAAACAACAGTGCCCACAATGCCTGGCGTCGGAACTCCCCCGCCATCTGGAAACTGCGCTTCAGAACAACAAGCGTTTGAGTTCTGTCGAGTTTCTGATCTTCTTCAATTCCACCACGGCCACCGCCGCCACCTCCGCGAGCCCACATGTCAGTTCGCCGCCTTTGATTCCATGGCCGCCAACACTTCGCGATAACGAGAATTGGTTTCCAACAGTTCTTTATGGGTGCCACTCGCAGCAATCACGCCGTTATCAAGCAACACTGCACGGTCAGCAAGCTCAATTGTTGCAGGGCGGTGCGCAATCACCAATGTGGTGCGGCCTCGCATCACTGTTGCAAGCGCATCGCGAATTTCATGTTCTTTTGTAGGGTCAACCGCCGACGTTGCATCGTCGAGCACCAACACCCGAGGGTCAGCCACAATCGCACGCGCAATAGCAATGCGCTGACGTTGTCCACCCGACAATGAGAATCCGCGTTCGCCCAACACCGTGTCGTATTGCTCTGGTAACTGCATGATGAAGTCGTGTGCCCCCGCAAGTTTTGCTGCACGCTCTACAACATCGGAACCAATACCTGGTTTCGCAAACGCGATATTGGCCGACACTGTGTCGTGGAACAGCAACGTGTCTTCAAAAACCACTCCAACCGAACGGCGAAGATCAGACAACCGCAAATCTTTGAGTTTCACACCATCGAGCGAAATAGACCCCGACTGCGGGTCATAGAAGCGAAGCAACAAACGAGCGATGGTTGACTTACCTGAACCCGTTGCACCCACAATTGCCACCGACTCACCAGGCTGAATATCAATACTCAACCCATCGAGCACGCGAACATCGGTGTGTCCCACCTCGTAGGAAAATCGCACATTGTCGAACGACACAGCACCCACTGGCTGAGCAAGACCAGCTTGCGGCAGTGCTGCCGGATGTGGCGCGTCTTGAATCGCGGGTACTTCCGACAAAATCTCATTCACTCGCACAAGAGCGGCTGCAGCACGTTGACCGAAGGCAACAGTCATACCGATATTGCGCATTGGCCAAATCAACATTGTGAGGTAGGTGTTGAATGCAACAAGCCCACCGAGCGACATGTCGCCGTTAATCACTCGATGCCCGCCTAAACCAAGCACGGCGACGAGACCGAGTGACGGCAAGAGGTCAATGGCTGGCAAGAATCGACTGCGAATTCGTGCTGCGCGCATTGATTCGCGACGAATGTCGTTGGCTTCTTTATTGAGTTTCTCTTGTTGCACAGCCTCAGCACCGAAGCCCTTAATAACGCGAACACCTGAAACGGTTTCTTCCACAACATTTGCAAGTTGTGCTTGTTCTTGTTGCACTGCAAGAACTGCGGGGTGAATCTTGTTTGAGAACGAACGAGCAGAAAAGTTGATGAAAGGCAATGGAAAGAGCGACACCGCAGCAAGCATGGGGTCAGACAGGAAGAGAATGATGACAACGCCAATCACCATGGTGATTTGTGAAACGAAGATCGGAATGTTGACAACGAATCCTTGCACTTGTTGAAGATCGCTTGATGAACGACTCATGAGCTGACCCGTCTGCGACCTGTCATGGAAACCAACATGCAGCCCTTGAATTTGCGCAAAAAGGCGTTCGCGCAACATTGATTCTGAAAGTCGGCTCTCACGGAAGGCGATGTAGCGACGCCAGGCTGCAAAAAACCCAGCAATGACTGCTGCCGTGAGAATAAGCAGAGTCCAGAACAGCAATGAACCGTTCTTCTTAATTCCTCGATCGATTGCCAGTTTGGTGAGCTGCGGTACAGACACCTTGCCGAGCGTCCACAACAAACCAACGCATGCGCCTCCAATGAGAGCTTTTTGCTGCAGACGCAACGTGGCGATCAGCAGTTTCCAGCCCTCGCGTGTTGATCCGTTTTCTTCGCTCATTGTGCCCCCCGCAGCTGTGATTGTTCTATTTATGTGCTGCGGGCGACAGCGACTTCACTGCTTCCCAGTAATTCAACTCAGGATCAAACGGCATGATGGCCAACGACGATGTGGTGACACCATTATCGAAATATTGACGAATACGGTCGCGGCAATAGTCAGGTGGTCCATGCACAATTAATGCATCCACCACTTCATCAGGAATTGCAGCAAGAGCCGCCTTGCGGTCGCCCGCCTTCCACATATCCCACATGCCGCGTAGTTCATCGCCACGACCGAGCCATGCGTGGAATTGGGCATACACCGGCACGTTCAGATACGCAGCAATGGCAAACCGTGCCGCAGTGCGCACTACTTCAGTGTTTGTTGAAGGACACACGAAAATACGTGCAGTGATTTCCTTTGGTGTGCCTTCGGCTGCGTCGTGCACCACCTTTGCCACCGTTGTCACATCTTCGGGGCTCAACCAGTTGATGATGGCACCGTCAGCTTCGCGTGCAGCAAGTCGCAACATTCCTTCTCGCAGAGCCGCAACAAGAATTGGTGGTTGCACTTCCGGGCGAATGCCCAAACGGAATCCGTTGACGTTAAACGTGTCATATTCCTTGGTGACTTTTTCACCCGACAAAGCGTCTTTTAAGAAGCGAACAACGTCGCGCACCTTCTTGTAGGGCTCATCAAATGGAACGCCGTTCCACTTCTCAACAATCACGTTGCTGGAAGAACCCACACCAATGACGAAGCGACCAGGTGCAGCATCGGCCATTGTTGCCACTGATTGCGCAAACAGTGCCGGCGTGCGAGTGAACGCTGGAACAATGGCGGTACCTAAACGAAGTCGTGGCTCCCATGCGGCTGCCATGGCAAGCGGCGTGAATGCATCAGCACCGTCTGCTTCTGCTGACCAGATATCGGTGTAACCC
The DNA here is from genome assembly GCA_947447175.1 of Acidimicrobiaceae bacterium. Classification (GTDB taxonomy): domain Bacteria; phylum Actinomycetota; class Acidimicrobiia; order Acidimicrobiales; family Ilumatobacteraceae; genus UBA2093. The sequence goes on along the minus strand of CANFIM010000064.1, from coordinate 3,092 downwards.
ATATCGGCCAACTCAATGAGTCGATCACGATGCGTATGCAGGTGACCAGGCAATGGCACTGTCATACCCGGACGTACCGGAATGCCGTGATGTTCTTTTGCTCCGTATGCAGTCATTGCTACTCCTTATGAATTCGAACTATGCAACTCTGGCTGGCTGTAGCCATGAGAGTTCCGTCTTCAGCGAACATATGCACGAGGCCATGTCCGAAACCGCGCGCAACACCCTGGATGCGAATATCAAGCAACACCCAGGTAGTGGGCACAAGATTCATCACGCGCAACGTGTTGTCGAGAGAGTTTCCCCCACCACGAATACCGAGTGCTTGACCAACGCCGCGTGGCACAAAATCGCCCAACACTCCAAGCGCAGCTGCATCAACACCATCGATCACTTCAGGCAAACGCGCCCACATGATGGTTTGTCCATCGCCCGGAGTTTCGTCAAGTTCTTTTTCGGTACGACCCTTGACAACGCGCTCGACCATGAAGTCGTGAATGGTGCCGGGCACAAGAAAGCGATGCTTCCAATCTTCATAGTCATCGGGCTTGCCAACTTCGGGCATCTTTTCGAACTGGCCTTCGAACTCAAAGTCACGATCACCAAGTGCGGCGTTCACCGTGATGATTTCACGGTCACCCACATGACCCACCACGCGTGCCTGCGTAATGGCATTGCCCGCCACCGGCACGATGACATCAATGTCCATCACTTCACCTGGGCGTGCATAACTGAGGTATTGCGCGGTCACCCAGATGACTTTGCGACCAGTAGCGCCTTCGAGTGCTGAAATGGCAGCGCCTAAGGCACTTCCGCCATAAAGAAAGTTGCCACCTGTGCAGAGCTTCTTTTCAACGGGAAGGTACCAACGGAAGGGGTTGTGGGTCTGTTGGAGACCCAAGAAGGTACGGCTATCCATGCCTTTACGACTGTAGTTCCGAGCCCGTTGTTTCAACGGATTGAGACTGGAAACCGTGGAGTAAGTTGCTCCTTTATGACAGATTCACCATGGCTCGGAGACGCTTGCTCGCTTGTAGAGGAGTTTCGCGCCAAACGACGTTCGCCGCGCGAAGAATTAGAAGCAACGCTGGCCGCGTTGCAATCGTCGCAGCTCAACGCAGTTTCATTCATCGATACAGACGCCGCGCTCGCACGTGCCGACAAAGCCGACACATCTCTCCCCTTCGGCGGTGTGCCACTGGGCGTGAAAGAACTCGACTACGTCCAAGGTTGGCCCGCAACCGAGGCCTCGGTGCCATTCGCTGATCGAAAGGCCGATTTCACATCCACCATGGTGTCGCGTTTGCAGGAAGCAGGCGCCAATCACTTCGCACTCACCACAGCCAGCGAGTTCGGCGGAGTCAACGTGACACGCACTGTGTTGAACGGCGCTACACGCAATCCGTGGAACACCGAGCACACACCTGGCGGATCATCGGGCGGTAGCGCCGCAGCAGTTGCAGGCGGCCTCTTCACTCTTGGCAGCGCTGGAGACGGTGGTGGCTCTATTCGAATTCCTGCCGGCTTCACAGGCCTTGTCGGCTTGAAGTCCACCTTTGGTCGCATTCCTCGTGGCCCTCACGTTCAATACGGCAACCTCACTGTCACAGTTGGCGCCACAACACGAAGCGTGCGCGACACTGCTCGTTGGTTCGATGTCTGTAACGGACACCACGCATCTGACCCGTTGAGTCTTCCCCGAGTTGATGGTTGGGAGTCCGCTCTTGGCACCGTGAACGTGAAGGGCTTGCGTGTCGCCGTTGTTCCGAACTGGGGCGGCGCTGTTGTGTCACCAGCAATGTGGAACGTGTTGCTCGAATCTGCCGACCACTTAGTGAAATCTGCCGGACTAACTCGCGTCGACAACGTCAACACTGAATTACCAAAAATGGGAGCCGCCTGGTCAATCAGCGGCATGATTGAAATTCGTGCGTTGCTGGGCGACATGTGGCCTGATTGCGCCGAAGTATTGACACCTGAAATGCGGGCAGGTCTTGAACTCACGCAAGGTCGTTATGGCGAGGTTGAACGCGCCAAAATTGAAGAGCGACGTGCAGCTGTCAACATGAAGATGGCACAAATCTTTGATGAAGTTGATTTAGTGATCACCGCATCAAACCCTGATATTGCTTTTGCTGCCGAAGGTCCGTTACCCAAAGTGTTCGGCGGCATTCCTGCTGGCGCTGGCAATAACGGTTTGCTCACATTCCCCTGCAACTTGCATGGCAATCCCGGTATCTCTGTTCCTGCAGGCACCGTTGATGGTTTGCCAGTTGGCCTGCAGATCATCGGACCACACTTCAGTGAGCAAGTACTTCTTGAACTCGCACTCATTCTCGAACGTGAATGCCCGTGGCCACTCGTGGCTCCAGGAGCACCAGCATGAGCAACAACAAAGGTCCACTTGCCGGAATCAAAGTCGTGGACCTTGCCACCATGATCTCTGGCCCACTCGCCGGAATGACTCTTGCCGACCAGGGCGCAGAAGTAATCAAGGTGGAGTCACCTGGCATGGGCGACATGATGCGTCATCTCGGAACATCTAAGAACGGCATCTCTGCCATCTACGCATTGTTCAACCGTGGCAAGAAGTCACTGGTGGTCGACATGAAGAAGCCTGAGGGCAAAGACGTGTTTGCGCGTCTTGTAAAAGATGCTGACGTTCTCATTCAAAACTTCCGCCCTGGCGCTATGGAACGTTTGGGTTTCGGTTATGAAGAAGTTCAAGCCATCAATCCAAACATCATTTATGTATCTATTGCTGGTTTCGGTGCCGATGGACCAGATGCAAATAGGCGTGTGTACGACAATGTGATTCAGGCAGCATCTGGATTAGCGAGCGTACAAACCGATAAAGCAACGGGGAAACCAGCCATCATCAAACACTTAGTGTGCGACAAGATCACCGCATACAACGCCGTACAGGCTGTATGTGCTGCATTGTTTGCACGCGAGCGCGGCGCCGGTGGACAACACATCACAATCTCAATGCTTGATGCGGCGTTGTCATTTACATGGCTCGATGCCGCAATGGACCACGCATTGCTTGATGACGATGTTCAGCATCTGCCCACCATTGCAGCCAACTATTC
>CANFIM010000063.1 GCA_947447175.1 Acidimicrobiaceae bacterium | reverse complement strand
GCCTTCCGCCTTGAGATCCGCTCTTGGCTCACCGAGAACCTGCCGAAGGGTTGGTTCGACAAGGGCTTCGAAATGAGCAATGACGAGCGCAAGAAGTTCAACGACGAGTGGCCTTCAAAGCTGTTCGAAGGCGGATGGATCTGCGCAACCTGGCCAACCGAATACGGCGGCAAGGGTCTCAGCACAATGCAAGGTGTTGTGTTGTCAGAAGAATTCGCAAATGCGAAAGCTCCGATGCGCGCTGACTTCTTTGGCGACACTCTCGTTGGTCCCACACTGTTGCAGTGGGGAACTGAAGAGCAGAAGAAGGAATTCCTTCCACAAATTCTCAACGGTTCAATGCGTTGGTGTCAGGGCTTCTCTGAGCCAAACTCAGGTTCCGACCTTGCGTCATTGAAGACATCTGCAGTTCTCGACGGTGACGAATGGGTTATCAATGGCCAGAAGGTGTGGACCACACAAGGTCACCACGCTGACTACTGCTTCTTGCTCACACGTACAGACCCAGATGCACCAAAGCACAAGGGCATCTCTTACTTGCTCGTGCCAATGCGTCAACCTGGTGTTGAAGTGCGCGGCATTGTGCAGCCAGACGGCACCGCAGAATTCTGCGAAGTGTTCTTCAACAACGCGCGTTGCCCGAAGGACAATGTTGTTGGTGGCGTGAACAACGGCTGGATTGTTACAAACTCCACACTCGCATTCGAACGCGGCATGAGCGCAACCACCGGTTACCGCCGTTTCGAGAGCGAATACAAGGCAATGGTGCGCGCAGCAAAGGAAAACGGCACGATCGAAGATCCCACCGTTCGTCAGCGCCTCACCAAGTACTACACAAAGATTCAGATTCTCAAGATCAACGGTCTTCGTTCTCTCTCCACCACGCTCATGGGCAAGAAAGATCTCAGCATGGCTGCACTTGGTGCAACCAACAAGATGTTCTGGACCGAAATGCACAAGGAAGCAATGGAACTCGCACTCGATATCAACGGTGCAGATTCAATGCTTGTTGATTCAGCATTGGGTGATGGCAACTGGCCAGGTACCGCACGCGAGAAGCGTCGTGAGGGCTACCCAGTCAGCGCAATGATGTCAGCCTTCTTCTTCTCTCGTTCAGAGACAATTTGGGGCGGCACCAGCCAGATTCAGCGCAACATCGTTGGTGAGCGCGTGCTCGGTCTTCCAAAGGAACCAAGCAGCAAGTAATTCGGTCGCTCGTTGTTGCGTAGCATTGCTGCGTGGCAACGAAGAAGGCTTCAATTGAAATGTTTCGCGGAACGGTCAAGGCTCCTTTTGGAACCTTGACCGTTGTTGCATCTGACAAAGGCGTGCGCTTTTGCATGTTTGCTCAAGATGCGCATCCGAAATCATTCGATGGATTGATGATTCACGACGACCCGAATTTCCCCATGGTGAAAAAAGCAATTGAGCAACTGCGCGAATACTTCGCCGGCACTCGCCGAAAGTTCGAATTGAAACTTGACCTACAGGGCACGGAATTCCAAGTTGCAGCGTGGCGATCATTGGCCAAGGTGCCATACGGCAAGACAGCGTCGTATGCAGAGCAGGCCGCCTCGATTGGCCGACCCAAGGCGGTGCGAGCTATTGGCGGAGCCAACGGACGTAATCCAGTTGCCGTGATTTTGCCCTGTCATCGCATCATCGGCGCCGATGGTTCACTCACCGGCTTTGGTGGCGGATTGCCAGTCAAGGTGTGGCTACTCGAACACGAACAACGTGTTGCGTCGAAGCACTGAGCACTGCTAGCGCGGTGGCAGCAACGTGTATTCGGGATTGAAGAAGGTGAGTCGGTCTTGCTCTTTGATGATGAGTCCTTGAAGACGCACTCTCGTACCCAAACCAAGGCCACCAATTGAGCGATACCCAGTGAAGAGAGCACTCATACTTCCTGTGCCATCCGTGATGATGATCTCCAACAGGGCTGTGATGTGGGCCGAGGTTTGAAGTCGAATGACTTCAACGGTGCCCTCCACCGTGACACGAGTTCTCCATCGCACGTCTGAAATCTGAGAGATCATCACAGTTCCGCAATTCGGTGAGGCACAAAAGTGACATTGACATGTTCGATTCCCTCGAGCGAACGTGCAATTGCATTCGCCGTGTGGTCGTGAATCAACTGGTGCCACCAACGATGTCGATGCAGTCGAGGAAGAATCACACTGACTTCGGTATCGCCTTGAGCAGTTTCACGCAGCACAACATCGATGAGCGCACGGTCAATGCGCCGGTCTGGGCAATGCACGATGTCGAGTGGCACCTTGGTGAGGTTGAGGTCAAGCCACTGCTCACGCAGTGTGTCAGCGCGTGCGGGGTCGATTGCAACGTGTACTGCCCTCAGGCCATCTGCCCGAAGGCTTCGTGCATATTGAATACCGGTTGCAACGCTGGAGTCGAGGTCGCCAACAAGCACAACTGCAACATGTCGACGAAGAACTGGTCGGGCCAAAGCTTCACGTGACTCACGCGTTAGTTCATCGTGCTCGTGTTCATACTGCTTGTTTAAACGCATGAGTGCGTACACCATGATGGGAACAAGAAGAATGATGACCCACGCACCGTGCATAAATTTCATAACGCCGATCACGATGGTGACTACTCCGGTGCTCAATGCGCCCAATGCATTTATCACCAGGCCAGCGCGCCATCCTTCTTCCTTTTCTTTGATGTGATGAACTGCCATGCCGGTCTGCGACAACGTGAACGACGTGAATACACCAATGGCGTAGAGGGGGATGAGGTGAGTGACGTCAGCACTGAAAATCACCACGAGGAAGGCTGCGCACAAAGCAAGCGCAATGATGCCGTTTGAGAACACGAGGCGATGACCTCGCTTCGTGAGTTGCTTTGGCATGAATGCATCATCAGCATGAAAGCTGGCTAGTCGAGGGAAGTCGGCGAAGGCGGTGTTGGCTGCAAGCACCAAAATCAACATGGTGGCACCTTGAATAATCAGAAAGATTGCATGACCAAGCGGGGACGTTCCGAATACTGCAGTAGAGATTGCAGAAAGAACAGTCTTGTCCTCGGTAGGAATCGGCTTAATGATGTGAGCCAACCATGAAATTCCAATGAACATGAAGGCAAGACAAGACCCCATCACCATCAGAGTTGAACGTGCATTTTTCCATTCAGGAGGTCGGAAAGCCGGCACGCCATTTGATATTGCTTCCACGCCGGTCATGGCGGCACCACCTGATGCGAATGCGTGAAGGATAAGGAAGATTCCTGCCTGTTTCGTGACCGTGGGCATTGTTTCGTTTGCTACAGCATGTAAGTCGCCCGTCAGGGCTCGAGCAACACCAACGATGATCATGAATGCAATTGAGAACAAGAAGAAATATGTGGGAGCAGCAAAAATCTTGCCTGATTCTTTTACTCCGCGAAGGTTTCCCCATGTGATGATGGCAATGAAAAAGAGAGCAATGGGAACCCGATAGGGGTGAAGTGCGGGCGCAGCCGAGTACAGCGCAGCAACACCTGCAGACACCGACACTGACACTGTCAAGATGTAGTCGGTGAGCAGTGCAACGCCAGCAAACTGAGCGGGTAGGAGGCCGAGGTTGTCCTTTGTGACCACGTACGCGCCACCAGCCGATGGGTATGCCTTGATTGTTTGGCGATACGAAAACATGAGGATCACAAGGACAGCGACAAGAGCCAAGGTGATGGGTAGCACGAAATTGAATGCCGCTAGACCGATACCGCCCAGCACAAGCGCACGGATGATTTCCTCGCTTGCGTAGGCCGTTGAAGACAATGCGTCACTGGCAAAAACTGCAAGGGCCGTTGGCTTACCTAGCCGCTGGTGTTCCAGTTCATCGTTCGGAAGTGGGCGACCCAAAAGAGTGCATTTCGCCCGGTACATGCGGGTTTCCGGGGGATTTTGCACATAAATAGGGGGGAGGGGGCGCAAGCTTTCGGCTTGCAACGATTCACGTGTTTTACTCACATGAAGTATCAAATCTGTCCCGCCGCAAAGATTCCGTTAAAGCGGATGTGGTTGGCATTAGGAAAGCGTTAAATCTTAAGTGTGAGAAATCGAACGAAGTCACAGGGGGCTCGCGGCATTCTCCTCTCCACTTTCATTTTGGCTACCGAAGGATCTCTTCTGATTCCGCTTCGAGATTCGGTGGGCCAGGTGACGGCCACTTCGGTGTTCTTGTTGAGCGTCACTGTGATCGGATTCTTTGCTGACTGGATTTCCGCCGCATGGTTTTTTGTGATGTCAGGATTTGTCCTGAACTGGTTCTTTATGCAGCCACACGGAACCTTGAAGATCAGCCAGGCAGAAGACATCGCCGGATTCATCACCTATTTCGCAGCTTCTATTTCCTCTGTTGTCCTTGTGCACGCATGGCGTAACAGTCGTCGTGATACCGAGCAAGCAATTCGCCAAGCTTCGGAAGCTTCTGACCGAGCAGCACGTGGCGAAGAACGTTTGGAATGGTTGAGCCACATCTCGCATGATGTGCGCACACCATTGTCAACCGTTCGCGCAGTGGTGGAGGAAATGAAGAGTGGAACTGAATATGAGCAAGCCACGAGAGATGAGTTGCTTGAAGTGGCAGTTGACGAAGTTGATCGACTCGACAGGCTCGTTTCCAATTGGTTGTTACTTGGAAAACTCGATGCGCAACCAGTCACTGCTGAATTGGTGGCCATCGACCTTGGTGAAGTTGTGTCCGATTCGGTACGACGATTGGCACCCCTGCTGCGCAACCATGATGTGGTGGTAAAAATCACTCCAGACTTGGATCAAATTGACGGGAGTTTTCAAGAGTTGCAGCATCTCGTCATCAATTTGCTCACAAATTCGCAGGCACATTCGGGTGATGGCACTCGTATCTATGTCGATGTCTTGAACAGTGGCGACAAAGTGGTGTTGCTCATTGAAGACAACGGCACAGGGTTTCCAGAATTTGACGCAAATGTTCTGCTTCAACCCTTTGTGGCGGGCAATCTTTCTTCCTCAACCGGACTCGGGCTCTCCATTTGTGCACAAGTAGTGCTTCGGCACAACGGAACAATTGAATTATCCAATCGTCAGGGAAGTGGCGCGTCGGTGCGCATTGAATTCCCGCGTCGTGAGAGTACGAGGAGAACCGCATGAGCCTGGTTCTAGTTGTCGATGATGATGCATCAATTCGTAAAACAGTTGCAGCGGGACTCAAGGCTCGTCATTTTGATGTTGAAGTGGCATCAAACGGATCAGAAGCTTTGCGTATTCTCCAAGAGTTGAATCCTGCAGTAGTTGTTCTTGACCTTGGCCTTCCCGATATTGATGGCATAGATGTAGTTCGCACAGTGCGTGAACAATCAAGAGTCCCCATCATTGTTTTGTCGGCAGATGGTTCAGAAAGCCGCAAGGTACTTGCCCTTGAACTCGGGGCCGACGATTACGTCACGAAACCATTTTCAATTGTTGAACTTGTTGCACGAGTACGCGTATCGCTCCGTCATCAATCGCTTGATTCACTTGAAGAAACTGCACTGCGCGAAATTCACACCGGAAACATTCGTATAGATCTCACTGAACACAGATGTTGGGTTGACGGGGAACAAATTGACCTCACTCCCAAGGAATTCAACATGTTGGTAGTACTGGCTCGCCGACCAGGGAAATTGGTGCCCCACCGTGTGCTGTTGCAGGAGGTGTGGGGCCCCGGTTACCAACGGGAAACGCAGTATCTGCGCGTTTATGCCAGCCACCTCCGTCGCAAGTTAGGTGACAAAGCAGGTACTCCCGATATCAAAGCGGATTCCGGAGTTGGGTATCGACTGGTTCTTGATACGTCATCTGATGACGAGTAGCACCATAAAGTGTGCTCATGAATCTTGTTGCAAATATTCTTGCCGGACTTCTTCTGGTGGTGTGTGCCGTCACAGCGCTTGTTGACTTCACACAGAAGGAGAAGGCGTACGAACTCACACGCCGACTTCGTATTCCTGACAAAGCTCTGCCCGTTCTTGGTGCCATTAAAGCCGCCGCTGCAGTTGGTCTCGCGCTGAGCTATGCATCAGTGGGAATGGCCAAGCTAGTGGGCGTTTGCTTGTGTATCTATTTTGCTGTTGCTACAGCAACGCACACGCGTGTGAAAGACAGCATCGTTCAAACGCTTCCTGCATTTATTCTCACTGCATTGTCGGTGCTTTTTGTTCTCACCACATTCGCGAAATAGTTAGTCGCGCAGTTTGTCCCATTCGGCGTCTTCCATGCCGAGTTCTTTGTAACGCTTGCTGATCCACAAGGGCACTTCCATGGGAAGGCCTTGGTCAATTTCGTTCACCATGGTGCCGTTCTCATCCCACATGTGGCATGTGTTGAGGTTCATGGCGTAGCTACGACGACGTTGTTCCTTCGACATTGCTGCACGGTCTTGACGGCTGGTGCCTTCGCTAGAACCCATGCGCATTGACCAAGTGCTCTGAATAGCCACCGGCGCCATGGCGGAGAGTAGGGCACCAATATGAGTGCAACCGCGTGGTCCACCAAAGAGCTCTTTCACTTTGTTGTTGAATCCGCG
>CANFIM010000062.1 GCA_947447175.1 Acidimicrobiaceae bacterium | reverse complement strand
GCGCTTCTGGAATTGGCCGAACAGTTTCCCGGTGGCGAAGTGTTGTGCGTAGCTCATGCCGGTGTTATTCGTGTGATGCGTCGTGCACACGGAGTGGCAGATACACGCATTACCAATCTCGGTGGTTGTTACTACACCATTACTCCTGGTCACCACACGCCTATTGAGATTCATGAAGTTGTCGACCTTTTTGCGGCAGACGAATTTCTACGTTCTGACCTCAACTCTCGACCTGTTCTGACTGAGGGCGAAGAGCTCTAACAAATGTTCGCTCGCAACATCGATAGTTCTTACGCACCTGTCGTGCGCAGGAATCTTGACCGCCTGGTGTGGGGTCGCCTTATTTCAAACTCGTGTTATCGATTTGCCCCACCATTTATTGCGGTGATTGCTCGTGGACTACACGTCACCGTCGCGCAAATGGGCATTGCCTTCATGATCGGAGAGTTCGCGGGCTTAAGTTCACCACTTCTCGGGCGCATCGTTGACAAGAACAATCGAATGGTCACCATGATGATTGGCATGGTGGGCATCACTCTCGCGGTGATTACTGCGGCCACTTCAACAACGCTTATCCAGTTTGCGATTGCCATGTGTGTGATGTCGGGTTCGAAAGTGTTATTTGATACTGCTCTCATCGTGTGGGTGAATGATCATGTTCCATACGAACGTCGTGGACGCATTGTTGGCATCATCGAAACATCGTGGGCACTGTCACTGTTCATCGGAGTCGCCATCATGGGCGCTGCGACAGCTCTCTTTTCATGGCGCGCAGGTTTTGCGGTGGGTGCCATTGGCATGATGATTTCTGGCGGTCTCATTGTGGCTGCATTGCCTCAACACGAGGCTCACGCACCAGTATCCGAGCATGTGCGTGGCACCATTCCACGCAATGGATACCTCGTTTTCGCGTGTGCTTTTTTGTTGATGGGTGCCAGCCAATGTCTTGGTATCACATTCGGCCCATGGTTTGAAGACGAATTCAACTTCTCCAGTGTTGCCTTGATCGCGGTTGTCATCGTGCTTGGTTTATTCGAATTGGTTTCCAGCGTGAGCAGTTCACGAGTCACCGATACTTGGGGCAAAGAAAACAGCATCCGCCGCGGTTCAATTCTCATGGTTGTGTCGGCATTACTGATGGGGCTCGCAGCACACGCATCATTTGTTGCCGTGCCGATGCTCGTGCTCTTCATCCTCGGTTTTGAATTTGCACTCGTCAGCATGTTGCCATTGGCCGCCAACATTGTTCCCTCTGCCGGCGGCATTGGGCTTGGTCTTACCGTGGGTGCAGGCACATGCGGTCGTGCAGTGTTCAGCACCATTGCAACATCGCTCTATGACCATGTGGGCCCAATTGGTCCAGCTATCACTGCGAGTGCACTATCGGCACTCACTGTTGTGTTGATCTCTTCTTACAAACGGTCTGTTCGATAACCGTTTGTGATCGGCATACGTCGATCTTTGCCAAACGCTTTGGTTGAAATGCGCACACCCGGTGCACACTGACGACGCTTGTATTCGTTGACGTCAACCAAACGAGCAATACGAGCGACAACCGCAGCATCGAAACCTCGCGCAACAATTTCCGGAACGGTGAGATCATCATCGATGTAGTGACGCAAGATGGGGTCAAGGTCTTCATATGCAGGCAAGCTTTGGTCGTCGCGCTGATCGGGGCGCAACTCGGCCGACGGTGGCTTACTGATCACTGACTCTGGAATAATTTCTCGACCCGTTCGGTCATTGATGCGACGACACAAGGCAAACACATGTGTCTTCAATACGTCTTTGATGGGCGCATACCCACCAGCCGAGTCACCATAAATAGTGAAGTAACCCACGGCCATTTCACTCTTATTGCCCGTTGTTAAAACCATCCAACCAAACTTGTTGGAGAGTGCCATCAACGTCATGCCACGACAACGACTCTGCAAGTTTTCCTCGGTGAGGTCTGCATTCTTGCCTGCAAACGACGGCGCCAACATTTCCAAATACGCAGTAAAAGCGGGCTCAATGGAAACAACCCGATAATCAACACCCAATGTGCGAGCCAACTGTTCGGCATCTTCTAACGAGCCCTGACTGGAGTAACGCGAGGGCATGGCGACACCATGCACATTTTCGGCACCCAATGCATCAACTGCAATTGCAGCGATGATGCTCGAGTCGATGCCGCCCGATAAGCCAATGACAACACTGCTGAAACCGTTTTTGCGAACGTAATCGCGAGTGCCGACGACAAGTGCGTTGTAGACGCGATCAAGATCGATGTCGAACGGTTCGATACGCGATGACTGAACGGTGCCGTCTGCTGCAATTTCAATAATTGCAAAGTCGCTCTCAAAAGATTTCAATCGGCATGCAACGTCACCAGTGGGTGCAATCACAACGCTGGAACCATCAAAGATCAATTCGTCTTGTGCGCCGACTTGATTCACATACACAATGGCGCTACCAGTTTGCGTTGCGCGTTCTTTCAGCATCTCTTCGCGCGCAACGTGCTTGCCGTCGTGAAACGGAGAACCATTTAAGTTCAACAAAATTCTTGCGCCATTCGCTGCTTGTGCTGCAACAGGCCCGTGTGCAAACCAAATGTCTTCACACACAGATATACCTACTTGCACACCATTGATTTCAAACATGCCAGCCGGAACGCCATTTACAATTGCTGGTCCAGGTTCGAAGTAACGCTCTTCGTCAAACACCGCATAGTTGGGTAACAACATCTTCTTATAGATGCCGATGATTTCGCCGTTGACACAGACAGCGGCAGCGTTGAACAACTTGCCGTCTTCATCGTGCACAAATCCGACAACGGCTGCACAATCTCTGGTGTTGACAGCAATGCGATGCAACACCTCTTTGTTGTGTCGCACAAACGCGTTCTTCAACAAAAGATCTTCTGGGGGGTAACCAGTGACGGTGAGTTCGGTGAATACCACTACGTTGCAACCGGCCTCAGCTGCCCTGGCATAGTCAGCGAGAATCAACGCTTCATTGCCCACCAGGTCTCCCACCGTGGGGTTCACCTGCGACAGCGCAATCTTCAGGCCCTTGCCAAATGTGGACGAGATTGCTGAGGTCACGCTCTGAGGCTAACCACCCCCACCCTGAAACCCTGATGCCATAAGGCTTCCAGACCCGAAACCGCTGCTGGGCTTGGGTTATCCACAGGGAACCGCCCTTCACCCCTCCGAGCCGTTTAACGCACCGTTCACATTTGAGAAAAGGAAGAGCAACTCATCCCTGACATCCTGTATTCATCGCAAACGGGACTTGTCCCTTAAATACAAGGAAACCACCATGCCAATTCAGGCCGAATACATCTGGATCGACGGAACCGAGCCAACACCATTGCTTCGTAACAAGACGAAGATCATCCCCGATTTCGCCGGCTCAGTCGCCGACATGCCGATGGATGAGGGGGGCTTTGACGGTTCCTCCACCAATCAGGCAGAAGGCGGCGCATCTGACTGCATCCTTCGCCCAGTGTTCCAGTGCCCAGACCCAATCCGTGGCGGCAAGAACGTTCTTGTGTTGTGCGACGTGTACCACGTAGACGGCACACCACACCCCACCAACACACGCGCAGCATGTGCAGCAGCATCAGCAAAGTTTGCTGATCAGGAAATGTGGTACGGCATCGAGCAGGAATACACAATGCTTCGCCTTGATGGCAGCCCATACGGTTTCCCCGTTGGCGGTTTCCCTAAGCCACAGGGTCCTTACTACTGCGGCGTTGGAGCAGGTCGCGTTGTTGGTCGTGAGATCATCGAAGAGCACACACAGGCTTGCATCGATGCAGGTCTCCTCATCTCTGGCACAAACGCCGAAGTGATGCCTGGCCAGTGGGAATTCCAAATCGGACCAGGAAGCGCACTTGACGTTTCTGACCACATGCACGTTGCACGTTGGTTGTTGCACCGCATCGCAGAGGACTACGACGTAGTTATCTCGTTCGACGCAAAGCCTATGAAGGGCGACTGGAACGGCGCAGGCGCGCACACCAACTTCTCCACCAAGGCAATGCGCGAGAGCTACCCAGCAATCATCGCAGCTTGTGAGAAGCTCGGAACTCGCGTGCTCGAGCACGTTGAGAACTACGGTGACGACATTCAGAGCCGCCTCACCGGCAAGCACGAAACCGCACCTTGGAACCAGTATTCATACGGTGTTTCAAACCGCGGCGCTTCAGTTCGTATCCCTTGGCAGGTTGCTCGCGACCAAAAGGGCTACGCAGAAGACCGTCGTCCAAACGCAAACGTTGACCCATACACGGTCACACGCCTCATCCTCGAGACCGTTTGCGGCTAACCGCACACTGCGAAAATAACTCGAACGGGGGGCCTTCGGGCCCCTCGTTTTGTTTACCCCCTTGTAATTCGTTCAACAAGTAGCCCAATCGCCTGTCCGCAGGCAGACTGAAGAGATGAGTGAGATGCTCGACCAACATCGCGAATATGTGCTCCGCACCGTGGAAGAACGTGGAGTGCGCCTTGTGCGCCTCTGGTTCACCGATGTGCTTGGCACGCTGAAGAGCTTTGCCATCACCCCCGCCGAGCTTGAGAATGCCCTCAACGACGGCATGACCTTCGATGGTTCCTCAATTGACGGATACTCGCGTATTCAGGAATCCGACGTTCTCGCAATTCCTGATCCGAACACGTTCGAACTTCTTCCTTGGGTCGACAACAAGAACACCGAAGCTCGCGTGATTTGCGACGTACGCAGTCTTGATGGTTCAGCATTCGAAGGTGACCCTCGTCAAGTGTTGAAGCGCAACCTTGATGCTGCTCGTGCTGCAGGTTTTGAATTCCTTATTGCACCCGACATGGAGTACTTCTATTTCGAGCCACCAGTGCGCGGACAAGTGCCTGTGCCTCTCGATGAAGGCGGCTTCTTTGATCTCACCACTACCGACGTTGCATCGTCACTTCGTGGTGAAACCATTCGCACACTTGAAGCAATGGGCATTCCAGTGGAGTACTCATTCCATGAAGATGCACCATCGCAACAAGAAATTGACTTGCGCCATACAGATGCACTCACCATGGCTGACTCCGTCATGACATTCCGCATGATTGTGAAAGAAATTGCGGCAATGAAAAACGTGCACGCCACGTTTATGCCAAAGCCACTTGAAGGTGTGCAGGGTTCAGGTATGCACTTGCACCTCTCATTGTTCAAGGGTGATGAAAACGCTTTCTACGACGAGAAAGACCCCAACAATCTTTCGCCAATTGCAAAGTCCTTCATGGCGGGCCTGTTGCGTCACGCAGCAGAAATCACTGCAGTCACAAACCAAACAGTGAACTCATACAAGCGTCTCGTTCCTGGTTTCGAAGCACCAATCCACGTGAGTTGGGCTCGCAATAATCGCAGTGGCCTCATTCGTGTTCCTATTCCGAAGCGTGGCAACCCCAGTGCAACACGCATCGAATATCGCTCACCAGACCCCGCATGCAACCCATACCTTGCGTTCTCCGTCATCTTGGCCGCTGGTCTCAAGGGCGTGCGCGAGGGCTACCAGTTGGCACCAGAAGCCGACGCCAACTTGTTCGAGATGGATGATGCCGCGCTTGAAAAGTTGGGCATCACTCAGCTTCCACAGTCACTCAACGATGCGTTGAAGGTGATGGAAGGCTCTGAACTGGTGCGTGAAGCACTCGGTGAGCACATCTTCGAATGGTTCCTTCGCAACAAGCGCCACGAATGGCGCGAATACAAAACTCAAGTCACTCCATACGAGCTCACTCGCTACCTCAAGTCTCTGTAATTCGTTATGCCCACGTCCGACACCATCGTTGTATTCCCCGGTACACCTTCACCTGATTTAGCGCGCACGCTTGATTTGGGTGGGTACCGCTGGAAGGCCGTGTCTGGTGCAGACGAGGCAAGCAAAGTGGAGCCACAAGCTGGTTGGATGGGCGCCATTGTTGCGTGTGATGAGGATGCAGAATCTGCGTGGGCATTCGTGCGCACCATTCGCAAGCGCGACAACGCAGTGTCATCAGTAATGGTGATGATCTCTGGTGCGCAATTATCAGATCTTGAATTGCGCGACGACTTGTTCGACGATTTCTGCCTCACTCCATTTCACCCCCGTGAATTAGAGGCGCGACTTCGCCATATGTTCTCTGCAACAGAAGGCGGTGCACGCCCCGAACTGGTGGAGCACAGTGGGTTGGTGTTGAACCTTGAGACATATCAAGCGTCGTTCAATGGCCATGCACTTGACCTCACCTTCATGGAATATGAGTTGTTGAAGTTCCTCGCGCAGAACCCCGGCAAGGTGTTCTCACGCGAAATGCTTCTGTCGCGCGTGTGGGGTTACGAGTATTACGGCGGTGCACGTACCGTTGACGTTCACGTGCGTCGTTTGCGTGCGAAGTTGGGCGAAGAACACGCCAACCTCATTCAAACAGTGCGCAGTGTTGGCTACCGCTTCGGCCAAGGCCGCTGGAGCAACTAACTCAACGACTGGTTTGTTCAGCCGGCGTGAACAAAAGCTGTGACTGAATCAGCAACCATTTGCACTGCAACTGCAGCAAGAATCATGCCTGCAACGCGGGCAAGCAAAATCACTCCTGCAGGTCGGAAGATCTTCACTACAAGTCCACTGAAACGAAGT
>CANFIM010000061.1 GCA_947447175.1 Acidimicrobiaceae bacterium | reverse complement strand
TGCCGTCATGCCCACAGATTCCATATAGCGAACGAGTCGCTCACGCAACTGTCGGCAGGCTTCAAGAATTTTGGAACTATTCGCAACCAGAAGTGCTCGTGCTTCGAGTGAATTGAGATGGTGCGAAGCAGATGGCGTGGCAGCAAGTTCGCACCCCACACGACGCGACAATCGCTCAACAGTTAACACTTCGCCATCACCAACAAATCGTTGTGCGGTTTCCTCATCCACTATTTGAAGACCAGATCGCCAAATCACTGACCGCGACAAAGCGGTATACGACGCAGGTGGCAGGTCAAGCCCTGCATCGCGCAGTTTTTCCCATACAGCATGCGCAATGAAGCCATCACGGGCAACAAACTGAACGCTCGCTACCTCTCGATTCTTCACAACATTCAACACATCAACAATTTGTGATGCCACTAGCAGTGCAATTGCTCCCCCGCCCAGCACTTCTGCTGCTGGCCACTCGGAGTTCGCATTTTCGTCGCGATACACAGCCTCAATACGCGAGAGAGGCAAAACGGCTGGTGACGTATTCGCCATGTGTCGATGAGACCTGCGCATGTTTTCACGAACATGCGCAGCGATTCCAAACGTTGCAGGCATCTGTTCGTCAGCGAGACGGTCATCACCCACATGAAGAATTGACTCCGCAGAAATACCTGTGGCGTGCAACATCTCATGCCACAACTCGCCATTGTGTTTCATTCCGGTATGTTCACAACTCACAAAAACATCACTTGCAGTGACCCATGCGTAGCCAGCGGCATGAGCCATATTCACCAGGTGACTCGCCGACATGTAGTTGTCACTCACAATCACAACACGCATTCCACGTGATCGCGCGGCCTCAGTTATTTCACGACCAAATGCCACTGGCAACACATGCTCAATTTCTGTCGCGGTTTCGCGTTCAATCAGCGTTGTGCGTTCAGAGAAAGACGTGCCATTCGATTGCGCATATGCCAAGTAAATTTCGTGGATTGTGACATCTCGCAGAGGGTTGTCATTCACTGCTACTGCTCGAGCATTCGCCTCTGCTTGCACTCGTCGAACTGCAAAGCCCTTCCACTCCCTACCGAATTCCGCAATCAGGCGTTGCTCCATCACCGCAAAAATGTGAGTGGGCTGGGCTACAGAACGCGTGATCAGGGTGTCAAAGAAATCGACTGTGAGAACCGTTGCATTCGGGGCTCCGTCGAGAACCTGCTCGGCGGTCATCAACATAATTACTTACCGAGAATGCGGCGCATCATTCGCTTCACAGCGCGAACACCATGTGCCGGGTGGCGAACGGCACGAGCAAGACGACGTAGTGGCTTGCGCAGAGCAATGATTTCTGCCGTGCGGTGAGCGATGTAGTCACCATCGTGAGACGAACCACCGGTACTGGTTATTCCTTGACGGCGAAGGTCGTCGAGGTCGAGCACCAGTTGCGCCGAGATGGAAAGGGCACCCTTATTCACGCCGTTGACAGCAGACTCTTCGAGCCAGCGATTTTGCAGGCGTAGTTTCACGTCACGATGCAGATCTTCACCCATTGTGATGGAGTTTCCCGATGACCTATCGGAATCAGGCGTACGTGTGTGATAGTTCGCGAGGCGCTCGTTGACAAATACGAAACCACCAGCGTTCACTGCGCGAAGATTGAACTCCCAGTCACCCAACACGGGCAACGTGGCATCAAACATTCCAACCTCAGAAAGAAGACGCGTGCGAAACAACGCAGCGATGGGTGGGAACGTGTTGTTGCCAATCATTCCGCGGTATGTAAGACGACCTTCATCGAGGTAGAAATTTTCATAGGCCACTGGCCACACTTTGCCGCCGCGATAGGTCTCTTGAATCTTGGTGACCCCGGTGACCACGGCTGCAGCCGAAGCATTGGCACGGGCAGCCTCTACGGCGGTTGCGAGAAAACCTTCCCGCCAGGAATCATCGTCATCGTGAATCACGAAGAATTCACTGTCACAGCCAGCAAGGGCGCGATTTGACGCTTCTTCCATGCCAAAGCGATCGTTGAGATGAATCACGCGAATCGAACATGCGGGCTGCGCTTGTTGGGCCACTTTCACAACTGCGTCAACAGGCTTCGGGTCGCCTCCGTTGTTCACCACCACAAGCTGCCAATCAGTGAACGACTGGTTCTGCACGCTGGCAACTGCTCGGGCAAGCATCACCGGGCGTTCAAAAGTGCGCATGACGATGGTGACTGCGGGCATTGACCCATGGTAGTTCAGGGCGCCAAAAACAAATGGTGGAGCTGAGGGGAATTGAACCCCTGACCTCTTGCATGCCATGCAAGCGCTCTGCCAACTGAGCTACAGCCCCGTATCGGGACTTCTTACCTTACCAAGATGGGCCCGCAGTCACCTCGGGCGCAACTGTTACTGCCAGGCGATGGGCGTGAGGTCTTTGTACAGACGCTCAATTTCGTAGAACCGGCGAGAATCCTCATGGAACACGTGCACCACCACGTCGCCGTAATCCACCAGCACCCACTGCTGCTCACGGGCACCCTCGGAATGGAGTGGTCCGCGATCGGTGAGTTGACGCACCGCAATGAGCACCGCATCGGTAATTGCTCGTACGAGGCGTGGGTTTGAAGCGGTGGCCACCACGAAGTATTCAGTGATGCCCACTACATCGCCAACGGGAAGAACAAGAATTTCTGTTCCCTGCTTCTCATCGATTGTCTGCGCAATGAACGTGGCGAGTTCGAGCGAATCGATTCCTATTTCTGATGTCACTTTTTCTCCGGGGTTGTGGTGGTGGTTGTTCCGCCACTTCCGAGGAATGCGACAAAATCGTTGCCCAGCACCACTTGCAGGTTGACCCCTGCGATTGTTTGTGGTGCTTGCTTGAACTCCAGTGTGCCAAGCGTTGCTGAATACGCCTCACCTTCAGTGCGTGCAATTTCGTCGGTGTAATACACAACGGTGTGTTCAGCAGGTGTTTCGGTGGTCTGACGCACCAACATCACGTTGGCGCCAAGGTATGCCAAGCGCGTGACTGCTTCGCGCGCAATGTTGGTGCTTCCGAAGGGAACATCAACCATCACCGATATGGCATCAGACGCCAAAGACAGGTTTGATGGCACAACACTGGCCATCACCATCAGTGCTTCGCCGCCATCAATTTCATACAAATCAACATTTGATGGATTGCGCTGAGCATCAGTGATCAACGTGCCACTCAATTGCCACACGTCAACACGACCCGACAGCAGTCCGGCAAGATAACCCACCGTGTCAACGGGCGCTTCGGTGACCGCAGGAATGGTGGTGCTTGTTCCGGTTGAGTCCACAGCAACGGGTGCGCCTGCACGCGCAATGGCCTTCCACAGTTCTTTCACCTGAGGTAGTCGGCCAGATTCAGGAATGCCCGATTGTGATGCAGCAAGGCCCGCAGCAATTTGTGCAGGAGTCAATGAAGCAGAACTAGCTTCAAGAACTGTGGCAACTCCTGCTGCAGATGTGTCGAATACGGGCTGAGCAAGTGTGACTTGTTGTGGTGCAACTGCCTTCAAAAGATCAGCAAATTCAAGCGCAGTGACATCGTCTGCTTGATCAATGGAAATGTTCAGCAGGTCTTCCACTACTGACTTCAATCCGAATATTCCGTCAGTAACAAACGAATCTGCAATACGTGCAGGCGCAGCGCCAGCAGCCACATGCGCCGTAGCACCCACCGGAATAGAAATAATGGTGCCGCCATGACCGCCAGGTGCAAGTGCAAGCAATGCGATTGACGAAACGCTCACCACTTCACCGATGTGTTTTGTTACTGCGATCAACTCAACGGGAGTTGTAGGAATTTCAGTGACGCCTGCTTCATCAACACTGTTGCCACCCGATGCATGTAGCAATGCGTTTGCACCCACCACAACTCCGCTTGGCAATGCAACAACAGAAAGCACCGAGGTAACAACAGCGGCAATCTTGCGACGTCGGCGTCGTGCAGCAATGGCGGTCACGCTGTTACCTCCGCATACAGACCGTGCACAGCGATGACGCGAGCAACACCTGGCGTGGTCATGCCCTCGATTGAGGCACCGTGGGCCACCGCATCGCGAATCTGAGTACTCGACACATCAACTGCTGGCATTGGGACCGACTGCACATGCGCGCCGACAAGCTCGGGCGCAAGAGTGGAGTTTGCATCGGTGCGATTCACGACAACGAGCGTAGAGAGCGCCAGCACCTCCTCGTAGCGATGCCAGGTGTGAATTCGGGACGCCGTGTCTGCACCCACAATCAGAAAGATCTCCGCATTCAAATTCTCTTGATGTAATTCGTTAAGCGTGTCCACGGTGTACGTGGGTCCGCCGCGGCGAATTTCACGGTCATCCACTGAGACCTTTTCGTATCCGTCCACTAATGCACGAGTCATTTCGAGACGAGCAGCTGCCGGTGTGACGTCTCGCTCACCCGTTTTTTGCCACGGATCATTGGCCACCACGAAAATCACTTCATCTAATGACAAAGCACTAGCCACAGTGTTTGCAATTGCAAGGTGCCCTACATGTGGTGGGTCAAAGGTGCCTCCGAGGAGTCCGATGCGCAATGGGGCGGGGCGAGTCACGGAGCAATCGTAGGAGCCAAGTGGACCCTTCTACCCGCAGAAACAGAAATCACCAAATTGGGTCTAGCCAGACCCCCTTCTACCTGTTAATGTCTCCAATCCCCCCGACAAGGAGAATTCCCTCCTCGCCGGCCCGCGTGACCAATACCACGGTTTCTGCGGGAAGAAGCACTACGAACACACGGTTGAACACTGCATCATGAACGACTCAATTGGTCTCTATCTCAATGACATTGGCAAGGTTGCCTTGCTCACGGCTGAAGACGAGCGCGAGCTCTCGAAGGCCATCGAAGCTGGTCGCGATGCCGCTGCCAAAATCGACGCTGGCGAGCGCGGAGCTGGCCTTCGTCGCGACCTTCGCAACGCAGCAGCCGCAAAAGACCGCTTCATCCGCTCAAACCTTCGTTTGGTGGTCTCCATTGCCCGCCGTTACCCATTGCCACAAGGCATGGACCTTCTCGACCTCATTCAAGAGGGCAACTTGGGTCTTGAGCACGCAGTCGACAAGTTCGACTGGCGCCGTGGTTTCAAGTTCTCCACCTACGCAACGTTCTGGATCCGCCAAGCAATTGGTCGTGCACTCGACCAGAAGGCCAGCCTCATCCGTATTCCTGGTGACCGCTCAGCCAGCCTCCGCGCAGCATTGCGCCAGGCTTCAGGCGATGGCGAAACCCTCGATGTGGGCAACGCAGAACTTCACCGCCTCACCACCCCAGTGTCTCTCGACAAGACCGTGGGCGACGATGGCGATGCAACCTTGGGCGACCTCATGGACAACGGCCAGGGCACCCCTGAAGATGCTGTCATGGCCATGGTGGACACCGAATTGCTCGACGAGCTTCTCGGCACCCTCGACGACCGTGCCCGCTACGCCGTTGAAGCCCGTTTCGGTCTTCTTGATGGTGAGCGCAAGAGCTTCCGCGAAGTGGGCGAAGACTTGGGCGTCACCGCCGAAGCTGCTCGCCGCTTGGTGAGCCGTGCGGTTGAGGGTCTGCGTGACGACGCAGAGCGCATCCTCGCCGTCTGATTTCATCACATACCCGTTTCCTGTAACGCCTATTTCCCAATACGGGAAATAGGCGTTGCTATTTACCCCCCAAAGGCGCAAGGCTGGTACCCCTATGGCGAAGAGCTGGTCCCCCACTTCATGGCAGGCATTTCCTGCACAACAACAACCTGAATGGCCAAGCACTGCTGCACTCGATGCCGCACTGCAGCAGATCTCTTCGTATCCACCATTGGTGTTCGCCGGTGAGGCTCGTTCGTTACAGCAAGCACTTGGTCAAGTAGCCGCCGGCAATGCCTTCTTGTTGCAGGCTGGCGATTGCGCCGAAAGCTTTGAAGAGTTCAGCGCCAACAACATTCGCGAGAAGTTGCGCGTCATCTTGCAGATGGCAGTAGTACTCACGTACTCAATGGGAGTACCTGTTGTAAAGATCGGCCGTATGGCTGGTCAGTTTGCAAAGCCTCGTTCTGCCAACTTTGAAAAAGTGGGCGACGTTGAATTGCCATCGTTCCGTGGACACATTGTGAACGATGCAGCATTCACTTCCGATGCTCGTGTACCAAACCCTGACCGTTTAGTGCAGGCATACCACCAGTCAGCAAGCACCTTGAACTTGCTGCGGGCATTCACCAAAGGTGGCTTTGCTGATTTGAATCGCGTGAATGCGTGGACACAAGAGTTTGTGGCAAGCAGCCCTGAAGGTCAGCGATACGTTGAACTCTCAAACGAAATTGAACGAGCTCTCGGATTCATGCACGCATGTGGCATTGATACAGAGAACTACCCCAAGTTGCACGAAGTAGACGTGTACACCAGCCACGAAGCGCTCATTCTTGGTTACGAAGAAGCACTCACGCGCCAAGACTCACTCACTGGCCAGTGGTACGACTGCTCGGCGCACATGTTGTGGATTGGTGAGCGCACACGTCAACTCGATGGCGCACACGTGGAGTTCTTGCGCGGCGTGGGCAACCCCATTGGTTGCAAGGTGGGCCCCACCACTTCACCGGAGTGGGTGCTTGAGTTGTGTCAGGCATTGAACCCTGCACGTATTCCTGGTCGCCTCACACTCATCAG
>CANFIM010000060.1 GCA_947447175.1 Acidimicrobiaceae bacterium | reverse complement strand
TTGGATCTGTGCGCCAGTACGTGGGGTTCTTGTACACGGTGAGTTCATCGGTGCGGGAAAGCTTGTAATCGTCTGCAACCTTGAATGGTCCGGTGCCGATTGGCTTTTGTGAACACACGGTCTTGCCGTTTGTGAACTGTGCTGCTGAACGCATGAAGAAGCGACCTGATGCGTACAACGTGCTTGGGAAGTCGTTTTGTGCGCGAACAAGATCAATCTTCACAGTCAAATCATCAACCACTGTGATGTTCTTGACGTTTCCGAGGAATGCTGTAGCAGTGCTCAATTGGTAAGTGGACAGGTACCACGCTGTATCAGGCATGATTGCAAGTGAGCCGAGCCCGGTGCCATTGAGTGCCTTAACAGCAGTGTCAATTGCGCCGGTTGGTGCGAACTGACCAATTGCTGCGTAGAACGCAACGGTTCCAGCACCTGCTGCTGTACCGAGTGCTGCCACTGACAAGCCAAGGCTTGGAAGCAAAGCGGATCCAGTTGTTCCAAGGAATGTCAACAAGTTGGCAAATGCTGCGGTGCCTGCGATGCGAGCAGCGCCAGCTTTTGCCAAGGTGTCTGAGTTCTTGCCTGACGAGTAGTCCAAGTTCAACTTCACGTTGGCGGCGTCGAAAACCGAGCCGTCAGAGTATTTGATGTTTGGACGAAGCTTGATGGTCCAAGTCTTCAGGTCTGCTGATGGTGTGCCGCTCTCTGCAAGAAGGCCAACCATGTCGCCACCGATTGTCTTTTCAAAAAGACCTTCATAGATGGTGCGCTCAACCATGAGGGCTGAGTTTGCATTGTTGTCGCCGAAGCAGAATCCGGGGAATGTGTCGAAGATTGCAACCTTCAACTTTCCGCCGTATTTGGAAGCAGACACCTTTGATGCCTGCGTTCCAGTCGTGGCCACTGCTGATACCGCGATAGTGGCTGCGATAGCTACCCCTACGCGACGCAACACTCGTGACCGTGTGGTCTGACGTTGTGTCATTTGGTTTACCCCCAAAAGTTGCACACCACCGTGGTGTGACTGAAGGCACGATAGCAGGGGTAATTGCTGTGACGCTAGACACGGCACAAATTAACAATTGCCAGCACCAAATAATTCAGCCCTGCCGGGAGTCCTGGTGGGAGGGCGTTGTGGCTTTGTGAAGGCTGGGAAGGGGAGAATGCAAAAGGGGCGGCGACCCGAAGATCACCGCCCCTTTTTCGTTCAGAGAACGAAATTCTCAAGTATTTCTACTTGTGAACTCCGGTCCAGTCGATGCCCCAGTTGGTCACAATTCGCTGGGTCTTGCCCTTTTCGAGTTGCAATTTGCCGATGCTGGCAGCGATACCGCTCTTGTTGTTCGCAAAGAATGTGTAGTACTGACGCTGAACGGCGCCCATGAATCCTTCAGTCTGAAGGAAAGCGATGGCCTCTTGGTACTTCAACTTCGCCACTGCTGGGCTGGCTGCAGCCTCGCCAGCCTTCAACGCATCGTCTGATGTCTTTGCGTTTGCGGCTGTTGGGTGGTTAAGGCTCAGCACTGTTCCCACTGTTGATGCCCAGGTTGCGGCTTGTGAGCCGGTCTCAATTGAGCTTGACAGGAGGAATGGCATGTTGAAGCTCACATCGGTTCCTTCAAGAAGAAGAATTGAAATGGCATCGTATGCGTTCTGAGTTGCACCTGATGCGGAAGAGTTAAATGTCTTCGCGATGATCTGTGCGGTTTCTTCAGTGGTGATGTTCACCTTGATTCCACACTTTGCCCAAGTCGATTGCAAGAACTTCGCATTGGCCTGTGAAGCGGTGGAAACGTCTGATGGGTATGTGAACTCAAGTGTTTTGCCAGCATTGCCAGCTTCTGCTTGCCATGCGGTTACAAAAGCCTTCGATGCATTCACGTCGAACTTCTGGAAGCCACGAGTTGTGTACATGATGTTGGTTGGACCAACAAGTGAATCAGCAACTTCGCCTTCACCCTTCGTACGTACCTTGACGAAGTTCGCACGGTCGATGCAGGAAAGAACTGCCAAACGAGCATTCTTGCTTGCGAATGGTGAGCCAGTCTTGCCCTGGTTCAACCAGAGTGATGGGTAGTACTCAGCCTTTGACTTGAACTCTGTCACTGATGACTTGCGAAGACGAAGGTCCTTGATGAAGGTTCCTTCTGTTGCAGATGTGAACATCGCTGCTGCATAGGTGCCCTTACGGACAGCTGCTGCACGCTGTGATGCTTCCTTCACATTGGTGAAGGTGATCTGGTCGAGGTAAGGAAGCTTTGCGCCAGTCTTTACATCTGTACGCCAGTAGGTGGGGTTCTTGTACACAACGACTTCGTCGGTGTTCGAAAGCTTGTAATCCTCAGCAACCTTGAATGGTCCGGTGCCGATTGGCTTTTGTGAACACACGGTCTTGCCGTTTGTGAACTGTGCTGGTGAGCGCATGAAGAAACGGCCCGATGCGTACAACGTGTTCGGGAAGTCGTTCTGTGCGCGAACAAGGTCAATCTTTACTGTCAACGCATCAACAACTGTGACAGCCTTGATGTTTCCGTTGAATGCAGTTGATGTGCTCAATTGGTAGGTGGTTGCGTACCAAGCAGCATCAGGGTTGATTGCGATGTTGGCTGCTGTTAACGCGCCGCCCATTGCTGTATCAACTTTGCCGCCCTTGACGAATGTTCCAAGAGCTGCATAGAAAGCAAGTGTTTGCTTTCCGGTTGAAGTAGCCAATGCCGCTGCTGACAAGCCAAGGCTTGTTGCTACTGGAGCTGCAGCGTTAGTGCTGAGTGCAGCAACCAAACCAGTGAATGCGGCAGTTGCCATGATTCCTGGAATTGCAGCCTGTGCGGTTTGTGTTGACTTCAAACCTGTTGCATAGTCAAGGTTTGTCTTCACTGCTGTGGCATCGAATGTTGCGCCGTCAGAGAACTTGATGTTCGGACGAAGCTTGATTGTCCATGTCTTCAAGTCTGCTGATGGTGTGCCGCTCTCTGCGAGAAGGCCAACCATGTCGCCACCGATTGTCTTTTCGAAAAGACCTTCGTAAATGGTGCGCTCAACCATGAGGGCTGAGTTTGCGTTGTTGTCGCCGAAGCAGAAGCCAGGGAAGGTGTCGAAAATTGCAACCTTCAGCTTTCCGCCGTACTTGGACGCAGACACCTTTGATGCCTGTGTTCCGCTTGTGGCCACGGTTGATACCGCGATGGTTGCTGCAAGTGCAACACCGACGCGACGCAACACACGTGACCGAGTGGTCTGACGTTGTGTCATTAATTTCTCCCCAAAAGAAATTCACATCACATTGATGTGAACGGAGCCACGCTAATTGCTTAACGAGATGTGTCGGGGGTCATGTGACAAACAACCAAATTCTGCACAAGGTCACATGAGTTCATCAAAAATGAAATGGTTCATAACAACTACAGAGTTGTGAACATGTGCACTTTGATTGCGCCACTCTTTCGATCTGCAGCAACTGTGAATGCGTGTTCTGCATCTTCAAGTGCAAATCGATGCGTCACAATCGCATTAGTGATGTTGTGATTGCGATGCAGCACATCAATTGCTTCTGCAAAGTCATCATGCTCGTTGTCATGGCTGTAGTAGATGGAAGGAATGATGTTTATTTCTTTCATCATGAAGTTGTTGCTGAGTGCAACTGGTGACCACACCATTCCGAACTCTAGAAGTGAGCCGCGTGGGCGTGTAGCACTGACGCATTGATCAAAAGATTGCTGCGTGCACACGGCGTCGAATGAACAGTCATAGTTCTTGCCCGCTTTTTCCACGGCTGTGATGTTCAGTTGTTCCGCCGCCGCAAATTGATGTGGGTGGCGGGCGACAATGTCTACATCTACCCCTCGGTCCTTTAGTACTGCCGCAGCAAGTAATCCGATGGAGCCCGCCCCTACCACTACTGCACGTTGACCTCTGTGGAGTGTGAGTCTGTTGATTCCATGAACAACAACTGCGAGCGGTTCAACAAGCCCTACAGAGGCTGGGTCGGTTCCGGGGGGCAATGCAAACAATCGAGACGACTCAACACGTACGAATTCAGCGAGCCCACCGTCTTGTGAAATGCCATGGGCCTTGGTGGTGGCTTCGGGGCATGTGCTCGGCGCATGCATCAGGCATGAAGGGCAGGTGCCGCACTCACCAGTGGGTCGCACGGCAACGAGGCGACCATCTTCGGTGAGTCCACCAAACTCATGGCCCAGGATGACGCCAGAGAGACCAGCCTCGATGAGATGAAGGTCGCTCCCGCAGATTCCACTCGATGTCACCGTGATTAACTCACCGTTGCCAGTGGGAATGTCTCTGTCTACAAGTTGGACCTGGCCTGAAGTGGCTGTGACTGCGCGCATATGACCACGGTAGCCGTGACGCTATGTAGTGGTGGGCGACGGAACCGTTGTTGTGGGCAAGATGGTGGTGCTTGTTGTGGGTGACACTGTAGTAGTTGTGCTTGTGGTTGTAGTGGTTGATGCATTCACAACTGAGTTTCCAAAAGTCTTCAATTGTTTGATGGTGAATGCAGCTCGCGCTTTGTATCCGCTCACATTGAGGTGCACGCCATCGCTGATGTATTGAGCCTTGCCTGCGGGAGTGAAAGCGGAGTTCCAATCGGCGATGATCAAATTCGGCCAACGTAATTGTGCGGCTCGAAGTGCTCGATCGAATCGGCGTCCGCGTGCCCGCCAGTCTCCGCGCCCGGTTGGTGAAAATTTCACGTTGAACCACAACACTGGCAAATTGCGGGCTTGTTGCATCATAGCGTCAATTGCCACGGGGGGATATGCGGGGTCTCTCCGTGAAATCATGTCGTTGGTTCCAAGGGCTACAACGATTGCCGTTGTTTGCGCGGTGATTCGAGTTTTGAGAATCACGGCTCCTTCTGTGGCTAAGCGTCCAACTTTTGCGTCAATAGTGGTGTTGTTCCAGATTCCGAGACCGTCAATTTTGGATTTCAATGATCCGAACCAACTGGTGCCAACAGTGAGGCTGTCCCCAACAAATAGGAGTGTCTGTTGTCCATTAGCTGTTGCGGAAGATTGAGCAGCCTGTGTTTGGTGAACCGACAGCAGAACGGACGAGCAAATCATGAATGCCCCAAGGAGATACGACATTCCAGACTGTCGTATGCGTGGGCGGGAAGTCATGGCTCCATTGTGGCAAGGTTGTTGGGTGATTCGTAAGCACTTTCTCACTTATCTGGCTTTGTCCACTGTTGCCATCTCTCAGCCTCTCCTCGACCTATATGGCAAAAATGCCACTGTGTTCTCCACTGCCAAATTGTCCTCCTTGGAAGTGCTGTTTTTCTTGGTTGTGGTTGCAGTGGGGCCAGCAGCTGGGGCAGTGGCTCTTGACCGCCTCAGTCGTTTCTTTGGGCCCAAGGTCAATGAATCGATGCGACTTTTGTTGGTTGCCGGATTCTCGTTCTTGAGTGGTCTGGCTATTGCCCGATGGGCCCACATAACGGGAGACATTCCGTCACTCTCGATTGCCGTAGTTCTTGGCGTGGCATTCCCTTATATATATGACAAGCAGAAGTGGGCGCGCGAGTGGTCGCGCTGGCTGGCAGTTCTGAGTGTGGCGGTACTTGCGGGCGCAATGGTGCAGTTGCAACCCATTCTTTTGCAATCGCAGGGGCCAAAGAGTGATGCGGTGATTGGTGCGAAAGAGGTGAGTGTGCTGCAGATTGTTCTGGATGAATTCCCACTCGCACCGCTCTTAGACGCAAACGGAAGCATCAACGCCGAGCGATTCCCCGGATTTGCTGAACTTGCATCAATCTCAACGTGGTACCGAAACAACGTGTCGGCCTCAAACTTCACCCATCAGGCAGTACCAGCAATTTTGTCATCGCACGTGCCGTCAAAGACTGCCGCACCGTTCTTGTCTGCGTATCCGAAGAACATTTTCACACTCTTTGCCGGAAAGACTGAAGTGACAGGTGTTGAGCCAGTGACGAGTCTGTGTCCAACACATGTGTGTCCTCGCATAGGCGAGTCTCGAACTTCGTTCAATCTTTCTCGATTGAAAGGCTTCTTTCGCGATGCAAGTTACGTATATGGACAACGCATTTTCCCTCCAGCATTGCGGAAACGGATCCCTTCGGTTGAAGGAGCTTGGGGTGGCTTCGGAGCTGTGGCCAATAAATTCAAAGAGCAATACACACAGGATGCTCTCTCTCAGCCGGATGCTGTGTTGCAAGCAGTTGACCAATTCTCTCAGAGCAAGAATGCACGCGTTTCTGTTGTACACGCACTCATGCCACATGCGCCGTGGAGAATGACTCCAGATGAACGCGTGGCGCCGTTGTCTCCCACAATCTCCACGGTTAATCCGGATTCTGATGACGGCGTTCGAGACGAGTACCAAACGTTTCTGTATCAAGTAGGTGCCGTTGATGCCACCATCAAGCGAGTTCTTGAAGAATTGAAAGCATCTCCACGCTGGAAGAGCACAATGTTGGTGGTCACTGCTGACCACGGAATTTCTTTTATTTCTGGCATGCCGCAACGACACACTGATTTTCTCGAACCACAACAGGTTGCAGATATTTTTCGAGTTCCCACATTCATCAAATACCCAGGGCAAACAACCAGTGTCGTCAGCGATTGTGCTTCCACCAACCTGGATCTGCTGCCAACCATTGTTGCTACAACTCAAACCTCTACGTCGTGGAAGTTCGCAGGACAATCATTGGCAGATGGCTGCCCTGTGCGGGCCAAGCGTGT
>CANFIM010000059.1 GCA_947447175.1 Acidimicrobiaceae bacterium | reverse complement strand
GTGGGGAAGATCATTTTGAGAGACAATCTCGCTGCACTTTCTTCTGCATTCTGACGGCGTCTACGCCGCGAACTTTGTGCTTGTTGACGCAACACCTCTGCCAATGGTGTACCAAGTCTCTGGTTCTGCTGCACGGCTGCAGCAAACATTTTCATTCCAGTGGTCGGAGTGCGCTGGAGCATCTCATCAAGTGCATCACCACGAGTGACACCTACGTTGATGCGAGTGAGTACGTGCTTGAACTCGTGTGCCAGATCAGTGTGGCGTCTCTGCGCATGAGCATTCATCACGGACTCCAAAGTCATGCCCGCCTCTACGCCCATCACTAATTCGCCTAATGCATCATTGAGTTGCATATCAATCCGCAGTTGCCGGTTCTTCTCTCGGGTGCGCGCAAAGAGCAGTGGCAATTGCCAAGATCCGGCACCAACGACAGCAATGCCAAAGGCATACGGCAGAGTGGGTTGAATGAGAAGAAAAGAGATTCCAACCACCATTGAAACTGTGATGGCTAGCCATTGCTGAGTGGCGACACGTTCGCAACCACCTTCTTCCGCATACACAACGCCCACAGCATCTTGTAACGATGCATGTCTCCATGTGGTCACACGTTGAGGAGCGCTCACGGTTGGAATGCGAAGAGCAGCAATAGTTGCGGCTGAACTAAAGAGAAGGACGGGGGGAAGTTGCATTAGTACGTGCTCTGTTGGGAACTTAAGGCTCGAAGCCATTGCACGCCGGCAATTGCGAGCAGTATCGCAAGGCCAGTCATAAATCGGCCGAGTGGATCGTTTATTAAAGGTGATGCATATCCGGGGCTCATTACCGATACGAAGAGCAGCATTACTGGCGGCATAGCTAACAGAATCTGTGCGCTGAGCCGACCATCGGCGGTCAGGCTGCGAATATCTCTGCGTAGCTTGTCTTCCTCTTCAATGTCGTCGACCACGGATTGCAGAATGTCTCTGAGGGAACCACCCATGCGATTATGAATGCCAATTGCTGATGCCACAATTTCCAAGTGATTGTTGTTCTCCTCGCGGGCTATGCGCATGAGTTCCTCATCAATAGGAGTGCCGAGATGGGCTGCAGCCACAGCATTTTGTAGAAGAGGACCAAGTGGTGCGGGTACGGACTCTGATACCTCTGCAATTGCCCCCACAATGTTTCGTCCAATTCGAAGTTGACCAATCATTAACTGAAGTGCGGGACCAAGCGTGCTCGTTAAGGTGTCGTTTCGTTGGCGTATCCGTCGTCTGTGTAGCACCTCGTTAACGAGCCAAGGGGTGGGTGTTGCGATGACACCTACTGGACCAGCTGCGAGAACAGCAACAACAAGGACTATGGGAGTGGCCCACATCCAGGTCTGTAGGTGCATCTGTGGCATGTGGGGAAGTGACCGGCTGCGCGCAATGTAATGCACGCTTAAACCACTTGCTGAACCCAGCAATGAGGCGGTGAGTAGTGGCGAACTCAATGTGTGCTCCGGGCAACTCGAAGATTGATGCGTTGAGAAGGGATACCAGTGTTGATAAGCGGGTGAAGAAGAACATCGCTACCGCCGCTTCGTTTATCACGTTCAAAGAGGTCTGCTGTTGAGATGAGGTCGCCCTCCATGCCGACTACCTCGGTAATGGCATCCACGTAACGTCGTCCGTTGGCATCTCGGGCCAAGTGCACAACTAGGTCGATAGATGACGACACTTGCTCGCGAATGGCACGAAGTGGTAATTCGGCGCCGCTGAGAAGAACCATTGTTTCTAAACGTCGAAGAGCATCACGTGGCGAGTTGGCGTGCACCGTAGAGAGTGAACCTTCATGGCCCGTGTTCATTGCCTGCAGCATGTCAATGGTTTCTGACCCTCGTACTTCTCCCACCACAATGCGGTCTGGCCTCATTCGCAGTGAGTTGCGCACCAAATCACGAATATCAACTTCGCCGATGCCCTCGGAGTTCGCTGGACGAGATTCCAGCCGCACAAGATTTGGCATATGGAGTGTGAGCTCCACCGCATCTTCAATTGTGACAACGCGTTCGCTGCGTCCAATGAATGAAGACAAAATATTCAAGATTGTGGTTTTGCCGGTACCAGTGCCGCCGCTCACCAAGATGTTCATCTTGTTTGCTACAGCCTGCTCTAGAAATTCTGCAGCCGCTTCCGATAATGACCCTTGCCGAATCAAATCATCGGTGGTGAGGTTTCCCGAGAGAAATTTTCGAATGGTGACCGAGGGGCCGTCAATCGAAAGTGGGGGCAGAATTACATTGAGGCGTGAACCATCGGGAAGTCGAGCATCGACCATGGGTGAGGATTGGTCGACACGACGCCCCGAAGTTCGGAGCATGCGGTCAATCACAAGGAGAATTTGTTCATCAGATTCAAATGTTCGGGTTGTTTTGCGTAAGACACCATTGCTCTCAACGAAGAGATTCTGACTTCCATTTACCATGATTTCTGAAATCGTTGGATTAAGTAGAAGATCGTGGATGGGCCCAAAGCCCAAGAGCTCATCTACTACAGCGGCTTGAATGACTTCAGTTCTCCCGTTCATATTGCTGTATGACTTTGTCATTGAGGAAGAAACAAGACTCAACGCGGCGGTGCGAAGTTCTTCATCACTCATGCCAGTGCGGTTGGGAATAAGTGCCAACGACGGACGCACTTCCTTTGCAATACGCCGAATAGTGGTCTGGTCAATATCAAAGGAAAGATCAAGGCTGACGTCTGGAAGGCGAGTGGTGCTCATCGGCTAGTAACCCAGATTTTCTCGTTTGTAGCCGCCACGATGACTGCAGCAACAGTCCCTCGTCTCACCCCGAAAGTAACCACAGATTTGTCATCGGGCTTGAGGTCGGTGATGGAAGGCGCGTTGATGATGATGGCATCGGCTGAAATGAGAACTGCATTGGTGCCGTCTTGTACCTCGTAAATATTGACTCTTTGACCAGCTGTGGAATATGGCCCTGTCCATCGTTGGGGATCAAGTCGAATAGAGAGCGATACATAGTCGTCGCCAAAGGCTCGAACTCGACTGACGTCAAACGAAGAAGTGAGAACTTGTTGCCCAATTACGTGGTGTGAGTTCAAAAGCCCCTCGGGAATATCGAGAATCGATTGAAGAGCGCCGATGGCGCGCGCTTCTGTGGGCAACATTCGTATCTCAACATTTGTTCGCACGATGTCGGCATCGGTGCCCGCGGGCATATCTGTGGTCATTACAACTGTTGGAATTTCAATTGATGCATCGGCATTATCGTCTGAGTGCGGCAATAACGTCGCGAGTCCAGCGGTAGTGAGCACAAAAACGGCAAGAGGAATCCAAAACCTCTTTACAACTGGAATAACTTTCATTGACATGCTCCTTGTGCATCTTGCGAGCACACTGTCCAGGCAGTAACTCCGTAGTTTGTAATTCCGGAACCAATGACCCCGGATTCAGAATCTCTCAAGAACTGGATTGTGAGACTGCGTTGTGCATTCCCGCCTGTCAGCCGAGCGCTTATCAATTTGGCGGTCGCGAATCCGACGACGTGAAAATTCGCGTTGTTTCCAGAGCCTGTTGCAGTGTCGTATAGAGCAAACAAGAAGGTTTTTCCTATCGCGCTTGCAATATTGAGAGACGACGACGGAACGCCGGGGTTTCCTGCAAGTAAAGATCCAACCACTACAGGTGCTGAATATCCGCTCGTTATCCACGTATTGGTTTCTGAGGTGGAATTCGACCCACCATTGAAATCAATGGCGCCCCAATTGCCAGAGGCTCCACCGCTACACGCTGGCT
The DNA here is from genome assembly GCA_947447175.1 of Acidimicrobiaceae bacterium. Lineage (GTDB taxonomy): Bacteria > Actinomycetota > Acidimicrobiia > Acidimicrobiales > Ilumatobacteraceae > UBA2093. The sequence continues at coordinate 3,143 of CANFIM010000059.1, read as the reverse complement.
TCTGGGATTCAAAAGTGATTGTGTACGACGCCGTTGAGGTGAGTTGAGAAGTCAACCACGCTGCAACCTCTGGAACATTGGCGCACAAGGCAAATGGCCATAGACCAATCATTGAATGAGGTGCACCGAGACGCACGCCAGTACTGGAAGAAATGTGAGAGTGAGCACGTCCGAGGAGATTGCCGAAGAAGAGGTCAACCGTGCCTGACGCATCAATAACAACTGTGCCGCTTTTGGAAGTGCCGGTGGTGGTGCAATGTTGCGAACTAGCAGTTGCCCCATCAGCCGAGATGTACGCCATTTCAGCAACACCGCATGCAGTACCTGTGGATGCCCATTTCTTTGCAACTGCGGTGGCGCTGGCTTCAACTCCATTTTGTAGTCGTTCACGTGCAATCCATGTACGCGACCCATCGGCCACAACTGCCAGGCCAAGAATGAGGGGAAGAAAACAGACGGCTGTAAGTAATGCGATCGAACCGCGGTTACGAGCAGACAAAGGAAGAGGTTGCATGAAGCACCACAGTTCGATTTCCAACAATCGGAATTGATACTTGTTGAGTTGAAGTGAGTTGTATGCGGACGGTGCCACTTGTGCACGTCTGGTTCACTACGCATTGCACATTTCCCATTGCATTCGTAGCAAGTTCAGTGGTGGCTACTGTGCAGCCGGATGCTGCAGAAACTGATTCTGATCGTGCTGCATCACGTGCAACTGATTGCAACTGCAATTGGTCGATGTAGACCGAAGTCGATACAACAATCGTGAACAGAAGAGCGACGAAGATGGGTAAAACAAGAGCAAATTCAACCGCTGCAACCCCATCGTCGCTTGTCTCGCGCCGAAAAACGACGCGAGACAAGCGATTCTTGATCATGGGACGATGGCGTCAAACAAGCGGCCAATACGACCGCCAAGTGCAGCAGCTGCAATTGCAACCACCGCCACGATGCCAGCAAGAAGCACGCCGTATTCAGCGGCTACTGCGCCCTCGTCATTGCGTCGTGTCGACTCCATGACCAGAGTTTGAAATTGAATCATCAACTTCTTCATTCTTTTCTCCTTGGGTACGAGCACCATGTGGTGCGCTCGTATTTCTAACGAGAAGAACGTTGAATGGCTAGTGAAATTGAGGGAGAAGGAATCATGTCATCTGTCTAGAGGACAGAGATAACTTTTCTCGTTTTGATCAGTCACGTGCGACGAAATATTTTGCTTTGGGGTGATGGCAAATGAGAGCAGAGGTGGTTTGCTCTGGTTGATATTGCCAGCCGGTTTCTTCGCTCACATCAATACCAATGCGACCTGCCTGAAGAATTTCTGCAACTCGTGCATTGTCTTCAAGGTCCGGACATGCGGGGTAACCCCATGAGTATCGACCACCGCGATATTGCTGACGGAAAAGTCCTGAAACTGATGGGCCATCTTCTTCAACAAAACCCCACTCGGTGCGAATGCGATGGTGCCAGTATTCGGCGAGAGCCTCTGCCATTTCAACACCGATACCGTGGATCACCATGTAGTCGTTGTACTTGTTTTCTGCGAACAACTCTGCAGCTTTATCGCTGACAAGTTGGCCCATAGTGACAATGTGGAATGACGCATAATCAACTTCACCGCTGTCAATGGGGCGGAAGAAGTCGGCGATACACATGTACGGCGCTTCCTTCTGGCGAGGATATGCGAAACGTGTGAGCTCTTGACTGCGAGTTGCATCGGTCCACACCACAAGGTCGTTACCGTCGCCGTTGACGGCGAAGTATCCGTACACCAACTGTGGCACAAGATAACCGCCAGCTTTTGCAGCAGCTAGTTGTTCGCGAAGTAATGGTCGAATGCGATCTTTGAAATCCGCATCGGTTTCTCCATCATTCGGGCGGTACTGCCACTGGTTGCGGAAAAGCGCGGTTTCATTGATGTATTCAGCAATTTCATCAAGGCCAATGCCCTTCACAACTTTGGTGCCAAGGAATGGTGGAACAAAGACGGTGTTGTCTACTTCCACTTCTGGCGAACGTGCGGGAATGGTTGACGGATCAACTACAACTTTTTCGCGACGAGGAATCTGACGCTCACCAATCTTGCGGCCAAAGTCAACGTCATCTACGCCAGTCTTCTTAATCTCCATCAATTTGTCGAGAGTGGAGAGTCCTTCAAAGGCATCGCGTCCGTAGAACACGCGACCGTTGTAGACCTTGCGGAGATCTTGCTCAACGTAGCTTCGGGTGAGTGCTGCGCCGCCAAGCAACACAGGAATCTCACTGAGGCCCTGTGTATTCAATTCCTCGAGGTTTTCGCGCATGATGATGGTGCTCTTCACGAGAAGCCCGCTCATGCCAAGTGCATCAGCGTTCACTTCCTTCACCTTGTCGATCATTTCTTGAATGCCGATCTTGATGCCGATGTTCACCACTTCGTAGCCGTTGTTCGTGCAAATGATGTCGACCAAGTTCTTGCCGATGTCGTGTACGTCGCCCTTTACGGTGGCAAGCACCAACTTGCCCTTCGACGAACTTTCACCTTCGGCACGTTCCATGAATGGTTCAAGGTATGCAACTGCGGTCTTCATGGTTTCCGCGCTTTGCAATACAAAAGGCAACTGCATTTGGCCAGAACCAAAGAGTTCGCCCACTTCGCGCATGCCGTCAAGCAAGATGTCATTGATGATGGTGAGCGGTGCAATTCCTAGTGCCATCGCACGCTCAAGATCTTCGGTGAGCCCTTCGCGATCGCCATCAATAATTCGCTGACGCAAAATTTGTTCAACGGTCCAGTCAGTGCGGTCTTCTTTGACGGCTGCAACACTGGAAACGCCCGCAAAAATTTCCAGCAACTTCATGAGTGGGTCGTAGTCCGAGGCGCGACGATCATAAATGAGGTCTTGACATACATCGATTTGTTCTTGCGGAATGCGTGCAAGAGGAAGAATCTTTGACGCATGCACAATTGCGGAGTCGAGGCCGGCTTCGCGTGCCTCATGCAAATACACACTGTTCAACACCTGACGAGTTGCAGGGCTGAGACCAAAACTCACATTGGATAGGCCAAGGGTTGTGTATGCGCCCGGAATTTCAGCCTTAATGCGCCGAATCGCATCAAGTGTGGCCATGCCATCTTTGCGCAGGTCTTCATCGCCTGTGCC
>CANFIM010000058.1 GCA_947447175.1 Acidimicrobiaceae bacterium | reverse complement strand
TCGTTCGAAATGCGCAAGCGCTTCTTCACGGGTGGTGTGCTTCGACAACAATGCGCGGCTGGGCATCACCAGTTTTGGTTTGCTCACGCCAAGAACAGCAGTGAGTCGATTGTTCACGGTGTAGATCGCGCAGAACTTTCCGTCGTCGATATTGCCATCAACAATGTCAACTTGTGCGTTCGCCGACGGACGACCCAGGCACTGAATACGCGCATCAAATTGGTCGCTCCAAAAGAATGGCACTGCGGCGTACGGTTCTAATTCGGTTTCATACATTGATGCAAAGAGGTTCTTCGCAGCTATTGCGCCTTGCTCTGCAGCGTTGGTCCAATGCTCAACCCTCATATCGACCTCAACATCGGTGAACAAGGAGTTCGGCCAACGCAATACGTCGCCTGCAACAAATACATGTGCAGGGCCGGCGCACAGATTTTCGTCGCACACAATGCCATCACGAATAGTGAGGCCACTTCCCTCACACCACTGCGTTGCCGGCGCAACACCGATGCCCACAATCACTACATCGGCAGGCACTTCCTCGCCATTGCCCAAAGTGATGCTGGTAACGCGATCAGTGCCATTGATTGATTGCACCTGCACACCACATCGCACATCAACGCCATTGCGTGTGTGCACGGCTCCAATTGCTGCACCCATCTCTGCACCGAGTGCACGAATGAGTGGTGCTTCCAAGCCTTCAAGCACAGTGACATGCGCACCGCGCTTCGACGCCGTTGCGGCTGCTTCCAAACCAATGAAGCCTGCGCCAATCACTACAACGCGTGCACCTTCCACGATTTCGTTGCGCAAATTTGCTGCATCGCTCAATGTGCGCAATACGTGAACACCTGCAATGTTGGGCTGATTGGGTAAACGCCGCACCACGCCGCCTGTTGCGATGATGAGGCCGTGATACGTGAGCGTTTCGCCGCTTGCCAACGTGAGCGAGTTCTCTTCCAGATTCAACGAAGTAGCAGCGCTACCCAACTTCCACGTGAGGTTGAGCTCTTCCAATGCTTCAGGTTTGCGCAATGCAACACGATCTGCTTCCCACTCGCCAGCCAGAAAATTCTTCGACAATGGCGGCCTGTCGTAGGGCATGTGTGGTTCGTCGCCCACCATGGTGATTGAGCCCGAGAATCCGAGCGAGCGAAGAGTTTCTGCTGCTCGCACACCGGCTAACGATGCTCCGACAATGACAATTCTGTGCACCAAAACAGACTAGGTCTTTACGTTCTGCACCTCACTTTCGTGAAGGCTCAAAATTACTGTTTGACCGCACCGTGGACACGTGTCCGCACATATGATTTCAGTGCTCTCCATTGTTAGGAATCACATGGCCACTCCATCGCACCTCATCCCAAGCACGCACACCGGCAGTCTTCCTCGACCCGATGACCTCATTCAGTTGATGTGGGCCGTTGGCGATGGCATTCCTGTCGACAAGACGGCTCTTGATGAGCGTATTTCGAAGGCAATTGTGGAGATTGTTGAGAAGCAGGTGAAGGCCGGCGTCACCATTATCAACGACGGCGAAATGTCAAAGCCTTCATATGCCACGTATGTGAAAGACCGTTTGTCTGGGTTTGCCGGCGAATCCATTCAAAACTATTTCTTCGATGACCTCGTCGATTTCCCTCGCAGCGCCGAAGCCGTTGCGGGTAACCCTGGTCGTCGCAAGCGTTCTGCGCCTGCATGCACCAGCGCCATTGAAGTCATCGACAAAACAGCTGCCGTCAAAGACATGACGGAGTTGTCGGCAGCTGCAAAGAGCTTTGGACACAAAGACATTTTCACGAGCGCGGCGTCACCTGGAGTGGTGTCGTTGTTCTTTGGTAATGAGTTCTATAAAACGCGTGAGGAATATGTCTATGCAATTGCAGAGGCAATGCGCTTTGAATACGAGGCTATTGCTGCCGCAGGCGCAGTGGTGCAAGTTGACTGCCCTGACCTCGCAATGGGCCGCCACTCTGCGTATGCACAACTTTCATTGGAAGACTTCCGCAGCACTATTCGCACCAATATCGAGGCGTTGAACCACGCCGTTCGCAATATTCCTGCTGAGCAGCTGCGCATGCACTTGTGCTGGGGCAACTACCCGGGTCCACACCATCACGATGTTCCAATTCAAGACATCATCGACATTGTGTGGACAGCAAAACCGCAAACAGTGTTGTTTGAAGGCGCAAACCCTCGTCACTCACACGAATGGAGCGTGCTGAAAGAACTCGGAGTTCCAAAAGACAAGTTCATTTGTCCGGGAGTCATCGAGCCGCAATCGAATTACATCGAACACCCGGAGCTTGTAGCCCAGCGTTTGGGTCAATGGGCTGAAGTTGTGTCGCCCGATCGTTTGCTTGCCGGCGTTGACTGTGGTTTCTCAGTGCACGTGGGCACAACAACAATTGACCCTGACGTGGTGTTTGCAAAACTCGCAGCATTGTCGCAGGGTTGCGAAATTGCATCTAAGCGTTTGTTCTCGTAACGAACGAGATTGCGAAAAGCAAAGAGCCCGGTCCTTTCGGACCGGGCTCTTCGTTTAGTTCTTTCGCTAACGCGAATCGACTAGTTGTTGTCCTTTGGCTGGTACAGAAGACCAATCACTGCACCGTAAATGAGGTGCCAGAGAAGTACGCCTGCTGGAAGCTTCCAACCGTTTGGTGTGTCGAAGGAGAAGAGGCCGTAGCCCTGCTTCGGTGCGTATGCGTAAGGAACAAGGAAGCCGATGCTGATGATCGTCATGATGACGCCATAGACGAGTCCCTTGAGGACATGGTTCGCTACTGGAATTGCCTTGTGAGCGATAACGCCGAACAAGATGCAGAACACAATGCCGTTCACAAAGTGCATGGACTGACCAGTGAAGTACTGGCTGATGGGGTTACCCCAAGATGCGCCCTTGTCACCAGCTGCGCCAGCAATGAGTGCACCGTTGTAAGCAGGCCATGGAAGTTGTGGAAGGCCAATTGCGTTAAAGCAGTAGCCGAAATATGTACCGAGCTGAGTAGCAATCACACCAATAAGGGCGAGACCGCCCACTGGATGCTCTTCTACCCATTTGTGCCAACGCTGTGAAGCGCTGGGTGCAAGTGAATTTGCCATTTTGTTTTCCCCCCGGAGGTGAAGAACGGACTATCTGTCCGACTAGCGGACAAATTACCAACAGGCGGTCGCCAGAGGGTGGATTTCCTGTGCCCATTGGCACAGAAACGAGCGTCTCCTCACGAAACCCTTATGGGGCTTGGGTATGAGGATCTATCCCTTGGTGGGAGGCTGATAATCGATATTGCGGTCGACGTTCATATAGATGTCGATACCCACCGGATGGGTCTGCTCTTCCACGATGTGGCCAAGCAGTCCGGCACAGCGAGCCAGAAGGGCCACGCCGCGCATGACACCGAGGGGAAGCCCGAGGTCTGCCAATACCGCTCCGCATACGCCAGCGCCATTGAGGGGCAAGTGTTTGCCAAGAACATCGGAGTGTGAGCGCCCAATGGCCTCAAACAATGCGAGGTGCGGACCAAAGGTTCCATTTTCACGAGCCAGCGACATGAGTACTGGTGTACGTGGGTCGCCTTGCTTGTGCACAGGGTGTCCAAGTCCCGGCACGAACTTGCCAATCTCTTTTTGCGAGCGAACAACATTGCGCGCCACATCATCCCATTCGGCATCCGACCGAGTCTGTGTACCCACTTGCTGCAATTGAGCATTCAAGAACAATGCGCAGTCTTCGGTGACGCCAAGGAAACGAGAGCCGCCTCCGAGAAGACCCGCCGCGAGTGCGCCCTGTAACGAATCGGGTGCACTTGCATATGTGAGGCGCGCCGCGATAGCAGTGGGAGTGAAGCCGTGATCGGCAAGTGCTGCAAGCACCGCTTCAAACATCACGAGCTGACCCTGTGATGGGCGTTGCTTGGCAATCAAGTAATACGCAAGTTCACCAAACGAAATCTTGCCCAATAGCTCTGACGCCAGGTCGTGCCCGAGCAACGTAATGCTGTCGGCATCTGATGTGCCAAGACCTGTGCGGTATGTGGGTTGTTCTGTAGCCATGATTAATCCAGTCCTTTCAACCAGTCACGAATTTCATCGGAGTGCTCGCCCAACTGCGGTGGTGGCAATCGATATTCAAGATCTCCGTCGCTAAACGTGATGGGGTTACGCACCAAGGTGACTTCGCGGTCCCCTTCACCGACATTGACTCGTGGACGAAGTCCGAGCTTTTCTGCAAGTTCAACGCCATCGCCGATTGAGTTAATGGGGCCACACGGCACGCCGACTTTGTTGAGTTCAATGAACAAGTCGTCTGACATCCATTCGGCCAGTTTCTCTAACAGGAACGGGCGCAACTCTTCACGATTCTTTGTGCGGTCAGCGTTGATCTTGAAGCGTGGGTCATCGGCAATGTCTTCGATACCTAACACACCACACAATGATCGGAATTGCTTGTCATTGCCAGCAGCAATGATGAGATCGCGGTCTTTTGTTGGTAGCGCTTCGTAGGGAAACAAGCTGGGGTGCGCATTGCCCATGCGGAACGGCACTACGCCCGCCGCTGTGTACGCCGCAGTTTGATTCACCAGGCCTGACATTGCAGACGACAGCAAGTTGACTTCAACGTGTTGTCCCTTACCGGTTTCGTTTCGTTGGTGTAATGCAGACAGAACGCCGATGGTGCCGTGTAGCCCGGCCATCACGTCAAACACAGAAATTCCTGCGCGATACGGCTGGCCATCAGGCTCGCCAGTCAGGCTCATCAAACCAGACACTGCCTGCACAATGAGGTCATAGCCCGGCAGCCATGCGCCTTCTGCTGTGCCGAAACCGCTGATAGAGAGATAAATCAATCCGGGATTATCAACACTCACTGATTCGTAATCAAGGCCGAACTTCTTCAGACCTCCCACCTTGAAGTTCTCCAAACAGATGTCGGCGTTTCGCACCAACTTTTTCACCAAAGCAAGATCGTCGGGGTTTCCGTAATCAAGCACAATCGACTTCTTGTTGCGATTGATGGACATGTAATACGTGGCAACGCCATCTTTGGTGGGTGGTACCCAGGTGCGCGTGTCGTCTCCTGCTGCACTTTCCACCTTCACCACTGTTGCCCCCATATCGGCCAGCAACATTGAGCAGTATGGCCCCGCCAACACGCGGGAAAGATCGGCAACTATTAGTCCGTCAAGTGGCTTAGCCGTATTCTGTGGGGAGTTCATGTTCTGAATGCTTTCGTGAGGAGGGACATGGATTGATGCTGGGAGGCACAGGCGATGGCAGCGAAACGAGACGAGCCCGACTTTGTTGAAGCGTTAGCGCGCGGCCTCAATGTGATGCGAGCGTTTTCGCTTTCGCACCTTGCGCTCACAGTGAGCGAAGTAGCAACGGCTGCCGACTTGGCTCGACCAACTGCACGACGATTACTCATCACGTTGGAGCAATTGGGATACGTGCGTTCAAACGATGGCTTGTACATGCTCACGCCAAAAGTTCTTGAACTAGGCATGTCGTACATCAATGCACAGGGCATGTGGGATATTGCTCGGCCGCACTTGGTGTCATTGGTATCGCAAACACATGAATCAAGTTCGATGTCGCAGTTAGACGGCAGCGACATTGTGTATACAGCGCGCGTGCCGGTGCCCAAGATCATTGGCTTGTCAGTCCAAATTGGTACTCGCTTCCCCGCAGTCGCAACCTCAATGGGCCATGTGCTGTTGTCGGCACTATCAACGAAAGAACTTGATGCGGTGTTGAAGATTCCATCGCAATCGCTCGTTGTGCCGCGTGTGCGACCATCACGCAAAGAAATTGATGCAGCACTTGCAGAAGTGCGCACTCGTGGTTGGTCGTTGTCTGACGAACGATTGTCATTTGGCATTCGATCCATTGCAGCACCGGTCACCGATGGCACTGGTTCTGTCATTGCTGCAGTCAATGTCACAACTAATGCAGCCGAGACTTCAATCGCTGAACTAAAGAAGTCACATTTACCGATGTTGTTGAACACTGCCAAAGCAATTTCTGAAGACTTTTCGCGCATGTCAACGTTGCCTACCACTGACCCATTGCCGAAATAGTTCGCGGTCATTCGCTACGCCGTTTCGTTGCGATGCGTTTCAAGAATGAAATCGGCCGTGGCTTGCGGTGCAGAGAAAAATGGTGAGTGGTCTGAATCAATCTCAACGGAATGCTTTGCCCAACCAGCGCGCATACGTTGTTGGTCGAGTTGTACTGCTTGATCATCGGTACACACGATGTAACTACTTGGAACAGTTAACCATGCAGGATTTTCCATTGGTTCTACAGGTATTTCACTACGCATTGGTCTGCGGTGCTGCATAGCTAAACGCGCAAGCGATGCCGGGCTTCGATGAAACAAAAAGCGATCTGCGTCGTCGGTCAACGACAACTCGCCATCGCTAGAAATGTTTAAACATGAACGAAACTCGGGGTTTCCCCATTGCGGAGAAATTGCCGCTTGAGATTCGCCCAATGCAGGCATGCGTGCTGCCACAAACACCAAGTGTTGTGCTGCATGCGATGCAGCGGACACGGTGATGCCCGTATAGCTATGACCCACCACAGTGACTGCATTGTGTGATTTCTGCAGTTCAGAAATTTTGTTGCTCAATGCTTCAACATCGTCGGCTAACGACGTAAAAGGCAAATCAATGGTGTGACAATCTTGGCCGTGCTGTGCAAGACGTTCGATAACAGGTATCCACGTCAGGCTGGGAAGAAACGACCCGTGAACGAAGAGAACGCTCGAGTCATTCATGAAATGCTCGACTAACTAGCGGTAGTTGTTATTGCTGGTGTGATCGCCTGCAAGCCAGCGCTTCAACACTTCGTGTGCATCTTCGCGGCGGTCTGCGTTGATCTTTGCTGCACCTGGTGCATCAGCAGTGAACTCAAGAAGCATTCCGTTTGGATCTTCTGTGTAGAGCGAACGGCAGTAGCCATGCTCAAGAACGTACGTTCCTTC
>CANFIM010000057.1 GCA_947447175.1 Acidimicrobiaceae bacterium | reverse complement strand
TGCAATCTTCGACACATTCCCCGGATTCTGCTTCGGCGACAACAATGCAAACTCAGCCCTCATGGTTGAGCGCACCATCTATGAAGGTCTTTTTGAAAAGACAATCGGTGGCGACATGGTTGGCCTTCTCGCAGAGAGCGGCACACCATCAGCAGACCTGAAGACTTGGACAATCAAGCTTCGTCCAAACATCACCTACTCTGACGGCTCGGTTTTCGACGCCGCCAACGTGAAGTTGAACTTGGACTACTCGTCAGGCAAGAACTCTGACACTGTTGCAAAGGCTGGCGCTGCTCGCATCGCAGGCACCGCAGCATTTGGTCAGTTGGCTGCAGCGATGGCAACAGGTGGACCGCTTGCATCACTCACACCAAACCTTGGCCTCACCGCAGCAAGCCTTGCTTCTGGTAACGCCACTGCATTGGGAACGCTTGCGTTCTACGCAGCAATTGGTCAGTTCGCCCCAACCGGCGCAATTGACACTGCTGTTAAGGCACTCAATGGCACCGGACTCGGCGCACTTGCAATCATGCCTGACCCAGCGTGGTACGCATCGACCTACCAGTTGAGCACCGCTACTGCATTCCTCGGAAACATCAAGAACATCACTGTTGTTGATGCGTTGACCGTGAAGATTGATCTTGTTCGCGCACAAAACGACTTCCCAAGCACGTTGTACGCATCAGGTCGCTTCTTCATGCGTTCAGCAGCACAGTTCACAAACGGCAAGACCATCTGTTCACAAAAGCCAATCGGCACCGGACCATTCAAGGTTGCAGACGATTACAAGCTTTCAAGCACCGATGAACTCACCGTGTACAAGAACCCCACATACTGGCGCACAGATCCAAACACAAAGGCAAAGCTTCCTTACCTCGACCAGATCACCTTCACCAACGTGAAGGAAGCATCACAGCGTGCAGCAGCTGTCCGTAAGGGCACCTACGACGCAGCGATGTTCTCGTCAGCTTCAGAAGCCAAGTTCATCAAGGACCTTCGTCTTCGTAAGTCTCTTGTTACAGAGTTCAAGTCAAAGTCCGAGTTCTACCCATCACTCTGGTTGAACCAGGGCAAGAGTGGTTCCGTATTTGCAAGCAAGAACGCTCGTTTGGCAGTTCTTTCCTGCATGGACCGCGCAAACTTCGTGAAGGTTCGCACCGGTGGTGAAGCAACAGTTGCTAAGTCACTTGTTGGCCCAAGCAGCATCATGTACACACCTCGTGGCTTCCAGAAGTTCGACGTAAATGCATCGAAGGCTTATGTAGCCGCATGGCAAGCAGAAGCTGGCAACGCCGGCAAGACGCTTGAGTTCACTTTCCCATCAGACGTGGCAACCGCTTCGCAAGCAAACGCGAAGTTCTACCAAGCACAGTGGGAAAAGTGTGGAATCAAGGCAAACATCACCGTTGAGGAATCAGCACAGATCATTGCCAAGACATTCAACTCATCAAAGAGTGGTGCAGCGCAGAACGCATACGACGCAATCTTCATCCTTCTTCTTGAAGGAACAGACGTTACGTTCAACCTGCCATTCCTTCTTTCATCAGCGATTGAAGTTGGCGCACAGGGTGCAACATGGTCGTCAGCAGTTGGTACGGTGTTGAGCCTTAACCACCCAACAGCGGCAGCAGCCAAGACTTCAGACGACGCTTTGAAGGCTGGCGAAGCAGCTACCACTCCTGCAGTGGCCAAGTTGAAGTACCAAGAAGCAATTGCATTCCTTCAGACCGAAGGTTTCATGGGCTCAAGCGCTCACTTCTACTACGACTTCTTTGCTAACAACAAGAGCGGTATCGCAAAGAGCATCGGCAAGTTGCAACTCGTTAAGGGCAAGACCCAGCGAATTGTGACCAACTGGGGCATCGACTGGACCGGAGTTCACAAGTAGAAATATTTGACACTTCGTTCACAAACGAACGGAAAGGGCGGTGGTTTTCGAACCACCGCCCTTTTCATTTTGTTCACGATCAAGTTGCACCCAAGTGACAATTGTCTACTAAGTTGGGGAAGTCCAAAGGGGGGCCATGGAAACACTGTTGATGCTCTTACGACGCCTATTCGGAATGGCGCTCGTTGTTGTCATTGCAACGTTCTTGTTGTCATGCCTGATGTGGCTGCTGCCGGGTGATCCCGCGTTGCTTCTCGCACCAGGTACGCCAGCTGGTGCATTGCAAGCTATTCGCCATCAGGTCGGTCTCGACCGCGGCGTCTTCGGCTACTACTGGAAGTGGCTCACCGACATGTTGCATGGCGACTTCGGTCAGTACTACCTCAATGGTGGAACTCGCAGCGTTACCGAAGTCATCAAGCGCACACTTCCGGTTTCAATGCAACTGATCGTGTATGCACAAGTTGTTGCGTTGACTTTCTCCATACCTCTTGGTTTGCTCACTGCGTACAAGGAAGGCTCGCGTTTCGACCGTTGGACAAGTTCTGTTTTATTCACGCTCGTCTCATTCCCCGCTTTCGCTCTTGCGCTCATCATGTCTTTGATATTTGCAGTGAAGTTGGGCTGGGTAGACCCCATCGGTTATGTAAAGCCATCCGAAGACTTGTTCAAGCACCTCAAACTAATGATTCTTCCTGTCGCCTCATTGGCCGTTGGACTCACGTCCTCCTACACGCGACTATTGCGTAACGACGTAATCGCCACCCTGAAAGAGGACTACGTCACCATGGCGGCTTCGAAAGGAATCTCCAACAAGCGCGTTCTCTGGAAGCATGTGTTCCGACCATCAAGCACTACTTTGCTCACCTCAGCAGCGTTGAACATGGGTGGCCTCATCGGCGGAACCATCATCGTGGAAACAATCTTCGTTATCCCTGGAATCGGATACGAAATTTTCTACTCAATTGGCGCTCGCCAGATCATTGCAATGCAAACCCTCATCGCACTTGTTTCTTTCGCCTACGTGTTCTTCAACACCACAGTCGACCTCATCACCAATATCACTGACCCAAGAACGAGGGAACGCCGTGTCTGATACAGCAGTCGCTCCGACAACAGAATCTCCCGCAGTGGCAATCAAGAAGGTTCGCAAGAAGCGACCCATTGGTTTCTATATTGCGGCTTCATGGATTGGCCTTGTGCTGTTCCTCGGACTTTTCGGATGGATTCTCCCTACACCGAAATGGGACGCTTCGTTCTTCGATTCTCTCGGAGTTGGTCCATTTAGCAAGGGCCATATCTTGGGTACCACCCAAGATGGCTACGACGAATTTGCCGGACTTGTCAACGGAGCTCGTATCTCAATCTTCGTGTCATTCATTGCAGTGACTGTTGGTGGCGGTATCGGAAGCTTCATTGGCATTACATCGGCTTACTTCAGGGGCACCTACGACAAGATCGTTGTCACTTTCTTCAACATCTTGTTGTCGATTCCCAACCTTGTGTTGTCGTTGGCCCTTTTGTCAGTTCTCGCCTACTCAGACGAGAACCACCCATCGTCCACTAATCGCCGAGTCGTTGTTCTCATCATCTCGCTGATTGTGGTCATCATTCCGATTCTCGGGCGTATTGGCCGTGGCGCAACACTGCAATGGTCGAGCCGTGAGTTCGTTCTTGCATCCAAGTCGATGGGTACTAAAGACTTCATGATTATCCGCAAACATGTGTTGCCAAACGTTGCACCTGCCCTCTTGGCAATTGGCTTCTTGGCAATTGGCTCCGTCATCATCGTGGAAGGTTCACTCGCCATTTTGGGCATCGGTGTTCCAGGCGGTGCTAGTTGGGGTTCAATGCTTGCCAACGGTCGCGGAAACCTCGAGTTCTCACCATGGGAGGTGTACTGCCCAGCGCTGTGCATCGCCTTCACCGTTATTTCATGTAACTGGTTCGGCGATTATGTCCGAACTGCACTCGACCAGCGAGAGGCAAAGATATGAGTCCACTTCTCAAACTCGAAGATCTAAACGTCTCGTTTGCCACCCCACGTGGTGATTTACGTGCCGTTAAAAATGTCAATATTGAACTCAATCAAGGCGAAAGCCTTGGCGTTGTGGGTGAATCAGGATCTGGCAAAACAGTACTGTCTCGCGCAACGATGGGTCTGCTTCCCAGCACCGCTACTCGCACAGGAAAAATCTTGTACAAGGGCGAAGACATCTCACAACTGCCACGTGATGAAGTACGTCAGTTGTGGGGCACTGGCATGGCCATGATTTTCCAAGACCCAATGACCGCCCTCAACCCTGTACGCCGCATTGGTACGCAGCTCACCGAAAGCCTCACAGTTCGACTTGGAATGAACAAGAAGGACGCTCGCGAGAAAGCAATCGAGCTCATGAAGCGAGTTCGTATTCCTGACCCAGAGGGAATGCTGAGGAAGTTTCCGTACCAGCTCTCTGGTGGTATGCGTCAGCGCATCATGATTGCTATCGCAGTGTCATGCAGCCCTGAGATGCTGTTTGCCGACGAGCCCACCACAGCTCTCGACGTAACAGTGCAGGCACAGGTTCTTGAACTTCTCACTGAACTTCGCAAAGAGTTCAACATGGGCATGATCCTGGTCACGCACGACCTGGGCGTTGTGGCTGGCCACACCGACAAGATTGCTGTTATGTACGCCGGAGACGTGGTGGAATATGCACCAACACGTCAACTCTTCAACAACATGAAGATGCCGTACACAGAGGCGTTGCTCAAGTCGATTCCACGTCTTGAAACTCCAACTGGTACGCGCCTTCCAGTGATTGAAGGTCGTCTTCCAGACCCAACAAAGAATGAACCAGGTTGTTCATTTGCAAACCGTTGTCCGTACGCCACCGATAAGTGCCGCACGGAAACACCACCACTAACTGACGGCGGAAATCAGCACTTCTATCGCTGCTGGTTCCCTATCGGAGGAGGCAAGTAATGGCTGGCACCGGAAAAGCGCATATGCGCCCAGAGGGCGATCGAGTCCTCGTTGTTGAAGACCTCACGGTTGAATTCAACCTTGGCAAGAACAAGGTTGTTAAAGCCGTGTCAGGCGTCAGCTTCGACCTTGTACGTGGCGAAACTCTCGCCATCGTGGGTGAATCTGGTTGCGGTAAGTCAACGTTGGGCAAGGCTGTTCTACAGCTTCCAAAGCCTACAAGTGGGTCGGTGAACTTCCTTTCAAAGGAACTCACCACTATGTCGAAGTCTGAACTTCGCGACATGCGCCCCGCAATGCAAATGATCTTCCAAGACCCCGTGTCATCACTTGACCCACGTCAACCCGTGAGTGCTGTTCTTGCAGAACCACTTCAGGTCTGGAACAAGGGTTCAGAAGTTGAGATCGACCAAAAGATTGATGAACTTCTCACTGCGGTCAACCTTGACCCTGCAGTGGTTCGCGATCGTCGTTCATATGAGTTCTCAGGTGGACAGTGCCAGCGCATCAGCATTGCTCGTGCCCTTGCCCTTGACCCCACCATGATTATCTGTGACGAGCCGGTCTCGGCTCTTGACGTGAGCGTTCAGGCCCAGATTCTCAACTTGTTACAAGACATGAAAGACCGCTACGGCCTCACTTTGGTATTCATCTCCCACGACCTTGCGGTGGTAAAAACCATTAGCACGCGCGTGATGGTGATGTACCTGGGCAAGGTATGTGAAGTGGCAACTCCCGATGAGTTGTACACCAATACCAAGCACCACTACACGAAGGCCTTGGTCGGGTCAGTGCCTATCCCCGACCCAGATCGCCCAATCACGGGCAATCTGATTCAAGGTGAGCCACCATCACCAATGAGCCCACCATCAGGCTGTCGCTTCCGCACACGCTGCCCACAAGCAAGCGAAAAGTGCGCACAAGAAGAGCCCGAGTTACGTGAAGTGTCTCTCGGACATTTCGTTGCATGTCATCATCCCATTGACTAAGTAACGCCAAGGAACGAATCAACCCCCGGGGCTATCGCTCCGGGGGTTTTTCTTTGTCATGAATTGGCTACAGCAGTGAGCATTTCTGCCGAGAGAAGTACGGTGGACATATGCCTCGTAAACCACCGTTTGAATACAAGTGGGTTGTAGCTGTCATTTTTGTCCTGGGTTTGTTCATGGAAATCATGGACACCACCATTGTGAATGTCGCTATCCCAACCCTCCAAGACCCTGTCACCGGAATAGGCCATGGAACTGCAATCTCAAGCGGTGCCATCGAATGGGTGGTGCTTGGATATCTACTGTCGATTGCAGTGTGGATTCCTTCGTCAGGTTGGATTGGCGACCGCATTGGTACCAAACGAACTTTCCTGTTTGCACTCTTCATGTTCACACTCGCCTCAATTCTGTGTGGCCAGGCAAACAGCATTGGGGAACTTATTACGTTCCGCCTACTTCAAGGTGTGGGGGGAGGCATGTTGACTCCCGTTGGCACCGCGATGTTGTATCGCGCATTCCCGCCCGAGGAGCGCGCACGAGCTTCCACCGTGCTCATCATTCCTACAGTGGTTGCCCCAGCACTTGGACCCATCATTGGCGGATTACTCATCGACAGCCTCTCGTGGAGATGGATCTTCTATGTGAATGTTCCTATTGGCATAGCTGGCTTCATTTTTGGTTTCTTGTTTCTCCAAGAGAATAAAGAGCCCACCGCCGGGCGTTTTGATATCGCCGGATTTCTTCTTGCAGCTGGTGGACTCGCATCGTTGCTCTTTTCGCTCTCCCAGGGTCCCGAAAAGGGATGGACGAGCACCGAGGTGGTGGCCACGGGCATCGGTGGAATCATTCTGCTTATCGCCATGGTGATTGTTGAGCTCAATGTTGCGCAGCCGATGT
Source organism: Acidimicrobiaceae bacterium (assembly GCA_947447175.1). Taxonomy (GTDB): domain Bacteria; phylum Actinomycetota; class Acidimicrobiia; order Acidimicrobiales; family Ilumatobacteraceae; genus UBA2093. Next base: position 340 of record CANFIM010000057.1, on the reverse strand, counting down.
TGACATTGCGTCTCTATAAAGACCGCATGTTCCGTAATTCCAACATGGTCAACACATTCTCTTACGGGGCGTTCTCCGCATTCCTTTTCTTGTTACCTCAGTTGCTGCAGAAGTTGCTCGGCTATTCGGCACTCAAATCAGGTCTCACCACTTTCCCGCAAGCAGTTGGTGTGATTTTGGCAAGTCAATTCGTGGGCAAGCTGTATCACACAGTGGGGCCCCGTCGTCTCGCGGCATTTGGTTTACTTGCTGTCAGCCTCACGAACATCCCTTTTGTGTTCATAGACCTTGGTGTCAGCCAATGGACCATTCGCGGACTCATGTTCGCGCGAGGCATTGC
>CANFIM010000056.1 GCA_947447175.1 Acidimicrobiaceae bacterium | reverse complement strand
GTGCCAAGACCAGCCAAGTCACTTCCTGCGCCGGGCTCTGAGAACAACTGACACCACAACTCTTCGCCAGTGAACATGGGGCGCAAGAAACGCTTCTTCACTCCTTCGTCGCCGTGAGTAACGATTGTTGGACCTGCAAGAGCCATAAAGAATGATGCAGGGTGTTGTGCAGCAGCACCGGCCTTGCGACAACGCTCTTCAATCATGCGATTGAATTCAGGTCGTAATCCCATACCGCCATGACCTTCGGGGAAATGCACCCACGCAAGGCCAGCATCAAAACGTGCTCCGCGGAAAGTGGTGTTATCTACTTTCTTTGGATCAAAGTTGGCAAGTAGTTCGTCAAGGGCTTTTTCAACGCGTGCTGAATCTGTTGTTGCGGTCATGCACTTAGTCTCGCCTGCGGCACCCCGCCTGCGCAAGATGGGCGTTATGCGATGGCGGCGCCGAAGATTTTGCCAACGGCCATGGTGAGACCCATAGCTGCGAGGCCGCCAAGGATGACGCGAATGGTGGGCTTTCCGGCACTGGCGCGTCCAAAGCGAGCGCCGCCCCAGCCAAGACCTGCAAGCGCAATGGTGGTGACGCACAATGTGGCAGCCATGCGGGTGCTTGCACTGGCTACAGCCACAGTGATGAGTGGAATAGCGGAGCCCACTGTGAATGAGAGTGCTGAACCAACAGCAGCCTGCAGTGGATTTGCCAATGTCATCTCGGTGATGCCCAGTTCTTCAGCCAAGTGCACCTTGAGAGGGTCAAGTTTCGTGAGTTCAACCGCTACATCTCTTGCCAAATTGGGCGAGAGTCCCTTGTGAACATAAATGGCAGTGAGTTCATCAAGTTCGTGTTCGGGCATTGTTTCCAGTTCCCATTTTTCCTTCGCAATGTCTGACTGTTCAGAGTCGCGTTGGGATGCAACGGAGACGTACTCGCCAAGTGCCATTGACACAGCGCCCGCTACAAGTCCGGCCATTCCTGCTGTGAGGATTGCAGTGCGAGCAGAAGGGGAGTTGTTTGCTGCAGCAACACCCAAGATGAGGCACGCAGTAGAAATGATTCCGTCGTTGGCACCTAGCACCATGGCTCGGAGGAGTCCTATTCGATGTGCCGCGTGGCGCTCGTCATGAATCATGCTTCCATCATGCCATCTCAAAGTGGGGTAAGGGTTGCCTAAATGCTTAGATAGAGGTGTGGCAACAACTCATCCAACGAAGACACACCTGATTGAGACGGCAGTTGCCCTTATTGATGAACATGGGGCACACGGGTTCACTGTTGATGGTCTCTTGGAGAAATCGAAAATCTCTAAGGGATCTCTGTACCACCACTTCACCGACTTCGGAGACGTTATTGAGCAGGCACAAATTGTGCGCTTTGCTAGATCAGTCGATGAAGATGCTGCACTTCTCATTTCAATTTTGAGTTCCTCAACATCTGTAGATGATCTCTTCTCTCGCATCGAGTTGATTTTGACAGCTACAACTCAGCCAGAGCGGTCGCAATCTCGACTCGACCGCGCCGCCATTATTGGCACCGCCCGTCACTCAACAAAATTTGCGCAAGCACTCTCAGTTGAGCAGCACCGCCTCACCACTGCATTCGCCGACATGATTCATGAAATTCAAAATCGTGGATGGATTCGCAACGATATTGACCCACAAGTCATCGCAACGTTCATTCAGGCGTATTCATTGGGATACGTGCTGAATGACATCACCGCAGAACCCGTGAGCGGTGAAGCGTGGAAAAAAACAGTTGCCCATATCATTCGGGCCGCATTCGGCCAGCAGTAAATCGTGGCGTTTCCTACTGATCTCGAAATTGCGCAAGCGGCAACTCTTGCGCCACTCAGCCAGATTGCTTCAACGCTTGGTCTTGTTGCAGATGAACTCGAACCGTATGGTCGCAATGTTGCAAAGATTGACCTCTCTGCAATTAAAGCAAATGCTTCACGCCCACGAGGCAAGTATGTGGTGGTCACCGCAATTACGCCTACTCCATTAGGTGAAGGCAAAACCACAACGTCGGTGGGTCTTGCGCAAGCAATGAAGCACATTGGCAAGAACGGTTTGTTGGCGTTGCGCCAGCCATCAATGGGGCCAACATTTGGCATCAAAGGTGGCGCAGCTGGTGGTGGATATAGCCAGGTTGTGCCAATGGAAATTCTGAACCTGCATCTCACGGGCGATTTTCATGCGGTGACTGCTGCACACAATCTTTTGGCTGCCATGGTGGATAACCATCTGCATCACGGCAACGCATTGGGCTTGTCGTTGTCAAAAATTACATGGAAGCGCGTTCTTGATGTGAATGATCGTTCTCTGCGCAACATTGTTATTGGTCGCGGTAGTGAGCAAGATGGCGTTGAGCGTGAATCAGGTTTTGACATCACGGCTGCATCCGAGGTGATGGCAATCCTGGCATTGTGTACTTCAATGGAAGATCTGCGTGCGCGTCTTGGTCGCATCGTGGTGGGGTATACCGAGAACGACGAAGCAATTACTGCTGAGCAAATTGGCTGCGCTGGGGCAATGGCCGTCATTTTGCGCGATGCCATCAAACCGAATCTCATGCAAACACTTGAGAACACGCCGGTACTCATTCATGCAGGGCCATTCGGAAACATTGCCACTGGAAACTCTTCGGTGATTGCCGACAAGTTGGGAATTCACTTATGTGATTACCTCATCACCGAGGCGGGCTTTGGTGCTGATATGGGCGCCGAGCGATTCTTCAACATCAAGTGTCGAGTATCGGGCATGGCGCCCGATGCTGCTGTTCTTGTCGCCACAGTGCGCGCGCTCAAGGCGCATTCGGGTCGCTTCAAAGTGGTGGCAGGCAAGCCCTTGCCGCCTGAAATGTTGGAAGAGAACGTCGACGACGTACGCGCGGGCGCAGCCAACCTGGTGAAGCAAATTGAGAATGTGAAGGTGCATGGCGTGTCGCCCGTGGTGGCTATCAATGCATTCCCTACCGATCACGCAAGCGAGCATGAGGCAATTCGTGAAATCGCCGAATCGGTGGGCGCACGCGTTGCAGTGTGTACGCACTTCTCAGATGGTGGTGCAGGTGCGGTTGATCTGGCACATGCAGTTGTGGCGGCGTGTGAGGAGCCCACGGATTTCGAATTGTTGTACCCCGATACGGCATCGTTAAAAGAGAAGATCGAAAAGATTGCCACCACCATTTATGGTGCAGCGAGCGTTGAGTATTCAGATCTTGCGAACAGTCAGCTTGCGCGATACGAGGCGAACGGATTTGGTTCGTTGCCTATTTGTGTAGCCAAAACGCATCTCAGTATCAGTGGTGATGCGTCGCTCAAAGGCGCGCCCACGGGGCATGTGTTGAAAGTACGCGAAGTGCGCGCATCTGTTGGCGCTGGCTTCGTGTACCCAATCTGCGGCGATATGCGCACCATGCCTGGGCTGGGTGCGCATCCGGCTGCCATGAATATTGACTTCGGCCCTGACGGCCGCATTGTGGGTTTGAGCTAGTTACTTGCCGCGCAACGCAGCAACAACTGGTGCAAACTCGTCAACATTTTCTCCACCCACAATGGTGTAGCTGAAGCCCCAGCGTTCGCGACGTGCAATGAGTTGTTCGATGCAATAGTCAACTGAACCAATCAGTGCAAAGGGCGAATTTTCAATCATCTCTTTGTCAGCGCCGAACATTGAAGAGATAGTGGCAATGGTGCCCTCTCGGTCGTCGGTGACCTTCACAAAGAACGTACGAATATTCATCTCAATGTCGTTTGTGCGACCAGCCTTGGCAGCTGCTTCTGCAACGATGTCTACTTTTTCGTTCACTGCATCTTCGGTCATTGATGAAAGGGCATCGGGGCCAACAACGCCTGCAGTCAACGTGCCGTTGATGCCAATAATGTCTGCCTCACGTGCAGCGAAAGTCAACACGCGCTTACCACCTCCACCAATGAGAATTGGTGGAAGCTTTTGGATGGGCTTGGGGAAGCCTTCGTAGTTGGTAACGGTGTAGTGCTCACCACTGAACGAGAACGGGCCGTCGCTCATGGCGCCCTTAATAACTTTGAGACCTTCAACAAATCGATCGATGCGCACTTTGGGGGAGTCGTAGGGAATTCCCAATTGTTCGTAATCGCTAATCATCCATCCGGCGCCCAGGCCAATTTCTGTGCGGCCATCGGAGAGTACGTCCATGGTTGCCATTTCTTTGGCGAGGATTGCTGGGTGTTTGTAGTCGTTGTCGTACACCAATGCGCACGTGCGCAACGTGGTGGTGGCATCCATTACTGCCATCATGGCGGGCACAGGTGCAAGTTGTTGAGTGAAGTGGTCGGGCATGGTGAGCACTTCAAAACCAGTGTCTTCCACCTTTCGTGCTAACTCGGTCCATGCTTGAGCAGACGGTGCACTGCTTGCTTGGACTCCGAATCGAAAGGGACGCTGAGGAAGTTTTGACATAAATACAAAGGTACCAATAGCAGTGACGCATTGACATTGTGAGTGCCAAGTACGGTGGTCTGCGCTGTGAAGAATCCTGTGAATTGGTCAATGCGCCTTGTTGTGGCACTTCTTGCGGGCTCGTTGCTCATCACGGCCAGCATCGTGGGGGCAGCTCCGCAAGTGTGGCGCATGGTGCATGCGCACAAGGAAACGCCCGTGCAACTGCCGGCATTCAGTGGGTTGGCTACTCGAACGCGCTTGCTTGATGTGAATGCGCAACAAATTGGTGTGTTCGAATTTGAAAACAGCCAGCCCCTCACTATTGATCAGATTCCGGATCAAGTTGTAGCTGCGTTGCTTGCAGTTGAAGATTCCAGTTTTGAAAAACACAAGGGTGTGAACTTGCGGGCTTTAGTACGAGCCACCCTTGCCAACTTTCAATATTCCAGTGGCCGTCAAGGCGCTTCCACCATTACGCAACAAGTGGTGAAAAATGAATATCTCGCCGGGTTGCCTCGTGATGGCCGATACAAAATTCTGCAAGCTCGCTATGCAGTCATGTTGGAAAAAGTAGTTCCGAAGCGCGAGATTGTGCAGCGCTATCTCAATACTGTTTTCTTTGGGAATAACGCATACGGAGTGCAAGCTGCAGCCGAAGTGTATTTCGGCGCAAAAGTTGCAGATCTCACACTTGCCCAAGCAGGTTTCCTTGCAGGCTTAGTACGTGCTCCCACAACGTATGACCCCATTCGTCATCCAGAACAGTCGCGTCGACGCTTCAAACAAGTGCTCGACCGGCTTGTAGAAACCTCATTGCTCTCGCAAAGTGACGCCGACACAACATTTGCTGAGTTCAAAATTCCTGAAACGGTGTCCAGCGTTCCTCAACAATCAACAAGCCGCACATATTTCACAGAGATGGTGCGCGACTACCTGTTGAACAAGTCCACCATTCTTGGTGCCACATATCGTGATCGTTTCAATGCGTTGTATCGCGGTGGCATTACGGTCACCACCACTCTTGATGCCACAGCGCAGGCCAAGGCTGAGAAGGCATCGAAAGATCGTTTGCCAGCGAACAAAACAGGTGTACAAACGTCAATGGTGTCGCTTGATACAGCAACCGGTGCTCTGCGCGCCATCGTTGGCGGACCTGGTTTTGTTGCTGGTCGTACCGAAGTGAACTTGGCGCTACGTCGCCGTCAAACAGGTTCCAGTATCAAAATGTTTGTGCTTGCTGCAGCATTGGAAGCTGGTGCACAAGCAAGTGACCTTGTTGATGGCACATTGCCGTGTACTTTGCCGAACCCGGGAAAACCAGAAGAGCCATTCAAAATCACGCAAGGAGTAAGTCACCCTGTTGCGCCTTTGGCCGAACAAACGTGGCTCTCTATCAACTGTGCCTACGCACGTCTCGCTCAGATTGTGGGGCTGAATCGTTTGCCGGGTGAGGTGTACAAACTTGCATCGTCTGCATATCTACGCCCTGACATCTTCAAGATTCAGCCGTATGCAAGTTTCTCTACAGGTGCGAATGAGTTAAGCCCAATGGATATGGCGGCAGGTGCGCAAACAATTGCCAATGGTGGTGTGCATCATGAGCCATATTTCATTGAAAAAATCGAAGGACCCAGTGGCCTGCTGTATCAACATCAGGCCGCGCCAGTGCAGGCAATCAGCAAAGAAGTTGCTGATGCTGAAGTTGACATTTTGAAGCAGACCCTCATTAAGGGAACAGCGCGCCGTGACCCACTTGCCGGTAATCGTCCGAGTGGCGGAAAAACAGGCACACAAGACGAGAACACCAATGCATGGTTTGTCGGGTTCACAAAACAACTCACCACTGCCGTATGGGTGGGCGACCCGAAGGCGTATACGCCGATGGTGAATATTCCTGAGTTCAAAGCAGATGGTGTTGCCCGAGTCACGGGCAACACGTACCCCGTGAAAATTTGGAAAGCATTTATGGACGCAGCACATGAAGGCGCACCGATGTTGAACTGGGACCCACCGGCTCCACCTACGCGAAATCCGGTTCGCTATTACTTACCCGGAGTTGACTGCATTGCCCAGGTGGTGTCGGGCAAATTGTCACAAAAACAAACGGGCACAGTGGTCACTGTTGTGCCACCGTCAACTGTTGCCGCAACAACACTTGCACCTACCACCACGGTGAAGCCAGGTGTTGCCACAACGGTGAAGCCAGGAACAGTTCCTGTCACCACTCTTCCTAGTGGGCCTACCACCACGGTGTTTAAGGGCCCAATTGTGAGTGTGGTTGACCCTGGCACAACCATTCCTCCCACTGACTTGAATCCACTCACGCCGATTACTGGCGTCGATCCGCAGAAATACTTGGTGTACAACTGTGCGAAGGGTCTGCCTGCCTCAGTGAAGGTTGCGGGAACTCCCTAACCTGACTTCCATGTTCTTGTGGTTTCTCGGTACCGCCGCCATCGCAGTGTGGTTTGTATTTCGCGATGACCGCTTTGATTATCGGGTACTCGCATTAGGTGCTGTGTTGCCCGACATTGTTGATGGTGTAACAGGCGGCGCTTGGGTCATGCACTCCGTTGTGTCAAGTGTTGTCTTGCTCGCAGGGGTAATGGCGATTGCACGAAGAGGAAGTGTTCGTCGACGTCGTTGGTTGGCACTGCCAATCGGCACGTTCTTTCACTTGGTGTTCGACGGAGCTTTCAACAACACACGTCTCTTTTGGTGGCCCTTCGGTGGGCTGAGTTTTCACAATACGAATATTCCGTC
>CANFIM010000055.1 GCA_947447175.1 Acidimicrobiaceae bacterium | reverse complement strand
CTCAACGTGGGTGGCACTCACCAAATGCTGAAGTCAAACATCAAGGTTCCTACAGGTGCACACCAAGTAGGAGTCCGCATGAAGCGTGAGGGTAACCACGGCACTCTCACCATGTTCATCGACGATGTCATCGTTGGCGAGATGACCACTGAAAACATCTTCTGGATTCTCATCTCATGGTCAGGTCTCGACATTGGCCTTGACCGTGGCACGCCAGTCAGCTTCTATGAATCACCGTTTGTATTCACCGGTGAACTCACAAAAGTTGTGGTCGACCTCAGTGAGGACCAAGTTCTTGATTTCCATGGCAGCAGTCGTGCCACCATGGCGCGCGACTAAACAACTACTACACACGTGCGGGAACGTCGCGGAACGCGATATTTCGGTCTGTCTCTGGTTCTTTTGGTAATCCGAGAACTCGTTCGCCAATGATGTTGCGTTGAATTTGATCGGTGCCGCCACCAATAGAGAAGAAGTACGCATTTAACTGCGAGTAGTTGTGGGCGTATTCCACTGAGTCTTCGTCGCCCAACAACCCGGCGTTCATGCCCAGGAGGTGACCCTGGATGCGTGCGGCGTAGTGCAGAATCTCTGCCATATTCAATTTACCCAGTGACGCAAGTGGTGATGCGCCACCAGCTTCAGCAGCAGCACGTGCTCGTTCTGCATTCCACTCATTCGTCATACGTCGGCAATACAACTTGGCAAGTTCCTGACGAAAATGTGGGTCGTTATTCTTTCCCATTTTCTTCGCCAACGAAATGAGCGATGTGTCAGGCATTGGAATGGAACCGTGTGCAGCAGCAGTTGCTCCCTTTGTAGAACGCATAGCCGGGCCACGGCGACCGCCACCCATTGCAACACGTTCATACATCAATGCTGTTTGCAACACCATCCACCCTGAATTGAGATCGCCTAAACGATTCATGTCAGGAACACGAGCATCAGTAATGAACACTTCGTTGAACCGTGCATCACCTGTTGCCTGACGCAATGGTCGCACTTCAACACCTGGTTGCTTCATGGGCAACCAGAAGAATGAAATACCACGATGCTTTGGCTGATCCCAGTCGGTGCGCGCAATCAACATGCCGTAGTCAGCTGCAGCAGCACCAGATGTCCACACCTTTTGACCATTTACTACCCACTCGGCACCATCACGCACGGCTGAGGTGCGAATACCTGCCAAGTCGGAGCCTGCGCCCGGTTCGCTGTAGAGCAAGCACATAGCAATTTCATCGAGCAACAACTTGCGCATGAATTGGCTCTTCAATTCGTCGCTGCCGTACGACAACATGGTGCCAGCCCACAAGTTTGTTTTGTCTTGGCCAGGGCCCGGCACTCCGCGTTCTAAGAACAGCGCTTCTACTTCTGCGGCGTCGTCATCGCTGAGTCCACGACCAAACCATTGTGTGGGCCAACGTAATGCGGACCAGCCAGAGTCAATCACCAATTCGCGCCAGGCATCGGGGTCGCCATTCGGGTCCCAATTCTTCGCAATGAACTCTTCGGCCTCTTGCAAAACGCTGCTCATGATTCCCCCACCACCTTTCGACTCTGTGGTCAGGTTAGACGGTCTATTTCTTGGTTGCCGAAGCGTGACCTGCTGTCGCAGCCAAAATGCCTAGGCCAATGAACATAAAGCCCGATACGTAGCGTCGCACGAATGGCAATGCCTTTCCGCGCAAAAGCAAATCCCGCAATGCACTTGCCATGAGCGAGTACGAGCCGTTGAAGATTGTTGCCAGCACCACAAAGATGGCGCCCAACACCAAAGACTGCACTGTTGCGTGATCCGCATTTGGATTCACGAATTGCGGAAAAATCGAGAGAAAGAACAACGCGGTTTTGGGGTTCAGTGCGTTCACCACAATTCCCTGACGAAATGCCTGCTTCATGGAAACGTGAGCATTGTCTTGACCCAACTCGGACGGAACTGACATCAACGTGCGAACACCCACATACAACAAGTACGCAACGCCAGCCCACTTCACCATGTTGAAGAGCGATGCTGATGCTGCAAGTACTGCGCTCAGCCCCAACGCCGCGAACAATGCCTGAATCGCATCGCCCACTTCTAACCCAGCCACTGCAGCAAGCCCCACATTGCGACCATCAGAAATACTGCGGTTCAAGATGTAGATGACCGCTGGCCCGGGAATCAGCAACAACGCAACTGTTGCAGCACAAAAGGCAAGAATTGTGGAGAGTTCGGGCACAACTCAAGAGTACCCACCATGCCGCAATAGAGTCGTGCCATGAAGGCATTGGTGTTCCACGGTCCGCGCGATATTCGTTACGAGTCGTATCCCGACCCTTCACTCACCATCGCCAACGCAGTCATTCTGAAGGTCACGAAATGCAGTATTTGCGGTAGCGACTTGCATATCTACCACGGCGACAAAATCGGCAAGACCGATTACTCGGCCGAAGTGCCCGCATTTTGTGTGGGTCATGAATTCATCGGTGAAGTTGTCGAAGTTGGCGCCGACGTTTTCCATTTCAAAAAAGGTGACCGCGTCATCGCTGCTGGCGGTTCGGGGTGTGGCACATGCGATGCATGCAAATCGCGTATCGGTCGGTGCTCAAAGTCCAACGCATTCGGTTTAAGCACCGAACTACAAGGCGGCCAAGCAGAGTTCGTACAAGTGCCCAATGCTGACTCCACTCTCATGAAGATTCCTGAAGGCGTCAGCGATGATCAAGCGGTGCTTCTCACCGATGCACTCGCCACCGCACACTTCGGCGTGTCTCGTGCAGAGATTGCACCAGGTGATCGCGTGGCCATCGTGGGGCTCGGGCCCATTGGCCTATTGGGTGTCGAACTTGCATTCGTCAACGGTGCGTCGCTGGTGTTTGCTATTGACCCTGTTGATGCGCGTCGCAAACAAGCTGCAGCACTTGGTGCCATTGCACTGCACCCCGATGAGGCTCGTCGTGCAATTAGCGAACTCACCCATGGCCGTAATTGCGACCGCGTGTTCGAGGCATCAGGGGCTCGTGCTTCCATTGAACTTGTACCAACGTTGCTACGTCATGGCGGTAATGCTTCATTCATCGGACTTCCACAAGGCGGTACGGGTTTCCCCATGAATCAGATGATCTATCGCAACCTCACTGTTCGTGCAGGCATCGCAAATGTGACCGCACAATGGGCCGATCTCATTCCCCTCTTGCAGTCAGGCCGCATCAAAGGCGACGGCATTTTCTCTCACCGCATGCCACTCTCTGAGGGCACCGAAGGTTACCGCATGTTCGATGCACGCGAAGACGGCGTGCTGAAGATCATGTTTGATGTCTAACAATGCAGCGAATCTCGGTTGTTGGTAATTCTGGTTCTGGCAAGTCAACGTTTGCCAAGCAGTTATCTGCGCTTCTCAATATTCCGCATATTGAACTCGACAGCGTCTTTCACCAACCAAATTGGACTCAATTAGAGAACGAGGAATTTCGCGCTCGCGTCACCACCGCAACAAACGACGAGTGTTGGGTGACATGTGGAAATTATCGACACGTAATTGACATCGTCTGGTCGCGAGCTGACACCATCGTTGTGATCGATTTCCCGCGACGAATCGTGATGTGGCGCATCACCAAGCGCACAATTCTCCGCTCTCTCAAACGGGAAGAATTGTGGAACGGCAATCGCGAACCTTTTCTCAACTTCATTGCATTGCACAACCCCGAAAAGTCAGTGATTGCATGGGCTTGGACACGTCATCGCCACTATCACAACACTTATCGTGCCGCTGCCGAGGTGAGTGACAATGGTGCGACGTGGCTGTTCTTCACGAAGCCACGCGAAGTGCGTCAGTTTCTAGATAACTGTTCCGGCAGAGCCTGAGGTGGTCACCACGGGCAAGCCATCGGCAGCCCATGCTTGCATTCCGCCGGTCATGTTCACAGCATCAAGTCCGCGAGAGATAAGCCACGCTGCCACTTTGCCCGAACGATTTCCCGACCGACAGATGCAAATGATCTTGCGGTTCTTGTCGAATGAACTCGCAGCCGCAGGAAGATCTGACATTGCAATATGCAGAGCTGTTGCATCGTGTCCCGCTTCCCACTCATCTGACTCGCGCACATCAAGATGCAATGACGTGATGTCGCGCGATGCATCAGCTGCCGAAATCAACGGCATTGATGATGGAATGTTGGCGTTTGACCATGCGGTGTATCCACCGATCAAGTCGCTCACATCTGTGAAGCCATATGAACGCAACAAACTTGCCGCAATTGACGAGCGATATCCGCCAGCACAAAACACCACGGTGGGGGCAGTTTTGTCGAGTTCATTCAACGTGTGCAGCAACGACGGCAAGCTCACGTTGCGAGCGCCGGGAACGGTGCCTAATTCGACTTCACCAATATTGCGCACGTCTATGGTGACCAAGCTCTTCACAGATGCGATGCGCTCAGTAAACGATTCCACTGCAAGTCGCGAAGCTTGCGACACATGCTGCGGGTGTAACACGAATGCAGCAATTGGGTCGTCGAGAGCACCAATCACATTGTCGAATCCAATTCGACCAAGGCGAATCTTTGCTTCCAACTCTGTACCAGGGTCTGTCACCACAATGATGGGAGTTCCTGGTTCCATCACTTCGCCAACATATTCAGCAAAACGCCCACTGAGACCAACATTGATTGAGCCATTCAAATGACCAGACGCAAATGCCATGTCATCGCGCGAGTCGATCACCACTGCCCCACCTGCTTGGTGCATCAACACATCGTCAATACTCAAGCGCGCAATATCGCTGTCTTCATTCAAAAGCGTGTGTGCTTCGCGGTTCTTATTTGCGGCGAACAGGAAGTACAACGGCGCAACGGTTTGGCCCTGTGTCACCACATCAACAAAATCTTCCAGAACCATTGGCGCGAGTGCGTAGTTGAATCGCTTTTGTTCACCAATGGTAGAAACTGTTTCGGTGGAGAGATTTTTACCGCATGCAGAGCCAGCACCATGCGCCGGATACACCAATGTTGAATCAGGCAACACCATCAACTTCGTGTGTAACGACTCGTACAACTGACGCGCCAAGGTGTCGGCTTCAAACCCAACTGCCGACAGTAAATCGGGACGACCTACATCGCCAATGAACAATGTGTCACCAGTAAGAACACTCACTGGTTCTGCATCGGCATGTTCGCGCACCAACACACAGATGGACTCTGGCGTATGACCCGGAGTTTCCAACACTTCAAGGTCAACATTGCCTAACGACAAATGCTCGCCGTGCTTCATGGCGCGAATAGGGAAACCTACGCGACCTGCCGCACCAGCTCCGTACACAATTGTTGCGCCAGTGCGTGATGCCAACTCAAGGTGGCCCGACAAGAAGTCCGCATGAAAGTGCGTCTCAATCACTGTGTCAATGGTGAGACCGTTCGCTGCGGCATCGGAAAGATATTCAGAAACGTCGCGCTGTGGGTCAACAACAACTGCTCGTCCGGTGGTGGTGTCACCCAACAAGTAACTGGCATGCGACAAACAGGCCAAGTAGTACTGCTTGAAGAAGAGTGGTTGCGTTGTCATGGATTTCAGCATACCCTAGGGGGTATGTGTAGACAAGTGACATGCAAGAAATGTGGTCGCCCCGGCTGGGCCGGCTGCGGAGCCCACGTAGAACAAGTACTCGGTCATGTGGCCAAGCAAGACCGTTGCCAGTGCGGTTCTTCCACAGCGGCAGCTCAGCCAGACCGAGCGTCAAAGCGCCGCTTTTTCCGTCGATAAGGAACCACCATGGAAATTCGTGAAGAAGTAAAAGCCGACCTGCATAAGCGTCTTCGTCGTATTGAAGGCCAAGTGCGCGGCATACAAGCAATGCTCGAAGAAGATCGCGAGTGCCGCGACATCGTTACTCAACTTGCCGCTGCCACCAAGGCGCTTGAGCAGGTCGGGTTCAAAATGCTCGCATCAGGGCTGGCCTCATGCCTTGAGAACCCAGAGAAGTCAGCCGCCGAGGGTTACTCGCTCGACGTCGTTGAGAAGATGTTTCTCAAACTCTCATAAACAATGCGCGATGTGCGCCCGAATTAGATCTGATTGATCAATTCTTCTGGTGCGGTCACCATACCCACGTAGAACGCACCAAACTCTGCATACACAGCAGAAGCTTCGTCGTAACGCATGGTGTACACCACGTCTTTGAGATCGTCGGGATTCACAGCAAACAACGTGACTCCCCACTCAAAATCGTCGAGACCTGTTGAACCAGTGACGAGCTGAATAACGCGGCCGGCGAATGTGCGTCCGCTTTTGCCGTGCTCTTCCATGAGCTCTTTTCGCTTGTCGAACTCAAGAGTGAACCAGTTGTCTTTGTGTTCGCGCTTCTTCGACATTGGGTAGAAGCACCATGCGTTCTTGCCTGCAGGTGGAAGTTGCGGATACAAACGAGCATTCAACATTTCTTGTGGCATGCCCTTGGCATATTCCGACACCTCGGTAATCGACACATAACTGTCGACAATTTCAAGACCCGAGTGCTGCACGCCTGTTTGCAATGCCTTCAACTCGCGCATATCGGAAGCGAGACCCATCACTGCAACGTCGGCCTTATGACCCAACATTGAAACAGTGATGACCGTGACGCCAGCAGCTTCAGCCTTCTTCACAGCTGCAACAAATGCATCTCCGTTGAAGTCTGGGAATGGCTTGCAGAACAGGTGAATAACACCGAGACCGACTGAGGGGGACATTGGTTCGCTCATGCCCTTAAACCTACCTGTGGCTTACGAACGGGCGACGACGGCAGCTGCGAATCGTGCGGGTGAATCGGCGTCTAAGTGCACATACAGCGACGGTTCGGCCAATTCCAGTTCCATGAGCACTGGAAAGCCACCAGAACCACGCACAACATCGACTCGCGCATAGAGGGGCGCAGCACCAAACTTTTCAATGACGTAATCCATTACCTGCTCGCCAAGCTCTCGCTCAACCGCACGTGGTGTGCGTTCAGAAATATCTTCTTCGGTGTACAAACCGTTTTTGATGTTGTCACCAGTTGCGAGAATTGCGCCCTTGCGAAATGCGTGGCTGAACTCACCATTGAAATACAACATGCCGGTCTCGCCTTGTTCGTCAATGAAGCGCTGGTACGGCTGCACCATTGCAACCTTGCCGGCGTCGATGAGCGAACCTAAGTGTGCAGCAGCCTTCACTGGAGACTCTTCGTGTCGCTCTGTGTTGTTCGAGCCGGCACTCACGGTGGGTTTCACCACAATGTCTTTCTCCAACAAGCCATCGTTGGAGACCAATACGATGTCTTCGGCACCGCGAACATACGTAGTGGGAATGACGGGAATGCCTGCAGCTT
>CANFIM010000054.1 GCA_947447175.1 Acidimicrobiaceae bacterium | reverse complement strand
GTATTGAATGCGGTATCAACCGAACCATTGGTGTTCAGACGTCGCAGGTAACCGCTGAATTCGCCACCAACAAGAATTTTTCCACTGGTTTGTATGACCACAGCCCACACCAAAGTTGTGCCATAACTCGCAACTGTGGTGTTAAAGGCTGTGTCTGACGTTCCGTCTGCATTCAAACGACGCACGTACCCGGCAACCCCCTGGGTACCCCCCACTGCCACGATCTTCCCATCTGATTGCACAGCGACGCCCATCACTGTCGAGGTCAGCACTGCGGCTGCATTTGTATTGAAGGCGGTGTCGGCAGTGCCATCGACATTCATGCGACGAAGGAATCCTGAGAACGCTCCACCAACGAGCACCTTGCCATCGGTCTGCAGTGCCGTTGCCCTAGCTGTTGAATTTAGGGTCGATCCGACATTTGCGGTATACACCAGATCTTCAGTCACGGCGTCAACCGCGAGTGCAGCAGGAATACGGCCGGCGACGTTTGGCGCAATCACGAAAAGTGCAGCCAACAACGCAATCGAGATGACAAGGCGAGAAAGGCGATTCATGGGATTTTCCTTCCAAAATGGAACTAGAACACAATACATTCCTTTCCTTATAAATAATAAGTAAGTCTTATGATTTGTCAGAATCCTTGCTCTATCTAGAAAAGACAGCTGTACGACGCCCCAGGGTTACCTCAAGCGTGCAAGCCAAACCCTGCCCAGCGAGAAGAACGGCTCCGCAGATGGGCGCCATATTGCGATCGATAATTTGACCCATTAACTACGGGCCCAACATCTTGGAATTTTTCGGGTGCGTCGTTAGTCGAAACCAACGAAGCTTGCGGTGGTGTCATTGCCCGCACGACGGGACTGCACGTGGTTTGCCACAAACTCTTCATCGGGGAATCCCATGGCCACACAGGTCATGATCACTTGATCTTCAGGAATGTTTGCGTACTCGCGGACCACCGAAGACTGCATGATTCCTTGACCATTGATGACAGTGCCAAGACCCTTTGACCACGCAGCAAGAACAAGACCATAGGTGGCTGCACCACAATCAAAGTGCGCAATGGTGTCGTGCTCAAGTGCCTTGTCAATAGTGATAACTACCGACACTGGTGCATCGAACTGGCGGAAGCCGCGCATGACCCAATCTTGACGACGTGCTTTATCGTCACGCTCAATGCCCATTGCTTCGAACAACTGCACGGCGATTTCTACTTGGCGGTCACGGTGAGGGCCTTCGTATCCATGGCTCAGCTTGATCTCACGATCGATACCGGCACCGGCCATCATGCGCTCAGTGTTGCCTTCGCGAATCTTTTCGAGCGGATCGCCTGTCACTACATGGAAGTGCCAGGGTTGTGTGTTCATTGACGAGGGGGCGCGCTTCGCAATGTTGATGACTTCTTCCAGCAACTCTTTTGGCACTGGTTGCTTTTTGTAGCCACGAATGCTGCGGCGCTCGTTCACGATTACTTCGTGAGTCTGGTTGCCACTGTGTAACTGATTGTCAGCCATGTATCCCCCTTTGGAATACATACATTCTGCCTCACGGCATTTGCATTATTCAGTGTCGGAAAGCGAACACAGTGGATTCGCTACTTCACTACTTTCACTGAAAGATCGCGGAAAGACGTGTCGATTGCAGTCGATTTGTAGCGCAGGGAAACTACAAGTGAACGCGTCTTAGTGAAGATATAGCGGGTGCCCACCTTCTTCATGCCCGCTTTCAGGTTGGTAGTAATTTTGGCCGCACCAAAGCGCTTGGAGTTATAGACACCAGCGGCTCGAAGCAGTTGATCGGTCGTGACGGCCTTGTTTTTCTTCACTACCAAAATGCGCTGAATGGAGACCGTTGGCGTTGAGAACCCGACTCCGGTTGTGTTCAACATCAATCCGCCGTTGACAGGGGTGTACGTGCTCGTCGGGGTGCTGACATTGAACCCGATGGTTCGCGTGATGGGAAGTGTTTGGGCATTCGCCTGTTGAGGCGTGAGACCGAACGACGCCATGAGGAATGCAGTTGGGATATAGCTGCGAATAAACGATTGATTGAGTTCGTTTGATACGCCGTTTTCGGGCAACTTGAAGTGCGGGCCCGCAATCTTCATTTGTGATGCCCCTGTGTCGCGATCAGCCGACGTCATGCCGAAGAGATACGCATCAGTATCCATCCACCCACCAAAGCTGGTCTCTTCAAAAACAGTGATGACGCACGCATTAATAATGGTGGGGATGCACGTGGGGTCTGTTCGATCTGGCGGAACAATCGAACTGCGCATGCCTGGCAACAAGAGAATGCTGACGCTGTTCGATACTTTCGATGTTGCAGTCTCAGGCACGGTGCACAGGTCGATGGCAATAACCCAACCGGCACACCACGATGAACTTGGCGACATTGCGCGCTGAATGGTTACTGGCGACACGACAACCGTGCTGATGTCTCGAATACCTGCGGCAGCAGGTGTGAACGACTTCAGAGTTCCATTCACCACTGTTGTGCCAATTCGAGTGGTCGCAAGATTGTTCTGCGCACGACGGAAGTTAACCATTACTTCACCAACTGGTGCTTGCGTGGGCATTCCATTGGTCGATGGGTAGATCACCATGTACGGAATTTCGCAAGGTACAGCATCAGTTTCAACAAAGCGACACTGCGGGCCATACAAGCCACCAGCGAGAATGAAATTTGCTGCAACTCGATTAGTGACGGGGGTTAGAGTCTGCCCGTCGATAATCACTGAGTCGATGCACCCTTTGGTTGAAACACCATCACAAAAAGCAAGCCCTGTGTTTGACGCGATATCGGTATTGAACACATACACAGTCGCTGACGCGGCCGAGGCGGCACTGATATTTGCAACAACTGTGCCAGAGAGTGCAACGGTGGCTGCGAGAAGGAGTTTGCGCCAAATATCAGTCATCTCTTCAGACTATTCCACCATTAGAAGGGTTGATTTCGTTGCATAACACGATGCAGTGAGCCGAAGCTTCAGATTCGGGTGATGCGCTTCGAGCGTCGCAAGGCCACACCGACACCAATCAACATCAACGAGGCCAACATCAATGGCTCAGTGCTGTTTGCACCGGTTGTTGGCAGCTGCGGCTTCTCAGGAATGATCGGCGTCAGTTTTGATTGCGCAGTTTGACCAGCAATGTCCGTTACTTGGTAGGTCACCGATAAGCCCTTGCCCGCTTTTGCGTTCTTGCTTGCGGTGAAAGTAACAACTCCCGTTGACTTATTCAGCTTGAATGTGCCCAAGTTCTTTACTATCACAATGCCATCGGCATCGCACACAGTTGCATCTGCTGTGGCCACTGGTGCCGGGTTCGGGTCAACCAAACATGTGTTGGCCTTCACCAAACCAAGCTTTGAAGTAGCAAGAGGTAGCTTGCCTGTGATGTTGGTGAACGGCGCAGTTTCGCCACGATTCACTTGCAACTTCTGTGGTTTTGCAACTGGCTTCGATGTTGGTGGCACAACAACAACCTCAATAGTGGCCATCGACATTTGACCAACAGCATCTGCAATGGAGTACTTAATGGGCGTCGCCGTTCCCCAGAAAGTCGCCAGCGGCACAAACCGCACATTGCCATTGGTAAGTACCGTGTATGTGCCTTCGCCTGGAACAGTGAGAGTCGTAGCGGTGCATGAACTTGCGGTTGTCGTGGCCGACACACACAACTTGACACTCGAAGCAACGAGAGTTGTTCCTGCGCCTGCGGCATCGTTGGTGACTGGCACCAGTGTTTGCCCAGTGTTCCACGGGCCAGTTGACGAATCATTCGCAATTGTGGGAACAGGCGGAATAACAGGGGTCAGCGTTGACGTCACAGTTTGACCAAAGATGTCGGTGATCTTGTATGTAATCGACATGCGATGACCAATTGGTGCTGTGGCCAAAGATGTATACGAAATGGTGCCCGTTGCAACGTCGACTGTGTAGGTGCCTTCGCCCGCGATGGTGACAGGTGTAGTACCACACACGTTGGTTGCAGGGTTCACAATGCACAGTGTTGATGCATTTAACGCAGCGCCACCGATAGCAGCCGCAGCAAGTGTGTTGGCACCTGAACCCACGATGGCCTGGAACGACACAGTCGATGCCGGTGCAACGCTTCGTGTTTCTGGTGATGCCACTGGCGGGGGCGGCATGAGAACTGTTGGCGTAATGGTTGCTGATGCGACGCGACCGTTGACGTCTGCGACTACGTACTTCACTGGCGCAGCTGTGCCGATAAATGTTGGCAGCGGATCAAACGTGACAGTGCCGTTCGAATTCACCGTATACGTACCTTCGCCACCCACCGTGAGTGTGGTGAGTGTGCAACTAGCGACTGCAGTTGAAACGTTTGCGCACAAGCGAACCGAGCTTGGTACCAGCGTTGCTGGTGCAACTGCCGAGTCGTTGGTCAGGGGTGAAATCACTTGGTTGGTGTCATATGCGTTCGTTGATACGTCATTTACCGCCGCTGGTGGAGCAGGAATAATTGGCGTGAGAGTCGACGTCGCAGTTTGGCCAAAGATATCGGTGACCTTGTATGTCAATGGGGTCTTAGTGCCAACAGTGGCATTGACATCGGCAACAAACGTCACGATTCCAGATGCAACATCAAGTGTGTACGTGCCTTCACCCGCAATCGTGACAATGCCATCGGCATCACATGTAGTGGTGCTCGGAGTGAGCAAACAAGTAACTGAAGTATTGAATGCAGCAGGTGTGGTTGCGAGACCAGAAGCTCCGGTCAGCGTTGTAAAGAGTGCCGTGCCACCAGGGATCACCGTCTTGGTCTGCGGTGTTGCAGTAGGCGCGGCCGGATTCAGCACCGTTGGGGTAATTGTGGCGCCCGTCAATTGACCCGTGGTGTCTTGCACGGCGTACTTCACAGGCGAAGCAGTGCCCACGAATGTTGGCAAAGGATCAAACGTGACAGTGCCATTGGCATTCACTGTGTAGGTGCCTTGATTTGCAACCGTCAATGTTGTGAGGTTGCAGCTTGCATTGGCAGTGCCCGTAGTTGCACACAACTTCACAGTGCTCGCCACAAGTGTGGCTGGCGATGTTGCGGAGTCATTTGTGAGAATCGTGATGGTTTGATTCGTATCAAAAGGACCAGTTGACGTGTCATTTACGGCCACAGGTGGTGCAGGAATGACTGGGGTCAAAGTTGACGTCGCGGTCTGGCCGAAAATGTCGGTGACCTTGTAAGTGATCGGTGTCTTGGTGCCTTGCGTTGCATTGACATCTGCAACGAATGTAACTACACCTGTTGCGATATTGAGCGTGTACGTGCCCTCCCCCGCAATAGTGACAATGCCATCAGAATCACATGTAGTGGTACTTGGTGTGTAGAGACATGTGATTGTTGCGTTGAGCCCAACACCCGATGTTGCAAGTGCGGCCGTGCCAGTGAGATTGGTAAATGCGACAGTGCCGCCAGGAATAACAGCCTTCGATTCAGGTGTTGCTACAGGAATTGCAGGCATGGAGACCGTGGGCGTGATGGTTGCACCCGTGAGTTGACCAGTGCTGTCTTGCACCGCGTACTTCACTGGTGACGCGGTGCCCACAAAACTTGGCAACGGATCGAAAGTAACGGTGCCGTTCGCATTCACCGTATATGTGCCCTGGTTTGTAACCGTCAATGTTGTGAGGTTGCAGCTTGCATTGGCAGTGCCAGTGGTTGCGCACAACTTCACTGTTGATGCCACGAGTGTTGCAGGCGACGTCGTCGTGTCATTCGTCAGAATGCTGATGGTTTGATTTGTGTCGTATGCACCAGATGACGTGTCATTTACGGCCACAGGTGGTGCAGGAATGACTGGTGTCAACGTTGACGTTGCGGTTTGACCAGTGATGTCAGTAACGCGATATGTAATTGGCGTCTTAGTGCCTTGCGTTGCATTGACATCGGCAACAAACGTCACGATTCCAGTTGCAACATCGAGCGTGTATGTGCCCTCGCCTGCAATGGTGACGATTCCGTCGGCATCACAGGTGGTGGTGCTCGGTGTGAGGAGACATGTAGCGGACGCATTGATTCCAGCTGCAGATGTAGCCATTCCGCCAGCACCCGTGAGCACAGTAAACGTGGCGGTTCCGCCAGGAATGACTGCTTTCGACTCGGGTGTTGCTACGGGCAGTGCAGGAGCAGAAACCGTTGGCGTAATAGTGGCACCAGTTAATTGGCCCGTGGTGTCTTGCACCGCGTACTTCACAGGAGATGCAGTGCCCTTGAACGTTGGCAGCGGATCAAACGTGACAGTGCCGTTCGCATTCACCGTATACGTACCTTCGTTTGCAACGGTCAATGTAGTGAGGTTGCAACTTGCATTCGCAGTTGAAGTAGTTGCGCACAACTTCACAGTGCTTGCCACAAGCGTCGCTGGTGACGTGACTGTGTCGTTCGTAAGCACCGAGATCGTTTGGTTCGTGTCATACGCACCAGTTGATGTGTCATTAGCTGCAACGGGTGGCGCAGGAATCACTGGAGTCAACGTTGACGTTGCCGTTTGACCAAAGATGTCATTCACTTTGTACGTAATTGCCGTCTTTGTTCCTTGAGTAGCTGCTGGGTCAGCAACATAAGTCACGATTCCGGTCGCAACATCGAGAGTGAACGTGCCCTGGCCAGCGATTGTTACAACACCGTCGGCATCACAGGTTGTGGTGCTCGGCGTGTACAAACAGGTAACTGATGCATTTAACCCAACGCCGGAAGTTGCAAGTGCGCCAGTACCGGTAAGAGTGGTGAATGTTGCAGTGCCACCAGGAATAACAGCCTTCGATTCAGGTGTTGCGACAGGCACAGCTGGCATTGACACTGTTGGCGTAATGGTGGCGCCTGTGAGCTGACCCGTGGTGTCTTGCACCGCGTACTTCACTGGTGATGCTGTGCCGACAAAGCTCGGAAGCGGATCGAACGTGACAGTGCCATTGGCGTTCACTGTGTAGGTGCCTTGGTTGGCAACTGTCAATGTTGTGAGGTTGCAACTTGCATTCGCAGTTGAAGTAGTTGCACACAACTTCACAGTGCTTGCCACAAGTGTCGCTGGTGACGTGACTGTGTCGTTCGTGAGCACTGAGATTGTTTGGTTGGTGTCATATGCACCAGTCGACGTGTCGTTGACTGCAACTGGTGGCGCAGGAATTACAGGGGTCAATGTTGATGTTGCCGTTTGGCCAGTGATGTCAGTAACGCGATACGTAATCGGCGTCTTAGTGCCTTGCGTTGCATTGACATCAGCAACGAACGTCACTACGCCTGTCGCCACATTGAGTGTGTACGTACCTTCACCGGCAATGGCGACAACACCGTCAGCGTCGCATGTAGTGGTGCTTGGTGTTAAAAGACATGTCAACGATGCATCAATTCCAGCTGCTGATGTAGACAAACCACCAGCTCCCGAGAGCACGGTAAACGTTGCAGTTCCACC
>CANFIM010000053.1 GCA_947447175.1 Acidimicrobiaceae bacterium | reverse complement strand
TAGAGGTTTGTTGTTCCACCGTTGACAGCAACGTCAACACCCAACCATGCGCCCGATGTACCGGTGTACTTCACCTTGTATGAGCACTTGGCAAGGGCCAATGAACCTGAGCCGAAACCGATTGACGAATCACCAGGCATCATGCCGGTCACTGCACAAGTAACGCTTGCAGGAGTTCCCGCACCAACGGTCACTGTTCCTGCTGCGAACGTGTCAACAGAATTGCTCTGTGTGGCTCCGAAGACTGCGTTAGCTGCCCCAATTGAAACTGCACCTGCGCCGACAAGTGCGCTTACTACTGCGAGTGATGTGAACACCACTTTCATCATTTTCGTTTTCATTGGTTTTCCTTTGTTTCAGTGGACTCGAAAGCCCAGTGCGAGAGCATCACAGCGATGCTCGCGAATATGAATGCGATAAGGAAGGTGACCAGCAGTCGGCCCTTCTGAATCGCAACTAATGCGTACCCAGCGCGGGGTACGGAGAATGAATATGTGCCCACAATGCGAGAGGCCGTCAAGATGGTTCCGTCTTCTGCAGCGTTTGCATCACCCTTAGTGACGTATTGCGCTGGCTCTGCAGCAGTTGAACCTGCGGCCGGAGTTAAGCGGGAGATCACGCGGTGCGTGATCAAGATGTTGGGGTTCGCAAGGCTGCGGAATGCAACGATGCTGCCGACGGGAATGTTGTTTGCTTCTGCAGCCGTAATGGACGAGATAGCAACTACTGATCCAGTGGGGAAAACTGGACCCATGGATCCAGACCGAACAACCAGCAACTGGTGTCCCAGAATCCTTGGACCGAACGAATTCTTTGGAGCTGCAATTGAGAATGCGGCAAGCAAAATTGTGATTCCCACAACTGAAGCAAGGAATACCGCGATGACTGATCGGTAGATGCGCAGTACGTATTCGATTGCGCTGAAGTCCGAGGTATGTGTTTCGTGTGTCCGATGAACAAATGCGATTGCCATGTATTCATTGAACGATTATCTGGCCCAAAATGCGAGTGGTAAACGTACTAAGGGCTCGGTATTCCCATACCGAGCCCTTTAACAATTTGTATAACGAGATACGACTAATTGTCGTCCATTTCCGCCTGGTATTCAGCGAAGAACAATGCCAATTGAGTGCGGTTTTCCTTGTTAAATCGCGACAACAAGCGCGACACTCTGTTGCGTACTGTCTGCAATCCGAGGAACACAGTTTCAGCTATTTGCTTGTCGGAATATCCCAAAGAGATCAATCGAGCAATTTGGCGGTCATTGGCATCAAGCTCACGAATAATGCCAATTCCCTTCTTGTCTAACTCCCCTGCTGCAGCGCGAACTTCTGCTGGGTTAATGAGACGAAGACCAGCTGCCGCATCACGGATGGTGCGTACCAAAACATCAGCACTGCCGGCCTTCAGAATGAAGGCGCTTGCGCCCAATTCATATGCCTGCACAAGCGCTTCATCAGAGTTAAACGACGTGAGAACCACAATCTTTGTTTTCGGATGTTTCGCAACAACAGATCGGGCCACGTCAAGACCAGACTCATTCTCAAGTCGAACGTCCACCACCAAAATGTCTGGTTCTGTCTGATCGACAAGCTCCATTGTTGTATCCATGGTTGAGGTAGCGCCCACTACTTCAATTCCTTGTTCATGGGCAATCACGCCGGCAAGGGCTTCTCGCACCATTTCGTGATCGTCACAGATCGCAACGCGAATCATGATGCCCAACCTGGGTGTGGAACTGCCCAGTCAAGAACTGTGCCTCCACCATCTCGTGTTTCTATGGTCATGGTGCCTCCCATGGATTGTGCGCGTTGGCGCATGTTGTTGAGACCGTTGCGCAATGGCGCGTGAGGGTCAATGCCAGACCCATTGTCGGAAATGATGAGATGCAAGTTGTCGCCCTTGCGCTCGAGCGAAATCCACACTTTGTTCGCCTGACCATGGCGAACTGCATTTGAGGTGGCCTCAGAGCACACCGCCCGAACATGAGGAAAAAACTCATCGTTGAGACGCGGAATGAGTTCAAAGATTTCAAATTCTGCTTCTGCCGGTGAAACGATCGGCAACAACACGTCTTCCAATTGCACCATCAGAGACGAGGGCGATTTAGATTCGACATCAAGAATTTCACGGCGAATACCATCAATCACATTGGCAATTGCATCGATTGAGTTACCGATTTTGATAGCAGTTTCCTCGTCGACATCACGGGTAGCCATTGAGAGTCCGAGCGACGTTGCGTACAACTGCTGAATCACAGAGTCGTGAAGGTTGTGGGCGATTCGCTGCCGCTCAATAGCGAGTGCTCGCTTTTTACTGGCAATGGCCACGAGTGACTTTTGATCAAGCAACAACTTTTGCATCACGATGTACTCGCTGAGGTCTCCCCCTGCTTCAACGATGTAGTCACCAACACGCTGCCAATTGACTAACAAACACACTTCAGTGCCAGCTTCTCGATATTTGTCACGGGTATTCGACGTCATCTCGAACAATTGCAGTGAACGGCCCGTATCCCACGCTTCGGTTACATATGCAAATGCGGTCCACGGTTCAAAGTAGGTCTCTGCCATCGATTGACCAACAATTACTTGCTTGTTACGTATTTTTTCGTAGGCGTTATTCCACCACACCAAATGTGCGTCAACTATTGACCCAAATTCATCGAACACAACTTCGTGTACACCGATGTAGTCACTAAGGCCGTCCAAGATATTGACCAATTCGTCCCGATTAAGTGAAACAACTGGGTAACCAGATGAGGTGACTTCGCTCATGCCTGCACCGTATGCCGAAATTGTCCGTCTTTAACAGGAATGAAAGTTTCTCTTATGAATTATTTTCGTCCTTTGATTTGGTCAAATCAGGGTGCAAAACGGTGTATAAGAACAAAACAAGACCAAAAAGGCCGAAGGGCGCAAAGTTGGTGGCACTCTTGTTGAAGGCCGGATACAGGACAAATGCCGAGAGCAACGCAGTCCACAACCACAAGATTGCAACTGCTCGACGTGGACCATGTCCGAGATTGATGAGTCGGTGATGCAAATGTCCGCGGTCTGCAATGGCAAAACCCTGACGGTTGATGAGGCGTCGAGCAATTGCAAACACCACATCGAAGATGGGCACACCAAGAATGATGATGGGAATTGCCAATGGGGCCAAGAAGAAATACGTTTGGCCACTGAACGCCTGTGTTGTTGGGTCTGCACGGCCACCCACAACACTTGTTGACACTGCCATCAACAAACCAAGCAGATACGCACCACCATCACCCATGAAGATGCTTGCTCCATTGAAGTTGTAGGGCAAGAAGCCCACACATACGCCCACAGTGATGACAGCGATGAGTGGCCCAATGTTTGGTTCAGATAAAAGGCCCAAACCAGAAAGATGTTGCGAATAGATAAAGAACGCAGTGGAACCAATTGCAACAATGCCGGCGGCCAAACCGTCGAGTCCATCAATCAAGTTGATTGCTTGCACCATCACCAACAGCCACACCACTGTCACGATGGCAACCCAATCGTTTGACACTTGAATAACACCCACGAACGGCACACGGAAATAGAACATGGTGACGCCGAACCACACCAAGATCATTCCGGCAAACACAGTGGTGAGCACTCGAGCCGGCGCTGACACTTCTTTAATGTCGTCTCGAGTGCCAACTCCCAACATCACTGCAGCTGCCAGCAACACGCCCATGGGCTCACTGTTGCTATGAAACAACAGTGAGAATCGGTCCATTCTCCAGGCAACAAAGAGAGCTACAACGACGCCCACAAACATGGCGAGGCCGCCTACATCAGGCGTTGGCACTTTGTGTACTTTGCGTTCGCTCGGCATGGCGACCCAATTGCGCTTGCGAGCAATGCTGCGCACAATGGGCGTTGTTGCCAACGTGGCCCCCATGGCGCTTGCGCCCACAATGAAATATCCGCCGATATCAGCCATTACGCCACGAGCCTAGAAGAACCCACGGAAGGCTCTGGTTGGTTCACAATCCGTTGGGATATGCAGGGAAGCGTGAGCACAGATCGGCAACTTCTTTGCGAATTCCGGCAACTGCGGCTGAGTCTTCGCGATAACGAAGAGTGCGCGCAATCAAGTTCGCAATGATGGGCATTTCTGTTTCGGTCATTCCCTGTGTGGTGACAGACGGCGTACCGATACGCACACCAGAGGTGACGAATGGGCTACGTGGGTCATCGGGCACGGTGTTCTTGTTCAATGTGATGCCTGCTTCGTCGAGCACTAGTTGAGCCACCTTGCCGGTGCACTCAGCATCAAACGGACGAAGGTCAACCACCATGAGGTGATTGTCGGTACCACCACTCACTAAGCGGAAGCCTTCATTGGTGAGGGCCGATGCAAGTGCAGACGCATTCTTCACAATTTGATGTGCGTATGTTTTGAATGTTGGGTCAAGCGCTTCGCGGAACGCAACTGCTTTTGCTGCAATCACATGTTCAAGTGGGCCACCTTGGCTACCAGGGAACACTGCCTTATCAATCGCTGCAGCATGTTCTGCCTTTGACAAAATGCAACCACCACGAGGTCCGCGCAATGTTTTGTGCGTAGTGAAGGTAACTACATCTGCATACGGCACGGGGTTGGGGTGCGCTCCACCAGCAACAAGACCAGCCAAGTGTGCAATGTCGAACATGAGCAATGCGCCCACTTCATCAGCAATTGCTTTGAATGGCTCTGGGTCAAGGCGTCGCGGGTAGCTAGTGGTGCCAGCAACAATCATCTTCGGACGATGCTCTAACGCAAGGTCGCGCATTTGTTCGAAGTCGATTCGCTCATCACCTGGGGTGACGCCATATGACTTGAAGTTGTACAAAATGCCGCTGGCATTTGCGGGCGAACCATGTGTGAGGTGACCGCCGTGGTCGAGACTGAGCCCAAGAATGGTGTCGCCAGGCTTCAAAAGACCCAGGTATACGGCCATGTTTGCGCTGGCGCCGGAGTGTGGCTGCACGTTTGCATGATCTGCACCGAACAATTCCTTGATGCGTGAGATTGCAAGTGCTTCGATGTCGTCAACATTGACGTTGCCGCCGTAGTAACGCTTGCCAGGGTAACCCTCGCTGTATTTGTTGGTGAGAATCGAGCCCGTTGCGCGCATCACTGCAGGTGATGTGAAGTTTTCGCTGGCAATGAGTTGAAGACCCGTTGTTTGACGAGTGAACTCTTGGTCAAGTAGCCCGAAAACTTCGGTATCCGGATTGGTGTCAGATGGGAAAGGCACTACTTGCTCGCTTCTTGCTGTTCAATCTCAGCCAACATTGCAACGCGACGCTCGTGGCGACCACCTTCGAATTCAGACGACAGGAATGTTGCAAGAATTTCTTCTGCCAACCCTTCCCCCACAACGCGAGCGCCCATTGAAAGAACATTGGCGTTGTTGTGAGTGCGTGCCATACGAGCGGTGTAGAGGTCGTTACACAATGCAGCGCGTACGCCGTGCACCTTGTTAGCGGCAAGTTGTTCGCCCTGGCCACTACCGCCCAGCACAATGCCCAAGTCAGCCTTGCCGTCGCGCACGTGGCGACCCACGTTGGCGCAAATGGGTGGGTAATCACAGCTCTCCAGTGAGTGTGTTCCAAGGTCCATTACGTCGTGCCCTTGATTCGTGAGCACCTCAATGAGGTGCTGCTTCAAGGTGTATCCGGCGTGGTCGGCTCCGATGGCTATACGAGACATTCCATTCACAGTAGTAGGGGCACGCCGTTCGCGACCTAGCGTCTTGGTATGGCAATTGACCCTCGCACCCCTGTCCTTATTGGTACTGGACAAGTAGTTCAGCGCGCTGAAGGCATCGACGATGCCCGCGATGCCGTGGCTCTCATGGGCGAAGCCATCACTCTGGCTGCTGCCGACGCAGGCCTGAAGTCGGTACCCAACCCCGATGCCATTCGCGTGGTCAGCCTTCTCTCGTGGAAATACGGCAATCCCGCCGCTCTCATTGCTGAAGACCTTGGCCTCACCCCTCGAGAGACCGGATTATCGGCCATGGGCGGCAACACGCCACAGACCTTGGTGAACAAAGCATCACGCGAGATCTTGGCGGGTGAAGCCGACCTCATCATTCTCACTGGCGGCGAAGTCACACGTACTCGTGCTCGTTACGCCAAGGCAGGCAAAGAGCCGCAATGGCGCACATCATCGATTGAGCCCACTTTGGTGTCGGAAGACCTTGTGATGAACATGCCAGAAGAGCGTGAACGCAAGATTGTGATGCCCATTCAGATCTATCCGTTGTTCGAAACGGCATTGCGTGCACAAGCTGGACACGGCATTGATGAACATCAGAAACACATCAGTGAGTTGTGGTCTCGCTTCAGCCAGGTGGCGGCAAAGAATCCGTATGCGTGGGGGCAAAAGGCATACACACCCGAAGAGATTCGTACGCCATCACCAACGAATCGCATGGTCGGTTTCCCCTACCCCAAGTTGATGAACTCGAACAACGACGTCGACATGTCGGCAGCACTCATTCTCTGTTCAGCGGCAAAGGCGGAAGCACTTGGTGTGCCACGTGATCGTTGGATCTTCCCGCAATCGGGCAGCGATGCACACGAGCATCCGTTCATCTCGAATCGCAACCATTTCTACGACACTCCCGCCATTGAACTTGCCGGTCGTCGCGTATTGGAATTAGCTGGCCTAACAATCAATGACATCGACATCGTTGACCTGTATTCATGTTTCCCCTCTGCCGTGCAACTGGGTGCGAAGTCGCTTGGTCTTGATATCAACGCACAACTCACCCGCACCGGCGGTTTGCCATTTGCGGGTGGACCATGGAACAACTACGTGATGCACGCCATTGCAACTGTCACTCGTGAATTGCGTGACGGCGTTGGCAAAACCGGCCTTGTGTGGGGCAACGGCGGTTACACCACCAAGCACGCATTTGGTGTGTATTCCACAGAGCCACCGAAGAATGGCTTCACCTACGACTATCCGCAAGACCAAATTGATGCATTACCAAGTCGACAACTTGCGTCGATGTCCGATGCCGCCGCAGCCGGCGAAACAACAATCGAGGGTTACTCAGTCATGCACGATCGCGAAGGCGGCATTGAACGCATTATCGCTACGTGCATTCTTGATGACGGTCGTCGCGCCTGGGGAGATTCCACCAGCGAAGATCTCGGACGCGACATGTGCGTGAACGAATGGGTGGGCAAGCGAGTTCGCCTCGATGCCTCAGGTGCATTGCTCGCGTGAGCGACACCTTTCCGCGCCAATACGCACGAACGCAGCGACTCACCCTTGGTGAGCCGCGCAACTTCACCGTGTCGCCCGACAAATCACGTGTGCTCTTTCTGCGATCGCACTCGGGTTCCGACGCGGTGAACACGTTGTGGGTGCTCGATACTGCCACCGGCAACGAACGCGAACTTCTCGACCCACGTACACTTTCAACAGATCTTTCAGCACTCACAGCCGAAGAACTTCGACGTCGCGAACGAGCCCGCGAAGGCGCCAGTGGCGTGGTTACATATGCAACCGACGCAGCAGTCGAATCGGCAGTCACCGTTCTTGGCGGTCAGGTTGTGCACATCAACCTGCTCTCGGGCGATGTCACGACTCCTCGCATAGAACCTGGCGTGTTCGACGTGCGCCTCTCCCCCGATGGCTCCACCATCTCTTATGTTCGTGGCGCGCAGTTGTGTGTCTCAACGCTCGAGGGCGATGAGAAAGTTCTCGTTGAAGAATCAACACCAGATGTCACGTGGGGCAGTGCCGAATTCATTGCCGCAGAAGAAATGGGCCGTATGCGCGGCTACTGGTGGAGCCCCGATTCGCAGTTCATT
>CANFIM010000052.1 GCA_947447175.1 Acidimicrobiaceae bacterium | reverse complement strand
GTCAACGGTAGGGACTGTGTTCATGCTGTCATTCCTGGGTATTGCATGAGCTGTGCCATTGCTGGCAACGCAGGCATGCTTGATTGCGTGAGATAGAGAGGAAGCAACAGCAAGTGTTCTTTCCTCATGCGACGTGCAACTGATTGGTGCACTGGCACTGCAATGTTTGCCGTACCGAACAAGGTGAAGTAACCAAGTTCTTCAGGCGTAATGTCGAGGCCAGTGAGCTTGTTGTAATACGCGAGGAATCCGCCCTCTTTCTTGGGGTAACTCATCACCTGCGTATTACTGAGGATGTCCATCAGAACCATCCAGCCCAAGTCTTCACGTGGGTCACCAACACGGCTGTTCTCCCAGTCGATGAGTGCAGTGACCTTTCCATCTGCATAAAGGAAGTTTGCAGGGTTGAAGTCACCGTGCACTATTGACAACTTCATGGGGCGCGGTTTTAAACGACGCAATGTGAGGAATGAGTCGAGGAGAATCATCATCGTGGGATCCCACGCAATGGTCTTGTACTCGTTTAAGTAGTACTCAAACGTGGTGTCCATGTATTCGTCCCATGAACTGGCTCGAATGCCAACTCCACGTGGATCAACTAACGCACCATTTGGGTCAATTTTTGAGATGTCGGCGGAGTGCAACTCAACAAGCACTTCACAGAGATGCTTGATGACATCTTCAGTCTGATCTTCATCTGCACCACCGTTAAAGAGTGCCGACGTTTGACCACTACCTGATGCGCGCTCAAGAATCATGGCGGGCTCGCCAAATGGCGCAGCGTCAAGTTCGTATCCGTAACTACGACTAATAGGAATAGTGGTACGCATGCGAAGCGCCTCAATGAGGTCATGTTCCACTGCGCGACTGGTGTTGAGAATTGCCTCAACATCAGGTGGGTTCTTTCGAATGATGAGCGGCAACACTTCATCTGTGCCATTACGTGTGACACGCACATCGCACTTGAATGTTTCGCGAGAGAACCCGCCCGGGATGGGCTGCAGTTCTTCAATCTCGATCTCCGTAATGCTGGGCTCCACCCGCTTCAGTAACGCAAATATGGCCTGTTCCATTGGTAACCCCCACCATTGGTTGTGCCACACGGTATGACGGGCGTCACAGCTTTGTCAAACTGCGCTACACAGCAGTCTTTTTCTTTCGTTTTCGCACTGCAGGTGGCAAGAAGATGCCGGACAGAACGGCGAGCACCAAAGGGATACCGATGATCCACGGAGTCACGTTCTTTCCCTTTTTGTAATTCGTCACCGCGATGCCAAGCGTAAATGTGGCCTGCTTCCCATTCATCAGGTTTGCGACAACAGCGATTCTGTGTGAACCGATGGGCACATTCTTCGGAATGGTAAAAGTGGCATCAACAGCGCCTTTTGCATCCACTGGTGCTCGACCCAATTTTGTTGGTGAAGAAAAGAGCCACACTTCGACATCGGTGCCGGTTTGGAACCCGTCGGCGCGAATGCGCACTTTTGCTCCTGGCTTCAAACCAATGTTTCCTGCACTGTCGAGAGGCACAACATTGCCCTTGTCGTCAACGCTCGCAAATTGCGTTTTCGCGTCAGCGACTTTCACCACAACAACGTTGTTCTCGCGCGACACCGTGGCATTTCCTACTTCACTACCCACCTTCACAGAGGCTGCACCAGTTGCCACATTGCCCGGCTGAGGAATAGCAACAGTTGTTGTAGTTTGAGCGGGCATCGTTGTGGAAGTCGTGGAAGTTGATGACGATGGTGACTTTGCGATAGTCGTTGTCGTCGTACGGACTGCAGGCACCGTTGAAGCGATGGTTGCTACAGATGCCTGACCCTGAGCCGCAATGGTTGTGGACGTTCGGAGATCAATGACAAGAGCGGCAGGCGTTGTCGTAGTTGTTGTAGTGGTGGCTACCGCCGCGGTGCCGCTCACTGTTGCAGACGCTGGCTTGTACCCCGATCGAGTCACCGAAATAGTGACGGTTGATGATGCAGAACTTGCCAATCCTGACACGGTCACCACATCAGCACTTCGAGATACAGAACCAGACGAAGCGCTCACGCTGTAGTTGTAGAGATTCGAATAGTTGGAAATCGTGAACGTAAACCCATCAGCGGTTGACGTAATCGACGATGCAGTTGGAGTTGCGGAATCTGGGAGATCGGAAATTGCAGTTGTCGCAGCAGACAGCTCTGCAGAAGACGACCCATTCGCATTTGTTGCGATGACTGACACTTTGATGTATTTCCCAATGTCTGAGTCAGTCAAGACATAGGTGCTGTTCGTTGCCGAAGAAATATTCGTATACGTTCCACCACTCGTGCTTGCACGCTTCCACTGATAGGTGTACGAAGTGGGAGATTCACTCCAGGTGCCAGGGCTTGCCGTGAGAGTTTCACCAGTTCGCTTTGTGCCCGAGATAGATGGAATCACTGAATTTGCAGGCACAGGGGCAACAGTGAACTCGAAGTCAACTCCATAATTCGAGCCATTCGTGGCATTGGGGAACGCTCCAGCCACATTCGTATAGATGCTGTAGCCCGAAAGAATCGTGATGGGCCCTATCGATTTCGTGAGCCAGTTATCACCAAACGGAAAGCTGACACCATCTGTGCTGTAGCCCACTGTAAAAGTGGAACCACTTGCAATTGCGACGGGTGTGCTGAGCACCACTTCTTGCCATCCGGATGATGTTTCGTTCACAAACGCTTGCTGCCCAATCACAGTGCCTGCAGCATTCCACACGAATGCCGTGTGACTGCCCGTGTTGAGCGAGTCTTTGGCGAACAAGACGCGAGTGATGAGAATGCTGCTTGACGTAGTTGCACGCACTCCGAGATTCAACGGGGCGTTCCATTGACCGAGCCCATTCGCGAAATAGGGCGGCCACCACGTAGGCATCAACAAGGTGCCACCTTGTGATGCTGCAATTGCCGAATTATTCATCCCCAGGTTCGCGACTACCCCGCAGCTCATCGAAATGAACAGGGCAACAACGCCCAACAACCGACGAATGCGATGCTTTTTCTCTCTCATGGCACTCAATATAGCCATTGACAGTCGGTAACTGTCCACATATTGTGTATGTGTGACACTTCAGCAAATCCTCCGGCTTCAGCGCGCGTTCGCGCGTTTCCTTGTTGTACTTGTTGCGGTTGGACTCTTAGGGTTTAATCTCGTCAACTCGAAAGCGAACGCCGTTGGATTTTCACCGTCATCACTTTCTGGTCTTCAGTTCTGGGTTGACTTCTCGGACCTTTCCACCATCACGTCATCAGGTGGATTTGTTAGCCAGGTTGCCGACAAGAGCGGCAATGGTCGCGACCTCACCCAACCCTTAGCGTCTAACCGACCCGCAATTGGCGTATCGACGAAGAACGGAATGGACGTTCTGACATTCGATGGCGGCGACGCAATGGAGAGTCCACTGTGGACACAGGCTCAGCCAGTAACAATGTTTGCAGTTGTGCGTAACTCAGATAACAGTGGCGCAAACCGACAAATTATTGGCAATCAATATCGACAAAACCCAACCTTCTACAAGTCTGGAAATGTGTGGCGCATTTATGCAGGTGCGGAGGTTGTGTCTTCAACTGCCGTTGACAACAGTTGGCACTATCTAGGCGGTGTGGCGAATTCGGCTTCTTCTCTCTTACGCCTTGATGGAGCACAGATTGCTGCGGGCAACGCGTTGTACTGGAGCTGGAACAACACCTCAATCGCAATTGGAAACGCTCCGGATGCAGGCAACAGCTTCGGATGGATTGGCGATATCGCAGAAGTTTTTATTTACAATCGCGTTCTCAGTAATTCAGAGATCACTCAGGCAGAGTCATACATCAACTCAAAGTGGTTCCTTGCGCCCACTACCACCACGTCGACCACCACGACAACAACTACAACCACCACACTCGCGCCCACCACAACTGTGCGAAGTGTTACAACAACTGCGGCACCCGCTCTTGAAATTGTGGTGAATGCACCAGCAAGTTCGGCACCTGCCAACACAGGTGGACAAGCGGCTCAACCAACTATTGCGCCGGCCGCAAAAACGGTGAGCACCACCGCAAGTAAATCGCCGTCAGTAGTTTTGCAGTCAACTGCTACAACAACAACGGTTCCGGTGAGCACTACTTCTGTTGTGCCACCAGCGCCATCAATTCAGGCCGTTGCTCCCGGCGAAGCTGCGGTCACCGTGGGAGACAAAACAGAGCCCGTGGTTGTGAAGCGCGCAGATAACCAAGTCACAGTGACCGCAGGAAAATTGTCGGCAACTGTGGGAAGTCTCAATAAATCGGGATCAGTTGCGGCATTAGACAACGACGGCAATGTTCGTCTCAAGCCTGGCGACACAGTGCGTATCAAGTTGGCCGGATTCAAACCTGGATCCACCGTTGAAGCATGGCTGTTCTCCACTCCACAACTCATGGGCACCGCAAAAGTTGGCACCAATGGGGTTGTGGTCGGAACTTTCACCGTTCCCAAAAATGTTCCACTTGGCTCACACCGCATCGCGGTAGTTGCACAAACAACTGACGGCAAGCCCGCAACACTGGCAGTGGGTGTGATGGTGGGCAACTGGAAGAAAGAACGCTCCATCACCATTTGGTTGATCGTTCTTCCGATAGTTCTTGCGATCATGGGCGCACTTGCATTGCCTGCAACTCGCCGCCGTCGCAAGAACCTTGCCTAACGATTAGTTACTTAACTCGTTCCAGCACCACACGAATGCCGCCCATGTCGGGTCGTGTCCACACCATGTGACCGTCTTCGTCTAGCCAACGTCGCACTTCGATGCCAGGTATTCCCACGGGCCGCAAAACAAACACGCCGTCTTCATATGACGCGACCACGTGAATCGGAGTCACGTAATCAAAAACAGACACGTCGTGCACACCATTTTCCTCTGTGCCATCAGCACGAGCATCGGCGATAGTGCCGCCACCACAATCAACAATTCGGTTGCCGCATTGTTCAATACGTTCGGTGTACGACAACAAACGATCACCGTCGGGCACTGGCTCCCCTGCTCGTGTTGCGCTAATCGCTCGCCACACTCCGCGAAGGTCCGGTGCCCCGGCAACTAGTGGTTCATCGCACCCGCCAAGAATGAGCGGAGGGAAAGTGGCGCCGTATCCGCCAGGTGGAGTGTGGGCTACGGGAATGTCATCGGCCTTCATGCACGAACTCTAATAACTCACGCCCGCACGTCAAGACCTGAAGATATCTGAATGATGGGCCCCATAATTTCCTCATCTACATTGACGAGATGAACACAGAAGAAGTTTTTGTTCGCGCACGAGCCCTTGGTGGCGCACTAGAGCCATTTGTTGGTCAGGTGTACTTCTCGCCCGAGTGTCATTCTCGCTATGAGGCCTTGGGTTTTGAGCCAAGCCCTGGCGATATGAACGGCGTAGCTCGCCCAGAAATGATCAGCTACTTCACAAGTCGTGGTTCGTTGATGGGCCAAGTTCCCGGAGAACTCGTTGCTGCTGCATTCGCCGTTTTCAATCCGTCAATCGTGATTCCATCAGTGACAGCTGGTTGGAAGATCACAGATGCTGCAACCATTTGCGCCGCACGCCGTGACGGTGCTGTCGCTCAACTGCAACGCATCATTGGTGCGAGCCCAGAAGGCATCTTGAAAGTTCGCGACGTACTGCAGCGAAGTGTTAACACTCTTCGTCCGGAAGGTCGCCCGTTATTTGCCGGCACGTTGAGCCAGGAAATGCCAACAGACCCACTTGCCACTGCATGGCATCTCGGAGACATGTTGCGTGAGTTCCGTGGCGATGCACACACCGCAGCATGGATATCTGCCGGAATTGATGCAACAGAAATTGGCCTTCTCACTGAGCTGTACTGGGGCATGCCATTGAAGACGTATAGCCGAACACGCGGGTGGTCGGAAGATGACTACGCCGCAGCAATCCAACGCCTCGAATCACGTGGGCTGATCAGCAACAACGCATTCACTGAAGCCGGACGTTCGGTTCGAGAAGATGTTGAACGAAATACCGACCGTCAAATGATTGATGCACTGACCGCTATCGAAGCCGATTTCGATGAAGTGATTTCGCTGCTCTCGGCATGGTCAAAGAATGTTCGTCAGCACAACGGATACCCGCAAGCGGGACCACAAGACCTGGCGAAGGCGGCTAACAAGTAACTAGCGCCCTCGGCATGGATCGAACATGCGACCTGCGGTTTAGGAAACCGTTGCTCTATCCACTGAGCTACGAAGGCGGGGGATGGTGCGAAATGTGGTGCGAAATTCGCCGACACATCTTGCATCACCATTGGTAAGGCTAGTGGGACGTGACCACTGAAAGGCCTATTTTGAGTGCTGCACTGCAGTTGTTTCACGGCGAGCCATATAAATCACTACAAGCCCAATCACACTCAGAAACACAACGCTGGTTCCGGTAGTTCCAATTCCAAGACCACCATCGACCTTGGCCTGTGACATGTAGTCACCAATTGATGCGCCAAGTGGCCGAGTCAAGATGTAACCAGCCCAGAAAGTAGCGATTGCATTTGCGTGAAATACTTTGTGAGCAATAGTGACTACTGCAATGAGACCTGCGAACAGCAAAGCAGATTTCCAATATCCAATATTGATCTTCTCTGCAACAAGATCTCCCGCTGCCGTTCCCAATGCAAACGTGAACAGAATTGCTAACCAATAAAACCCTTCTCGTCTAGCCGTACGGATGGAATGTATTGACAATGTGTGCTCTATGGATTGCCATGCTGCAAAAACTAAAGCTAGTCCCACCGCAAAAAGGACGGACGATGTGATGAGACTGACATTAAAATTATCGGTGAGATTGTCAGTAATTAACGTGCCGACAACGCTGATTAGAACTACAGCAAGCCAATAGATGCCCGGCACATATTTCTTTGCCCTAAATTGCAAGACCAATGCAGCAACTAGAATTACTGACATAACGAGCGTGGTTCCAGTTAATCCCAGGTTCAATTTCGTGTTCAGATAGTCAGCAGCCGTCTCTCCGACTGTTGTGCACAAAACTTTGATAATCCAAAACCAGATAGTGACTTCAGGGACTTTGTTGAGAAGGTGACTCATGGTGTGATCTGGCGTCTTGTAATTATCCATGGGGGCCAAACTACTCAGTGAATTGTGAACGCTTTTCGTGTTTTTAGTAAAGATTCTTCCAAATCTGGAGCGAGAAAACAAAACTGTTCGCGTTCCAAAAAATGGCGTTTCGCGTTCCAAACATTCACTGAAACCCCAGCCAACACCCCATCAACACAGGGGTTGGGAATTTCGCTCCAGCCTCACGAAGGCGGGGATGGTGCGAAATGTGGTGCGAAATTCGCCGACACACTTTGCATCACCATTAGCAAGCCTAGTGGCGGGAAATGGACCAAAACCTCCCTCGCGAATCCTCCATGGTTCATGCCAGTTGGCTATCCCCCAGAAAATAGGGGCAACTAGTCTCAATCTATGAAGTTTGCAATCGCGTCATTGGCGCACGAGACAAATACATACGCAGTGGACGTCACTGGGTACACCGAACGTCACCACTTCGATGTTAAACATGGAAACGAACTTCTGCGGTTTGCGGGAATGCGAACTTTCCTTGGAGGAATGATCGACGAATGCAATCGTCGCGGAGTTGAGATTGTTCCAATATTCTCAGCTATTGCTCCACCCTCAGGCATAATCAAGACTGACGTCTACCTCGAATTCCGTGAAGTAATTCTCAAAGGCCTTCGCGACAATCCCGACATAGATGCCCTTGTACTAGAGATACACGGCGCCGGAGTCGCCGATGGGTTTCCCGATATGGAAGGTGACCTAATTACTGCTATTCGTGAAGTTGTGGGGCCAACCTTGCCTGTCACCGCCGCATTAGACCTCCACGGCAATATTTCCCTCGCCATGACAACACAGTT
>CANFIM010000051.1 GCA_947447175.1 Acidimicrobiaceae bacterium | reverse complement strand
GGCTTCGCAGACTCTTGGGCGAGGAGAGATTCCCAATCGAATGGCACCACTGCATCGTAGGGAATTATTTCCAGTAGAAAAATTTTTCCGAAGAACACACGGTTCATGTCGCAGTATTGCGAAAATAGACCCCTATGGATCTGGCTCTTGCGATTGACATCGGTGGAACAAAGTGTTCCGTCGGTTTAGTAACGCGTGCTGGAGAACTCATTGACCGCACCAATATTCTTATCGACCATCGCGATTCAGCCGATGAGTTATACAACGATCTGGCTACCGCTTTACAGCACCAAATGGTTCGTGCGGTGCAACATCACGGTTCGAGCCCCACAGTTGTTGGCGTGGGTTGTGCTGGGCCTATCTCGTGGAATGTAGAAACCGTGTCACCGCTCAATATTGCTCAGTGGCGAGATTTTCCATTACGCGAACGCCTGATGAATGACACCGGGCTCACCGTGTTTGGTGATGGCGATGCCAAAGCGCTCGCTCTTGCGGAGGGGTGGCTTGGTGCGGCCAAGGGTGTCGACAACTTCATGGCCATGGTGGTGTCCACGGGTGTCGGCGGCGGAATCGTGTTGAACGGGCAACTTCTTGACGGCGAGAGTGGCAATGCGGGCCATGTGGGGCACGTAGTTGTTGAGCCAAACGGACGCCGGTGTACTTGTGGTGGTCGAGGATGCCTTGAAGCCGAGGCTTCTGGTCCGGCCATTGAAGCAATTACTGGACGACCACCAACGCAGCCCACATACGAGATCATGGTGCGCACCGGACGTTTAGTTGGGCGAGGTGTTGCCTCGGTCTGCAATCTTCTCGACTTGAAATTGGTGTGTGTTGGCGGAAGTGTGGCACTCGGTTTCGGTGCAACATTCTTTAACTCTGCTCAACGCACTCTTGATGAATTGTGCGGTCTTGAATTTTCACGCAAGGCAAGAATTGTGCCCGCACGACTTGCAGACGAAGGGCCGCTGATTGGTGCAGCAGCTGTTGGTTGGCGTGGACTGAATCGCAGTTCGTCACACGGTCGCTAAAGCGAAACTATTTCACCCACTGCAATAGATCCACCTGCACGCGAGTGAGTGGTTGTTGCACATCAATCCACTCACCAATGCTTGGTATGGGTCGACCGCGAGACAAGAACAACATTGATGTATGCATGTGTGGAGCCTCAAGCAAATTCAAGCGTTGGCGCTTGTAGTGAAATGGGCTTCGACCATCCGGGAGAACGGTGACGCCATGTGCGGTGCCGCAGCCGACCAATACGATTTCGCCAGCACCGTCAACCTTTATTTGCCGATACCCGGCTCGTGAACCGGCTTCAATTGGATGATGATCAATGATGTCAGCACTTAATTGCATCATTGACTTATTCCCATGCCATAACGGCGTTCCTAACCGGATACGAAAATCACGCAATGGATAATCAGAACGAAGTTTTGCATACGCCTCAGCAGACAAGTGACTGACATATACGGGGAGAGAAGGATTGATGAGGTCAAGCCAGTTTGTGATGTCCTTCAAGTGAGAAGCTTCATCACCTTCGAGTGCAGGATGAATAGAGAATCCACGCAGGTTGAAACGTGCGTCAGCAACATCTGAAAGTAACGGCTCAAGATCTGTTGGAACGACCCCAAAACGTCGAGCCGAGGACTGCAATTTCACAATGACATCGCCATGCCAGCCAGCAGATGTGAGTGCAACAACATGATGTCGTCCAGCGACAGTAAGAACGGTGTTCAGCGGCATGTTTTTTGGTGGTGCCGTGAGAGTGGGTGTGAGAACAATGGGAGTCACATTCACGGGCACATCGCGTACTTCAAACACGGTGCCAACAGCTACTTCTGTTGATAATTGACCCGCAAGTGGCATGAGATTCCAACGACGAAAGCCGTAACCATTGCCTTTCACTACGGGAACAAGGCCAGGCATAGAGCGAGCAACGCTTTGAACATGTTGCAGCCACTGGGCTTCATGAACGGCGAGGCGAATAGTCACACCCGTGACGGTAGTGGAGTCTTGAAGTGGTTGCTACTTACTTGGTGCGCGAAGTGCGCCGAATTGTGATGACTGGTAACAAACAACGGAAGTTACGTGTTTTCAATGCACCTGCCCACACACCAAGCCCGTACGCGCAGTCATCAAGAATTCGCAAACAAAAGTAGGGCACTGGGTGTCGCGGCTTGGAACGAACGATGGCAAATGCCGGCGGAGCCAGCACGGCGAAGAGCAACGTGAAAAAAGCTGGTGGGAAAAAAAATGCACCAACTACAAAGATCGGCAACCATGCGCGTCGTACGGCATTGGCCAAGAGTCGGAGTGTTGACGTGTAGCCAATCCACGTGAGTCTGGCTCGAGTAGGAGTACTCATCTTCGTGTCACGCAAGGTGATCTGAAAGTAAAGAAGTGTTGGAAGTGCGAGGAGTGTGGCGAAGTAGATGTAACCCGCAAGGGTTGCAAGTACAGGAAGAAGAAGTACTGCATGCGCACGTAACGGTGACGCAGAATATTTGTGACGCGCATCAAGGTGCGCTGCGCTGGTGCCGTATCCAAATCGTTGCCGAAGAAGTGCGGTCCATGATTGACGAGGGTGATGAATGCATTCAACACTCGGTACGTATCGAACGATGTTGCCCAATTCCACCGTGCGCCACACCAAGTCAACATCTTCGCCGAGTCGCAGAGATTCTTCAAAGGAACCGTGACGTTGAAGTTGTTCTGTGCGTGCCACTAACACCGCGGCAGGTACATAGGAAACTCGAGACATCGGTCGTACAACAGCAGGAGATGACCCGAGATCAAGTGGTGAACGCAAAGACTCGTATTCGCCAATCGCTGACTTGTCATCGGTGGAGAGAATGCGTGGCGCAACCAGGTGTACTTGTTCATCGCTCAAGACCGATGCGAGTTGTTGCAGGTCATCGGGTGTTGCAATTACATCGGTATCAATGAATGCAACATATGCAGTGGCAACCTGTGCAAGCCCCGTATTTCGCGCAGCGCCTGGTCCGCCATTTGGCTCGCGACGAATGACAGATGCCCCAGTAACTGCAAGGGTTTCGGGGGAAGAATCGTCGACAACAATGATGGTCATGCCCTGCAGATTTGCGACCAGTTCATTGAGGCGTGCCAGCCCCAATTCATTGGTGATGTATGCCGGGATGACCACGGTGATATCGGCGAGAGGAACTGCATTGTTGGTGCGCGGATGAATTGCGCCGGTTGCAAGCAGTCGTGAGGTAAGAGCTTCGTGTTGAGCGGGCAGTGAGGTGGAGTTCTCAAGCGCATCGAGTATTCGTGCTCCCGCATCACTCACGGTGAACGAAGCGAGTGGTGACCCCGCAAGAAGAGTTTTTCCGTCTTGCGATCGAAACCATTGTTCGTCTGGAAACATCCCAATCGTCATGTCTGTTCACCACTCCATCGAGAAATTGCATCAGTGAAGTGTTGTGCAAGATGGCGCGCGTAGAAGTCAAGCACGCGAGCACCATGGTCTGCTGTTGCCTCGCGCGCACTACCAAGTACTCCTGATGGAGACACCGCACGTACTCCACCATCGCGCATAGCTGGCATCAATGTTTCCCATTGATCAGTATTCCCATCAACGATGCGTTCAGTGCGTACTGCATGTGGAGCTATGTGCATCATCAATGAAGTTTCAGTTTTTCCTGCATGCATGTCAGCACCGGTGTAACCCGGAAGCGACCACACGGAGTGAGCAATGTTTTCATAATCAAGCGCTGACACAATTTGTGAAAGCGCATCTAAGTTGCCACCATGCCCATTCACGATGCATACACCTCGTGCCCACGATGCGGATCTGCAGATAGCAACAACAGCGTTCTGTAACGCAGCTGTGCCAGTGCTGAGAGTGCCTGCAAAACCAGCATGTTCATCACTTGCAGAAATTGAAATAGTGGGAGCAACTAAGAACTGCTGATGAGCATCGTTCAGCAACATGAGGGCGGTTTGTACCACTGTGTCAATGATGACCGTGTCTGTATCCAGTGGCAGGTGTGGGCCGTGCTGTTCCCAGGAGCCCAATGCCAAAACAACTATGGGCAACCGGTGCTCAATATCAGGAGATGTTGCAGCACTCATGGCTGACAGCGTCTACTTCTTGACGTCGAGAGTATTTTCGCTGCCCGACAACATGCGCTTGATGTTGGACACGTGACGAATCTCGATGAGAAGTGCAATTCCGATGAAGGCGAAGAGTTCCCACGTTTCGTGTTGATCGCTTGTTGCAACAAGAATAAGTGCCAGGGGAACTGCAAGAACTGATGCGAGAGCAGCCTTCTTGGAAAGTTTCATTACTGCAAGCCATGTGGTGAGACAGATGATCATTGCAAAGGGGAACAGTGGCAACAAAACGCCAGCACCAGTTGCCACACCCTTTCCACCTTTGAACTTGCGAGTAATTGGGAAGATGTGTCCGAGGATTGCCGCAGCACCACACACATAGGCCGCAGGCCGATGTTGAAGAAGGAGAAGCGTAGGAATTGCTCCCTTGGAAACATCAATGATGAATACAACGATGAAGTATTTGAAGCCCAGTGCACGCCCTACATTGCTGGCGCCTGGGTTACCGCTGCCAAACGTAGTGATGTCAACGCCTTTGCTGCGCGCAACCACGATGGCACTAGGAATTGTGCCGAAGAAATAAGAGGCAATGGCTGCGGCGACAAGAACGAAACCGTTCACACGCTCACCGTGTCTTTTCTTGGCTTTGAGTGGTCTTGCGATGGGCGAGGGTTCAAAGCCACAGGCACAGATGCAAGAAGAACTTCACCGTCACCGCCTACACACTCGGGGTCGGGTCCGTCAAGGGGCAATCCAGTAAAGAACTTCGCAGCCATGCATCCGCCTTGGCATGCATCAAATGCGCCGCATGATGCGCATGCGCCAGCACTTTGAGGCTCGCGCAGTTCGGTGAACAAATCACTCTCGCGCCACACCTTGGTGAAACCGCCTTCGTTCAGCACATTGCCTGCCATGAACTCATCGTGAATGACGAATGGGCATGCATATACGTCGCCAAGTGGATCAATGAGACACACAACGCGACCGGCGCCACACATATTGAGTCCGGGAATTTGTTCTTCACCAAATGCATTGAGGTGGAAGAACGAGTCACCAGTAAGAACTGTTTCACCGTGCTTCAACAACCAGTTGTAGATCTGACGCTGTTGTGCGTTGGTGGGGTGTAGTTCATTCCATGTGTCTGCACCGCGACCAGCTGGGCGCAAGCGAGTGATACGCAGTTGAGCACCATATGAATCAGCAAGGGCTTTGAACTCGTCGAGTTGGTCAACGTTGTGTCGAGTGACAACAACGGAAATTTTGAATTGACCGAATCCCGCAGCCTTTAAGTTGTCCATGGCGCGAATGGCAGTTGCATACGAACCTTCACCACGCACTGCGTCATTGATTTCTGCATCGGAACCATCGAGGCTGATTTGAATATCGAGATAATCCATTGCGGCAAGACGCTTTGCATTCTTCTCATCGATGAATGCGCCATTGGTGGAGAATTTCACACCGATGCCGTTGCTGACCGAGTGTTCAACAATTTCGAAGAAGTCACGACGCACCATTGGCTCACCGCCACCAATGTTGATATAGAACACCTGAAGATCACGCAATTCATCAAGCACGGCTTTTGCCTGCTCGGTACTTAATTCTCGTTCGTCGCGCTGACCGCTACTGGAGAGGCAATGCACGCATGCAAGGTTGCAGGCGTATGTGAGTTCCCATGTGAGACAGATAGGGGCATCAAGGCCACTCTTCATCTGTTCGACCAAGCTGCTAGCGGACACGAATGATCTCCGAAGTTGTAAGAGAGGAAATGGCCTTCACAAATGAAGTCCATCGGGACGCCTCAATATTTTCTCCCTCAAGCGCGGCTTGTAGTGAGGGATATTGATTGAGGTTGCGCACCACACGAACGATGTCGGGGTGGCGCAGGAATACCAAGCGACGATTGCCATAGTGGTATGCCAATGCACCAAAAGGCTCTGGTCGCAAAGCGACCTGGGGGTGCATTTCGCACGCCGACTCAAGCGTGAGTGTCATAAGGCGTGCTGATGAGCTAGGTGGCT
This sequence comes from Acidimicrobiaceae bacterium, assembly GCA_947447175.1. GTDB lineage: Bacteria > Actinomycetota > Acidimicrobiia > Acidimicrobiales > Ilumatobacteraceae > UBA2093. The sequence continues at coordinate 1,827 of CANFIM010000051.1, read as the reverse complement.
CAGTAAACGCCGCACATGCCGTCAATGGAGATTTCCTCGATGAGGAGCTCTTCAGTGACGACTGCTTCGGTTGTTTCGGCCTCTGGGGCCACGGGTGTCTGGTTGTTCTCCTGATCCATACATACGAGAGTACCTGCCCGAGCACCCACTAGAGAATGTTGAGGGGCGAGGGGTAATCTCGGTGAATACTCGCCGGCACCGAGCCGGCCCATCGAGGGGGACCTAATGAAGACCAAGGCAGCAGTTCTGTGGGAAGTCAACGCACCGTGGAGCGTTGAAGAAATCGAACTTGACGATCCAAAGTCAGGCGAAGTCCTGGTGAAGTTGGTGGCGTCGGGCATGTGCCACTCCGATGAGCACCTCACTACAGGCGACCTTCCTTTCGGCCTCCCCATCATCGGCGGCCACGAAGGCGCTGGCATCGTAGAGAAGGTGGGAGAAGGCGTCAGCTGGTTGGAGCCAGGTGACCACGTCATCTTCGGATTCATTCCATCATGCGGTCGTTGTCCAAGCTGCTCAACTGGTCACCAGAACTTGTGTGACCTCGGAGCTGCAATGGGACTCGGCATGCAAATCACCGATGGCACATCACGTCACCATGCACAAGGCAAAGACGTTGGTCTTATGTGCATGCTGGGAACATTCGCGCATCACACAGTGGTGAACGAAGCTTCGTGCATCAAGGTGGAGAAAGATGTTCCACTGGAGAAGGCTTGCTTGCTTGGTTGTGGCGTTGTCACTGGTTGGGGTTCCGCTGTGTACGCAGCAGATGTTGCCCCTGGTGACACTGTTGTAGTTGTTGGCGCTGGTGGAATTGGTTCAAATGCAATTCAAGGTGCACGTCTTGCTGGTGCAAAGCGCATCATCGCAGTTGACCCAGTTGAGTTCAAGCGCGAAAAGGCAATGGAATTCGGTGCAACACACACTGCAGCTTCTATGGAAGAAGCATTGCCGCTGTTGCAGGAACTCACATGGGGAACCATGGCTAACAAGGTGATCATGACAATGGGTGTTGGCGATGGTCAACTCATGGGGCAGGCAATGGCACTTGCTGCAAAGCGCGGACGCGTTGTTGTTACCAACATTCACCCAGCCCTTGAAATGGGTGGCGCTGCAATGAGCCTTCTTGACCTCACTCTCATGGAGAAGCAAGTAGTTGGTTCATTGTTTGGTTCGGGTAACCCACGTGCAGACATTCCAAAGTTGCTCAGCATGTGGCGTGAAGGTCAACTCGACCTCGACGGCCTTATCACCAAGACCTACACACTTGATCAAATCAACGATGGCTACCAAGACATGCGCGATGGCAAGAACATCCGCGGAGTTCTCGTTTACTAAAACTCATTCACAACTAATTAGGGGGAAACTATGAAGTCACGTGCAGCTGTTCTACGAGGACTCGATCAACCATGGAGCGTTGAAGAAATCCAGGTAGACCCACCAAAAGCCAACGAAGTCACCGTTCACTGGAAAGTGGCCGGTATGTGTCACTCTGACGAACACTTCGTCACAGGCGACATGGTGCCACCAAAGGAATTGTTGGAAATGATGGGTGTTGGCGACTTCTTCCCATTTATTGGTGGTCACGAGGGCGCAGGCGTCATCGTGGAAGTGGGCGCAAACGTCACCTCCGTGAAAGTGGGCGATCACGTATCTGCCAGCTTCGTACCTTCATGCGGTCGTTGCCGTTACTGCAGTACTGGTCGTCAGAACTTGTGCAACATGGGCGCCGGCACTCTCATGGGCGGCATGATCACAGATGGCACACACCGTCACTTCTTGAACGATGGTGGTCGCGTCACCCTCATGGCCAAGCTTGGCACTTTC
>CANFIM010000050.1 GCA_947447175.1 Acidimicrobiaceae bacterium | reverse complement strand
CTGGTGCATCAAGCTTTGGTTGACTAATCGCTTTACGCATCTGCGTCCTCAGCACTACCAACACAGCTAAGCCGGCGCCCACAATTACGAACCCTTGGGCCATTTCATTGTGCACCCATTCGCTCACCGACATCACAATGCCTGACACGATGCACAATGCGCCAACGAGCAACAGTTCAGGCGCCAACAATGTAGATCCTGCGGCGAACAGTGCAACACCCGTGAGGATGGGCAATGGTTGACCAGCGTTGATGTCACTACCCAGCATCATCGAACCAGAGAACACCCACATTGCCCCGAATGCCCGCGGTAAAAACGATGCATGAACTCGCTGCACGCCAAGCGTGACCAATAAAACTCCGGCAATCAAACTCACAGTTCCGCTCACGGAGGCATTGTCTTGATTAAAGAATTGACTCAATGAAATTGCAAGAGCGGGAGTACCACCAGTGAGTAACACGGTTCCTGCAAACTGAGTGCGCATACAGCGATACCCACCCCATGCAACTGCGGCACTCGACAAGATAATCGCAATCCATTTTTCATCAAGATTGCCAGCATCAAGTGCGACTCCCGAGGCGCCAAGCGCTGCTCCAAGACTTCCCAGTTCTAAAACTTCAGCGAAGCGATTCAGCAGCGTTGATTTCGTTGCCAGCTTTTGTGACGCAAATGCACATAGAGCAGAAACGAGATACAACGCAATAATGATTGCGCCCTTGGAGGCGTTGTCGAATGCCACAGAAATAATGCGGATAACACCAACCGCAATGATGAGTCCGGCGAGATACGTAATTAATTCTCGAACGGAGAACGAGAACCGCGGCGCATAGGCCAAGTCATCTGCTTGTTCTTGCGAAATGTTCTGCGAAAGAACTAACTGGTCAAGAATTTCTTGGTGGGTCTTCTGTTGTTCCATAACAAAAGTCTTTCACCTATTCAGGAGTATGTGCATACCAATCAACAAAGTTGCCAATTGAGGCTTCAAGGAGAGGGGCGATAAGACGCGAATACGAAACTGTCATGTGGTTATCGTCGCGATACACCAATACGTTCCCCACAATTGTGGGACACGCCGTAGCGGTGCAGAACCAATCATGTACCCATAAAACATTCACCCCAGCATCATGGAAGTCATGAAGCATCTGATTCAGGTCCGGACGATACGCGCTGCCAACACTTGGTGAACACAGTTGCACATTTGTGTAATGACGGCTGAGGCACGTGGGTACATCTTGACCGGGGTACGGCGTGTCTTCAATAAGCACAGGCGTAATGCCTCTGCTCGTCAACGCATCAACTGTTCCTTGTAATGCAGCACGCCAATCTTTCTGCCACATTGGGATACGGGTGGTTGCAGAAAGTAAGCGATCAAAGTGCGCGATGAAAACAACTTGTACTCCGTCAGCCACCATTTGGTTCAGCACGTTTTTTCGCCACGGCGCACATTCGTTGTACACCTTGCCCAACACTTTGCTGTATGTAGGAATGTCGGCAGGTGGACAACCGCGCTTTGTATACGTCAGCAATTTCCAATGACGCGTCTTTGCAACTTCTTCAAATGCTGGGAACCACTGTGCAGCATGTGAATCACCAAAGATTCCAATTACCTTCGTTGAATTCGTATCTGCAAACACACAATGCTTTGGCTTCGTTGCAGAGAAACTTGCGTGGCAGTTGTTGTCATAAATGATTGGTTGATCAAGCACTGCCTGTTGCAAAGTTGGTGTGAGATTGCTTGGCAAACCAGTTGCAGCAACAGCTTGTGTAATGGCATCAACCGTGTTTCCAGGGCCTGGCAACACCGGAGCCGTAGGAATTGTGGAAGTTGTTTCTCCGGCAGGAACAGTTGAGGTTGCAATCAGACTGGGTGTAGTGGCCACCACGTTTGTAGACGTGCGAAGCGGATTATTTTTGGCAAGCACAGCGCTACCAGTCACAACTGAGATAAGAGCCACTGCCAATGCAAATGCGCGGACACCACGAATTCGAATGTTGCGCCGAATCGGATTCTCAATGCATCGAAAAGATAACTCTGAAAGGAAGAGGGCAACCGCAAGACATGCAAGACCCTCGCCCACCGTTAACTCATGACCCAGCGCAGGAACAGCAATGATGAGAATTGGCCAATGCCATAGGTACGCAGAGTACGAACGCGAACCTAACCATTGAAAAGGTGCAAATTTCAGCACTGCATGTGGTGACCATGTTGAAATATTCCCGCCACGCAATACACAGGCTGTTGCAAGTACCGGAGCAATCGCCCACGGCCCGGGGAACGTGGTGCGTTCGTTCATCAACACAACACAAGCAACAATTCCGGCAAGCCCACCCCACGCCAGTACCGATGTCAGATTGCGCGCTAGACGGGAAACATGCATTGGCACTACTGCCGCTAAAGCTCCGATGGCTAACTCAAATGCACGAGTGTGCGGAGAAAAGAATGCCCATGGCTGTGATGTGTTCATCATCACCATGCATGCAATGAAAGATGAAACGGCGATGACGGAGGACGCGACTCCGATTCGTAATTGAATTCCAATTCGGGACGACTGCGACACCCCCAGACACACCAATGCGATGAGCACTGGCCACACTATGTAGAACTGTTCTTCCACCGCCAAGCTCCAGTAGTGCTGCAGCGGAGATGGGGGCAAGGCCGATTGCAAATAGTCAGCACCACGATGTGCGAACACAAAGTTTGACGAGAACGTGGCCACGCCAAATACATCGTTCACCAAGGAACGAATCCGCAGCGGCTCAAGCCATATATATGAGGCAATCAGCGTGGAAACAGCCACCGTGGCCGAAACGGGGAGCAATCGGCGAATTCGACGCGAATAAAACGCGCCCAGAGAAATGGTTCCCTCTCCTTCACGCTCGGCCACCAGGAGAGAGGTGATGAGGAAACCCGAGACCACAAAGAAGACATCAACCCCGACATAACCGCCTGACATGCCTGGTACGCCGGCGTGGAACAACAGCACAGCAAGCACTGCAATGGCGCGGAGCCCCTCAATATCTGTGCGCCTTTGCATCGATACGAGTATTGCCGCCAGGGCCACTTCAGGGGCTCCATACCCCTGAGTTATCGGCCACTCTTGCCAAAGACAGACAAACAAATCAGGTGGTCTATGGTTTATCCATCTCATTTCCACGAAATCTCTAAGGAGAACCCATGGCACGTACATCCCGTTTATTGGCATCAGTTGCAGCACTCGCAATTGTCGCCTCAGCATGTGGCGGCAGCTCAAGCTCAGACACAACAGCTGCAGCAAGCGAAAAGGTTGCCGCTTCATTCACCCCGGTTCAGGCTGGCAAGCTCACCGTGTGCACCGACGCTCCCTATGAACCATTTGAATTCCAAGCAGAAGATGGTTCATGGACCGGCTTCGACATGGACATCATGACCAAGATCGCCACAGCAAATGGCCTCACACTCAACGTGAGCGTTCAGGGCTTCGATGGCATTTTGTTGAAGTTGGCTGCAAAGGAATGTGACGTTGTTGCATCATCGGTCACCATCACCGAAGAGCGCGCGCAAAGCGTTGACTTCAGCAATGGCTACTTTGATTCATTCCAGTCACTTCTCGTGCGCAACGCCGACAAAGACACGTTGAACTCGCTTGCATCACTCAAGGGCAAGACAATTGCTGTTCAAACTGGCACCACTGGTGAAGCTTTCGCGAAGGCAAATGCAACTGGCGCAAAGATTCAGTCATACGACGATGCATCAGCAATGTTCTTGGCTCTTGAGTCAAAAGAAGTTGATGGCGTTCTTCAGGACTTCCCCATCAACGCATCACGTGCAGTGAAGCAGGGAACCTCCACCGTGTCGGTGAAGTTCACTGAAGGTCAGAAGGCAGAGCAGTACGGCTTCGCAGTAGAAAAGGGCAATGCCTCTCTTCTCACCGTGTTGAACGACACTCTTGCAACAATGAAGACCGACGGTAGCTACGACGAAATCTTCGCTAAGTACTTCGGTTAATAGCGAATTAAACAACTAGAGAACCATGGCCATCAGCAAGCGCAAACGCGCGCAGTACATTCGCTTCGGCGTGTACGCGCTCAGCATCGCACTTGTGGTGGCCGTGGTTCTCATTGTTGACTGGTCGCGCCTTCAAGGCGCAATGTTCCGCTGGGACTTAGTAAAGAAACAATTTCCCGGCCTTCTCACCACTGCTGCTCGCAACACCATCATCTTCACGATTCTTGGTTTCGCCGGTGGTCTTGCGCTTGGACTCTTCCTAGCGCTTCTTCGACTTTCACGCGCTCGCGCGTATCGCTGGTTTGCCGCCACATACATTGAAATCTTCCGCGGTATTCCACTAGTTGTCACTCTTCTCATTCTTGGTTTCGGTATTCCCATTGCATTCCAATGGCAATGGCCGAACCCATATCTTCGTGGTGCTGTGCCGCTTGCTCTCGTTGCCGCCGCATATATGGCAGAAACAATTCGCGCCGGTATTCAGGCTGTTCCACAAGGACAAATGGAAGCCGCGCGTTCTCTTGGCATGTCATATTCCCGTGCCATGGCCACTGTGATTATTCCGCAAGCTATGCGCATCATCATTCCGCCGCTCACCAATGAGTTTGTGCTTCTCATTAAAGACACATCATTGATTTCTATTCTCGGAGTAACTGAGGGAACTATTGATCTCGCTCGTTACGGCCGCAATGGCGTATTTGATTCAGCAAACTCCACTCCGCTCATCGTTGCTGGCCTTGCGTATCTTGTGATGACGTTGCCGCTCACTCAATTGGTTGCATACATGGAACGACGACAAAAGGCATCAGGCCGATGAGTACTGAAGCAGTTGTCAGCATTCGCAACCTCAACAAATCGTTTGGCGATAACCATGTACTTCGCGGAATTGACCTTGAAGTACAACGTGGTGAAGTGGTGTGCATCATTGGTCCCTCAGGTTCTGGCAAGAGCACTTTGTTGCGATGCGTCAACATGTTGGAAACACCTAGCCACGGCACCGTGGTGGTACTGGGCAATGACCTCACAGACCTTGATACCGACCTCGATGCTGCGCGCGCACAAATCGGCATGGTGTTTCAAAGTTTTAACTTGTTTCCGCATATGAGCGTTCTCGACAACGTATGTGTTGCGCAACAAAAAGTTCTGAAGCGATCATCTACGGATGCCCAGAAGATTGGTCGCCAACTTCTCGAGCGCGTAGGTCTGTCTGAGAAAGAATCAGCATTCCCGGCGCAACTATCTGGCGGGCAGCAACAGCGCGTTGCTATTGCTCGGGCTCTCGCCATGAACCCACAAGTCATGTTGTTCGACGAAGCAACCAGTGCACTTGACCCCGAATTGGTGGGCGAAGTACTGAACGTGATGCGCGGTTTGGCAGATGAGGGAATGACCATGTTGGTTGTCACCCATGAAATGGGTTTCGCTGCAAATGTTGCCTCCCGCGTTGTCTTCATGGATGGCGGCGTCATCGTGGAACAAGGCTCTCCTGCCCAGGTCATTCATTCCCCTAAAGAAGAACGCACACGTGCATTCCTCTCCAATGTTCAACAACACTGAACACCCCTTGCCTACTCTCTCGGCTCATGAGTAACCAGCGGGATCGCATTCATTCCTTGCTCGCTTTGGCGCAGCACCCCAACACACCCCAACATGAGGCTGAGACAGCTTTGGCAATGGCGTCCAAGCTCATGCAAAAACATGGGTTCAGTGGTGATGAATTCGCCGAAGCTCGCATTGTTGACGACGCAGAAATTGTTGTTGAACGCGTGAATGTCGGTGGCCGTTATCGCGTGCGCCGCACCAGTGTTCTGTATGCAATCGCAAAGTTGCATTCCTGTTCCTGCTACCGCGAAGCCGATGACAACGATGAGTGCGTTCTCGTGATGTACGGCCGCGAAGTCGACATTTTCGCTGCACGCACATTGTTTGCTGCTGCAGACGCCATGGGTGCACGTTTATTGCCCCGTGGCGACCGTTCTTATCGCGTGGCCTGGTGGCAAGGTTTCCAAAGTGGCATCACTGAGGCGCTCACTACCTCGCGGAAAGAATTCATTGCAGAAACACCTGGCGCAGGGTTGGTGTTGGCAGACCGCATGCAACGTGCCGACCATGAGAAGCGCGTAAAAGGTCCACCATTGCGTACCACGTATTCATATGTTGGTGGTTCGGCAGATGCATATGGCAGTGGCAAGCAAGCTGGTCAGGGGTTTTCTACTGGCGGACGCTCGTTTACAAGTGGCACTCGTGGAGAACTTCATTGAGTGCATATAAAGATCTTGTGATTGAAGCTTTTGATCGCGCAGAGCAATTTGTTCGCTGTAGCCAGGAACAAGCCCTCACCTATGCATGCGAAGAAATTATTGAGCGTGAACTAGGTGTTCGCATCATGGTGTCAAAAGATCTCAACACATGGATTGAAAAAATTTGTGAGCGCGAAGATATCGACGTGCCGGACCTCATGGTTATGCGCAAAACACAGTCACATCTAGCGTCGGCACATATCGAGGAAAACCGCATCTGCATCCGTGGGAAGAACACCACTGCCGCCACCGTGCTTCATGAGATTGCGCATATCAGCGTGGGCATTGACGGACATGGTGTTCTCTTTCGTGATGAGCTGGTGCGGCTATGCAGAGCCCATATTTCCGTGGAGTTCGCAGCAATGTTGCATGGTCTATATGTAGCCACGGGGCTTGAAATGTCACCGTGGCCAGCAAGCGCCACTCAGCGTTGACATTTGCCCCAGTACATACCAAACTTCCCTCATGCCTCACGCAGACGACCTCTACGCCTTTCTTTCCACCACGCGCTCTATCCGTCGCATTAGCGACAAGCCCGTTGACAACGACACCTTGCAGCGAATTTTGCAAGCAGCGGTGTGGGCACCTAGCGGAGGCAACCGTCAACCATGGCGCATGATTGCAGTGCGCGACCGCGATACCAAGCAACGCCTCAGCGAGATGTACTCCACCGAGTGGGCAAAATACGTCGATTTCAACATGAAAAAACTTGAAGGCATGCCGAAGGAAGTTGTTGATCAGGCTGCTGCTGGACTTGCTGTCGGCACACGACTTGCTGCTGGACTTGCAGACATTCCAGTTGTAGTTCTCTTTGTTCACGACCCCAGTGCGTTGTATGTCACCGATGGTGGATTCGGGCGTACGCCGGTTGTTGGTGGCGCCTCTCTGTATCCCGCTGTGCAGAACTTGTTACTTGCCGCTCGCGCTGAAGGCTTGGGCGGTGTTCTCACCACACTTTTGTCATCGCGTGAAGCAGACGTGCGCGAACTCATTGGCTTCCCTGCTGATTGGGGTCTCTACGCCATGGTTCCGTTGGGGCATCCTGTGGGTAACCATGGTCCTCTTCGCCGTGCACCACTGGAAGAAATGGTGAAGTTCGACCGCTGGAGTTAACGGCGTTCGCTACGGGCGAATACCTGTAGCCAAGAACTCACGAATATCAAGAATGGCCTGACGGTCTTGTGCCGTAAACATGTGCCCACCTTCATAGACCGCCAATGCAGCGTCAGGAATTCGCTTCACAATTTCCTTTGAGTTTTCCACCGGCGCCAAATCGTCATAGCGACCAGCAGTCACAAACGTGGGACAAGTAATTCGATGAAGTCTGTCTGTCACATCATGTGACTGACGAGCTTCTAATTGCAGAGTTTCGCCCTTCACGGTGATGGCCGATTTCGGAATCGAAGATGCTTCGTATCGCAGGCGTACCATCTCTGCATCGAACGGGTTTTCCGCCAACCACTCCGGCGTATAACGACGATCAGCAATCACCAGTGAACGAGCAGTTCGTTCATCCGCGGGCAACGACGCCAGTTCATGCAGCGGATATGACGATCCTGCATCGCCGCCAGCTGAAGTACACAACAACACCAACCGCTCAATGCGTTCAGGCCAGGTGACCGCAAACTCTTGTGCCACCATGCCACCGAAACTGATTCCTACTACTG
>CANFIM010000049.1 GCA_947447175.1 Acidimicrobiaceae bacterium | reverse complement strand
TTGATGTCGTCGGTTGCGCATGTGACATCGATTGACCATGAAGGTGCAGGCGAGCGATTAATTGAGCCGATGCCATCGCAGTTTGTTATGCATAGCGAATTGCCTGATGTTTTTAACGAACTGATGCATGCGCGGTGGGTGCAGGGCACATTGGCACAATGGTCAACAGATGCTGCGCTTCGGTGGATACCAGACGAGATTCGAAAGATGAGTCCAATGTTCCAATCGCAATGGGTGCAGATACCGTAAAGCCGTGATTATTGACCTGCAGCTGAACCAAGGCTCCGCGCCATGGTCGGTGTTAAGCGAAGCAGCAATTGCTGCGCAGGAAACGGGTTACTCCACGTTGTGGAATCTTGATCATTTCTCTGGCTCGAGTTTCCGCACCGATTCCATGTTGGAATGCTTCACCAGTCTCACTGCATGGGCTGCAGTTACTTCCACCATTCAGTTGGGCACATTAGTGACCAACGTGATGAATCGTGAGCCTGGTTTGCTCGCCAACATTGTGTCGTCGGTGCAACAGATTTCAGGCAATCGACTTCATCTGGGTATTGGTGCAGGCACCTCACCCAATAGTCCGTGGAATAGTGAACAAACCGCATTGGGTTTGCCATTACTACCCACGATGCCACAGCGTCACGAACGTCTTGTTGAAGTGATGGGAATCATGCACGAACTGTGGTCGGGGAATCGACATGAGAAGTTTGCGGGCTTTCCTCGTCCGGAAGTAGTGCCGCCTATCACCGTTGGCACCAACAGTTTTGCCCTTGCGCGAATTGCAGGCGAAAAGGCCAGCGGTGTGAACACCCGCTTCAATCACCCCGATCGCGGTGCATTGTTACAAGCGGCTCGAGAGGCAAGCGGAAATCGGGAAGGGTTTGAGTGCAGCGTGTGGTCGCCGTTCGTTGCCGAATATGCCGACCCAGAGCACCCGTACCATCAAGAACTAGTGGCCGAAGGAGTTGATCGCTTGATCATGTTCCAATCGCAGGCGACTGATGTTGCTGCAATTACGTCAGTTGCGCGTTACTTCGCTTGACCCCAAATGGGCACGCCATTTGCGGTGCGCCAGCTCCACGCTTTTGACGTGATGTATATGAAGACAGGAACCGTGACGAAGTTCTGAAAGGACACCATGGGGTCATGTGCGATGAATCCGTACAGCATCCATGACGAACAGTTGATGATTGTGAGGGCCATGCTTGCAATTGAAATTCCGTGCAAGTTGTCCGTCTTCATCACGTGAAGCAACTGAGGGAAAATGGAACTTCCACTAATGATGATTGCCACGACACCAACAGTTCCCGACGGAATGTGCGTGAATGCAAGCATCACAACGGGTATGAGAATTCCGATTTGAATCAGAATTTGTCGGGGTATTTTTCCGTGTCGGTAGGTCACCGAGATAATGATCGACTGAGCAATCAAGAAGTTGGTGTTCGATAGCCACACCGCAACGTCGTGCTGCAAGATGCCGTAACTCCACCACAGTGATGAACCCACAAGTCCATGCAGCAGGCCAAAAGGGGAGATGCCGTGCGACGTGTCATGGCGAACTGCTCGCCACACCTGTGGCCAAATGAAGGCGAACCCAAGAACGATGCACCATGCGGCAAGAAACTCTTTCATGCTCTATCGAATGTGTGATGGAACGCGACGCACGTAGTCGGTGTCCATGAAAGGTGATGACATGATGAAGTCGGCTGAGGCGCGGTTGCACGCCACCGGAATATTCCAGACAACAGCAATGCGCAACAAGGCCTTGATGTCAGGGTCGTGTGGCTGCGGTTCGAGAGGGTCCCAGAAGAACAACAGAACATCAACTTCACCTTCAGAGATGCGACCACCAATTTGCTGATCGCCGCCAAGAGGCCCGCTACGCAAGCGTTCCACCGGAAGTCCAATCTTTTCTTCCACAAGGCCGCCAGTTGTACCTGTACCGATAAGTGTGTGGCGAGAGAGTTCATCGCGATGGGCAGACACCCATTCCAGAAGTTCTTCCTTCATGTTGTCGTGTGCGACCAAAGCGATGGTCTTATGTGCAGGAACAGCGAGTTCCACTTTGCTAATCGCCATTGCTCTTGTTTAGCCCACCGAGATGTTCATTCGGTGGAAAGGAAGTAACTATTTGACAACGATGTTGACGGTACGACCAGGAATCACCACGTTTTTCACGATGGTTTTTCCTTCGAGGGCAACCGCCACGTTGTCAATCGCCATTGCGGCTTCAAGATGTGCTGCTTCATCGGCACCTGGAGCAATAGTGATTCGTCCACGAACTTTGCCGTTCACTTGCACGGGCACTTCGATGGTGTCTTCCACCAACAAGGCAGGGTCGGCAACAGGGAATGGCACATACGTAACGGTGGTGTTGTGACCAAGTCGCGCCCACAACTCTTCGGCAAGGTGCGGACACAACGGTGAGAGCATCTGTACCACTGGCTCAATAAGTGAGCGCGGGGTACTGCCTGCACTGTTGACGTGTTGAGTGAGTGCATTGTTGAATTCGATGAGTTTGGCAATCACGGTGTTGAAGCGAAGGCCCACCATGTCAGATTCAACACCAGCAATTGTGCGATGCAGGTGACGCAATAGTGCTTCTGGTGCGGCGTCGTTGGTAACAACAAGTTCACCCGTGTCTTCGTTCACCACGTTGCGCCACAAGCGTTGCAAGAAACGTTGCATGCCAATTACGTCGCGTGTGTTCCACGGACGGCTTGCATCGAGTGGGCCCATTGCCATTTCATACAAACGGAAAGTGTCGGCGCCGAACTCGTCGTACATTTCGTCGGGAGTCACGATGTTCTTCAGGCTCTTGCCCATCTTGCCGTATTCACGAGAAACGGTTTCGTTGTTCCACGTAAAGGCGCCATCGTTTTCTACAACTTCGGCTGCAGGAACTGTTTGCCCACGTGCATCACGGAATGCATAGGCCTGGATATATCCCTGGTTGTACAAACGATGGAACGGTTCCTCGCTTGATACGTGGCCAAGATCGAACAACACCTTGTGCCAGAAGCGCGAATAGAGCAAGTGCAGCACCGCGTGTTCCACACCACCCACGTAGAGATCAGCACCACCGGTATGACCAGCACTGCGTGGACCCATCCAGTACTTCTCCACTTCAGGGTCAATAAAGGTGTCGGTGTTGGTGGGGTCGAGGTAACGCATTTCGTACCAGCACGAACCTGCCCACTGCGGCATCACGTTGACTTCACGGCGGTATTCCTGTGGACCGTTGCCAAGGTCGAGAGTGACTGTGGTCCACTCTTTCACGCGTGCAAGCGGGGGAATGGGGTCGCTTACTGCATCTTCCGGATCAAGAGCAGTTGGTTTGAAGTCAGCAAGCTCAGGAAGCAAGACAGGAAGTGATTGTTGTGGCACGGCATGTGCACGCCCATCGGCGTCGTACACGATGGGGAATGGCTCGCCCCAGTAGCGCTGGCGAGAGAACAACCAGTCGCGCAAGCGATAGGTGATGGTGGGCTGGCCGTGACCATGTGATTCCAGCCATTCGTTCATGCGCGTCTTTGCATCAGAGATGGAGGTGAGACCGTTCAGCGACAACGAGTCATTTGCGGAGTCGATGTATTCGCCATCGCCCGTAAACGCGCAGGGCCACGTGCTGCAATCAGACGAAGGCGCAATCTTCTGTTGATCGAACCATGCATTCGTGGGCATGGCAGTTGCCTTAATGGGCAAGTTGTACGCACGTGCAAATTCGAAGTCACGCTGGTCACCACTTGGCACAGCCATGATGGCGCCGGTGCCGTATCCCATGAGCACATAATCGGCAATGTAGATGGGTACTTCGCCGCCAGTCACTGGGTTGGTGGCGGTGGAACCGGTGAAGACGCCAGTCTTTTTCTTTGAATCGTCTTGGCGCTCGTTATCAGCTTTTGCGGCAGCTTCGGCTTGATAGGCGGCAACTGCGGCACGTGCATCGGCAGTGGTGAGTGCATCAACCAATGGGTGCTCTGGCGAAAGAACAAGGAATGTTGCTCCGAACAATGTGTCGGGGCGAGTGGTGAACACTTCAATGCCACCTGCAGGTGAACCGAAGGTGACGCGAGCACCTTCGCTACGACCAATCCAGTTGCGCTGCATCATCTTGATGGGCTCTGGCCAATCAAGTCGCTCAAGGTCGTCGATGAGGCGGTCGGAATATGCCGTGATGCGCATCATCCATTGCTTCATGTTGCGTTTGAACACGGGGTAATTACCAATATCGCTGCGACCCTCAGCGGTGACTTCTTCGTTCGCAAGAATGGTGCCAAGACCTGGGCACCAGTTCACGGGCGCATCAGACAAATATGCAAGGCGATAGCTGTCAACAATGTCGTGACGTTCGCCAGCAGTTAATGCCGACCACGCACGACCGTCTGGTGTTGGGCGAGCGCCGGATTCGAACTCAGTAACAAGTTCCTCAATGCGGCGCGCTTTGCCTTGTGCAGTGTCGTACCACGCGCCATGAATCTGCAAGAAGATCCACTGCGTCCACTTGTAGAAGTTTTCGTCAGTAGTGCTGATGCTGCGACGTGGGTCGTGGCCAAGACCTAAACGACGAAGTTGGCGACGCATGTTGGCAATGTTTGATTCGGTGTTCACGCGAGGGTGAATGCCAGTAGTGATGGCGTGTTGTTCGGCAGGCAGACCAAAGCTGTCGTAGCCAAGCGCGTGCAACACGTTGAAGCCCTTCATGCGGTTGAAGCGCGCATACACATCGGTGCCGATGTAACCGAGGGGGTGGCCAACGTGCAGGCCTGCACCCGATGGATACGGGAACATGTCGAGCACGAATAACTTCTCGCGACCAGCCACCTTGGCAGGGTCGGCAAGCGGGCCAGCAGGGTTCGGGGCCTCGTAGGTGCCGTCGGCATCCCATTTGTCTTGCCAGCGCGACTCAATATCGGCAGCAAGTCGGGCGGAATAGCGGAAAGGAGGGAAATTCGCAGATCCGGGGACGGAAGGGGATGCCGTGTCACTCATGGTTGTGCCATCGTATAGGCGTGTCGAAACAGCGCCCAAGGTCGGGTTCCCGTAAGCCCAAGGGGGGCTCCTCCCATGGCTATCCCCGTACAGCTCGTTTATCCGAGGTTCTGCGCGAGGTGATTGCCGAAGATCTCATCCGTATTGAGGACGAGCGCCTGGATTTCGTCACCATTACTTCTATTGATGTTGACCCCGAAATGAACAGGGCCATCGTGTATTTCGATTCCATGTTTGGCGAAGAAGGGGACCAGGGCGTCATTGATGCGATGAATGAGCATCGCCCTCGACTGCAAGCGTCGATCAACCGTCAGATGCACGCGCGCAAGACACCCATCTTGTCGTTCCGTCCTGACGAAGTGATTCGCAGTGCGGCTCGTATCGAAGAGTTGTTGCGCAAGCAGCCGAACACCTCGCCCATCACCCCTGACTCTGACACCGATTCAGACGACGAGTAACTCATGGCCAGGCGTCGCCCGCCGGTTGTGCACGGCTTTGTACTGATTGACAAACCTGCAGGCATGACAAGTCATGACGCGGTGTACACACTGCGCAAGCACTTTGGAGAAAAGCGCATTGGTCATGCTGGCACACTCGACCCCGATGCAACTGGTCTCTTAGTGATTGGTGTTGGCAACGCAACCCGTTTGTTCCGCTTCATGGAAAACATGGACAAAACGTATTCATGCGAAATTGTGTTTGGTAGTAACACCAACACACTTGATGACTCGGGTGAAGTGACTGCAACGTTCGACATGACACTGCCAAGCATCGACGAGATCCGTGCAGTCATCGCCCAGAAGTTCAATGGCAATATTTTGCAAGTGCCACCCATGGTGTCTGCGCTGAAGGTTGACGGCAAGCGATTGCACGAACTTGCTCGCGAAGGCATTGAGATTGAACGTGAACCGCGCCCGGTGCGTATTGATTCGTTTGAAGTGGAAACCACCGATGACCCCATGGTGATTCGCGCAACCGTGCGCTGCGGAGGTGGCACATACATTCGCTCTCTCGGCGCAGACCTGGGCACGGCTCTTGGCGGAGGTGCGCACATTCGCACTCTGCGTCGCCACAGCAGTGGCCCGTACTCGCTTGATGAAGCCAGCACACTTGATAACCCTGTGCTGATGCCAGTGAACGAAGCAGTTCGTGTGATGCCTGTGCATGTGCTCGACGAAGAGGGCGTGAACAACGTGCTGTTTGGCCGAGTGCGTGAAGCGTGGGATGGCGATGGCCCCTGGGCTGCCACGAATCAAGAGGGTGAACTCATCGCGGTGTTTGAGCTGTGGCAAGACCGCATTGCCAAACCCACTGTGGTGTTCGGTGGGCGCGGATAGCGTGAGCAATCGTGCAAGTAGTCACTGACCTCTCCGTTGCGCCATTTCCTGGCGAGCGCACCGTGATCACCATTGGTGTGTACGACGGCGTGCACGTGGGCCACCGCACCGTCATTTCGCAAGTACGCGAACGTGCAGCACGTGAAGGCGCAAAGAGCGTGGTGGTCACATTCGACCGACACCCACTCAGTGTTGTGCGACCCGAAGCCGCACCGCGTCTCTTGGCAAACCTTGATCAGAAACTCTCACTGTTGGAATCCACAGGTGTCGACGCCGTGGTGATTGTGCCATTTAACGAAGCACAGGCCAACGAAACCCCTGTTGAATTTGTGGAACGCGTGTTGGTGAATTCGCTCGCCGCAAAAGTTGTGATTGTTGGTTCTGATTTCCATTTCGGCCACATGCGTCAAGGCAACGTGACGTTGCTGCGTGAAATGGGTGAGCGTCACGACTTCAGCTGTGAGCCCGTTGTGTTGGTTCCTCGCGCTGACGGCATTGATGAGCCTGTGAGTTCCACCGCAATTCGTCGCGCACTCGCAGGTGGAGAGATTGACACTGCAAGCCGCATGTTGGGTCGCCCATATGAAGTGCGTGGCACGGTGGTGGCCGGTGATCAACGCGGTCGCACCATTGGTTTCCCTACGGCAAACGTGCAAATTCCGAACGGCATGTGCATGCCGAGCGATGGTGTGTACGCCGGCTTGTACACGCGACCAGATGGAAGCGAACATGCAACGGCCATCAACCTCGGACGTCGCCCCACCTTCTATGCAAACCAAGATGCGTCATTGCTCGAGGCATACCTCATGGATTTCAGTGGCGATCTCTATGGCGAAGATGCCTCAGTGAAATTCCTGGCGTTCTTGCGCAGCGAAAAGCAATTCAGCGGCATTGATGAGTTGAAACAACAACTGCAGCTCGATATCGAACACGCACGACAAGCAGTGCGCGCACGCGCAGGTAATTAAGACTTACGCGTTGAGAAGGCCGTACTTAGTGTCGCGCTGAGCAAGAGTGCGGCGCAACGGAGCCACCACTTCACCAAAGCGACCTTCTGTCATCATTTGGCCGTGGTTGGCGCCGGCAGCACGCGAGATGTTCTCATCCATCAATGTGCCACCCAGGTCGTTGCATCCGGCTTGTAGCAATTGCGCAGCACCAGACGTACCAATCTTGACCCAACTCACTTGAACGTTGTCGATGAGGCCGTGGTAAAAAATGCGACCGATGGCATGCATGAGCACGTTTTCGCGGAATGTGGGACCACGTCGTGCTTTGTGTTGCAAGTAAATAGGTGATGCCATGTGCACGAATGGCAAAGGAATGAATTCCGTGAAGCCGCCTGTCTCTTTTTGCAGTTCGCGAGTGACATGCATGTGACGCGCCCATGAATCGGGGTGTTCCACACTTCCAAACATGATGGTGATGTTCGAACCAAGGCCAATGCTGTGCGCTTGACGGTGGCACTCCAGCCACTCCTCTGTGTTGACCTTGTCTGAACAAATGATGGCGCGAATTTTGTCGTCAAGAATTTCGGCAGCGGTGCCAGGCAACGATGCGAGACCAACATCCTTCAAACGTTGCAAGTAATCGCGCAATGATTCACCGTTGCGGTGTGCACCCTCGGTGACTTCTAATGCAGTGAAGCCATGCACGTGCATATCGGGCACGGCGGTCTTCACTGCGCGCGTGACATCGATGTAATAGTCACCGTCGAAATCGGGGTGAATGCCACCTTGCAAAGTGACCTCAGTGGCACCCAACTCTGCAGCTTCACGTGCGCGATCGGCGATGTCATCAAGAGTCAACAAATACGGGGTGCCACGCAGGTTCAGCGAAAGTGGACCTTTGGAGAATCCACAGAACTTGCACTTGTATGTGCACACGTTGGTGTAGTTGATGTTGCGGTTGTGCACCCAGGTGACTGTGTTACCAACGGTGTTGAAACGCAGTTCGTCGGCGTAATCGGCGATGTAACCCACTTCGGGTCCGCGTGCACGGAACAAATCAAGAGCTTCTTGTTCGCTGATTTCTTGACCTGCACGATGACCTTCAATGATTTCCTTGATGCGACCCGTTGCTGCTGGGCGAGGGTGTGGCACCAAACTCATCGGCTTCACGTTGGAACCGGAATACCACTGCGTTGATTTGTG
>CANFIM010000048.1 GCA_947447175.1 Acidimicrobiaceae bacterium | reverse complement strand
GGATCATGGGACACATAGAGACCCGCCGGCTTCTCGTCGAACACCACACCGCGCAACATGAAACTGTCTTCACTCAATTTGTATGTACGTACTTCATATCGACGTGTGTGAATAAGAGTGCTGCCTTCTGGCGCTGGGGGAAATGCTTCATACGTTGTCACAGAACAACTTTTGCAGATGTGTGGCATGCCTAACGACCCCAAGCTTTGAAGTACTTAATTACGCAATGTAAATAGGGTTAATTGCGTGACCTCAAACACGGAACTTTTACGCAATGTTCGTGATGCCTAACAGGGGGGTGCGGTCTTAGCGTGTCTGTTAACGCAGCAATTGCGTTAAGGGAGATAAGAAAATGATTGAAGGTTCTTCAAAGAACAAATCACTCGTTGATGGAAATGCTTTGTTTTCATTAGTGATGTTGGCTGTCATTGCAATGGTTGTATCCATCGGTGCAATTGGCATTGTGTCAGTTGCAAAGAGCAGTGGTGCCAGTGGCGTAACCGCGAGTGGCACCACAACTGTTCAGGTCACATTGTCAGAATTCAAAATTACGTTGAGCCCAGAATCAGTTCCTGCTGGCAATGTCATTTTGAATATTCACAACACAGGTACTGCAGAACACAACTTGGCGGCGAAAGCTTTGAGCAAGCGCGTTCCGAACATTCCGGTTGGTGGTAGCGCAACCCTCGACCTCGGTGCGATCAGCAGCCCCGTCGATTTGATTTGTGAAATTTCAGGTCATGAGTCTTCGGGCATGAAGGCAACGTTAGGTATTGGGGCTGCGTCGATGGACAACATGGCGAGCGGTTCAGAAGCAAAGACAATGTCGAATGACGAGATGGATGCTGCAATGGCCACTGTTGCCAAGCGCTTCCCTGAGAAGACCTCAGTAACTGGTGGTCAAGAACTTGCTCCGAAAATTTTGGCTGATGGCACCAAAGAATTTGACCTCACCGCCAAGATTGTTGATTGGCAAGTTGATGCGCAAACAACCGTGAAGGCATGGACATATAACGGACAAGTTCCTGGTCCACAGCTTCGTGCCAATGTCGGCGACAAGATCAAGATTGTTCTGAAGAACGAACTTCCAGAGTCAACGTCATTGCACTTGCACGGTATTCGTGTTCCGAACTCCATGGATGGCGTTGACCCGCTCACACAAGATGTGATCAAGCCAGGCGCAACATTCGTTTATGAATTCACTGCCAAGGAAACTGCAATCGGTATGTATCACTCACATCACAATGGTCAGGTGCAAATTCCTAACGGACTCGCCGGATCACTCATCATTGGTGATTGGAAGCAAATGGTGATGGCAAAGAATGTTTCAAAGATTGGTGATGCCAACAACAAGATCGATCAAGAAATTGTGATGGTGTTGAACGATGCCGGCACCATTGGTCTTTCGTTGAACGGCAAGTCATTCCCAGCAACTGCCCCGTACACCATGAAAGTGGGCGAATCGATGTTGGTGCATTACTACAACGAAGGTCTGATGACTCACCCCATGCATTTGCACCAGCCACGCGGCTTGGTTGTTGCAAAAGACGGGGAGATGTTGGACGTTCCGTTCTATGCAGACACATTGAACGTGGCTCCTGGCGAACGCTGGACCGTTGCATACACAGCAACAGACAAGGGTGCTTGGGCTTGGCACTGTCATATTCTCAACCACGCAGAGACGCCTCAGGGCATGAAGTACATGGTGACTGCAGTCATCGTGAGCTAGTTCTCAATTGAACGAAAAGAGCCCGGGGCAGCAATGTCTCGGGCTCTTTTGTTTTCGTCCCGACATATCGGTGGTGCGTCAGGCACAATGTGTGACGTGACTTCTTTGAAAGAAACCCTGCAAGCCGACCTCACCGCCGCAATGAAGGCGGGTGACGACATGCTCAAGTCCACACTGCGCATGGCTATCGCCGCCATCATGAATGCCGAAGTGGCCGGAAAAGAGGCAGTGGCTCTCACCGATGATCAAGTCATCAAGGTGTTGCAAGCAGAAGCGAAGAAGCGCGTTGAGTCCGCGGAAATCTACGAACAAAACGGTCGCGCTGAAGCCGCTGCAAAAGAACGCGCTGAAGCTGAAATTTTGTCGAAGTATTTACCTGCCGCCATCGACGATTCTGTATTGGCCGACATTGTGGCTGAAGCAGTTGCAACGGCAGCTGCCGCAGGCAACGTTGGCATGAAGGCCATGGGCATTGTGGTGAAGACGGTGCGCGAAAAGGTGGGCTCGTCGGCCGACGGCTCAAAGATTGCAGACATGGTGAAAGCGGCACTTGGCTAATGAAATTCACGGGAATTCCATCGGCAGAACTCTCGCCAACAATGAGTCGCACGGTATCGGCCCTGCGACGCGCAATGAAAGCGGTGTACCACGTGCACCCAGATACAAACAGCGAAGACATTGCCGCTACTGCAGAGAAACTCACTGATGCTTTAATCGAAGCGGGCACGCTTCCACTGGGGCAAGAGTCAGATGTGCGTCATACCCGCAATCCCATTACTGGTGCGATGAACCCCATTGCTCCGCCCGCTGAATATGTCTACGGAGAGAACTCAGTTACGGCCACGGTGCGTTTCCACGAGGGCTACCAAGGGCCACCGGCGTGTGTGCACGGGGGATTCGTGGCCGCATTGTTCGATGATGTGCTGGGTCGCACCCGCCATCTCACGGGGCGCAACTGCGTCACCGGCTCGCTCAATGTTTCCTACAAGAGGCCGACGCCTTTGAATTCTGACCTTGTCGTTGTGGCCACCATCCAAGAAGTACTGGAGCGAAAGTTCATTGTGGCGGGGCAACTCACGCACAATGGTGAACTTTTGGCCACCGCAGAAGGCATTTTCGTGTTTCGTGATACAGAAAAATTCAATGCACTCGTTTCCGAGGCAAGGCACGCTTCTCGGTAAAGTCAGACTAAATACATGCCGCTGGCATGAAATAGGGGGTCACCATGTCGAACGAACTCATTCTTGATTCATTGCGTCGCCGTTTTCGCGCATTGTTCTCGTTGTACGAAGACGCAACTGCAACCATGACACTCGAGCAGGTGAACCACCGCGAGAAAGATCTCGTGATGCCCATCGCATTCTCTTTGTTTCACTACGTGAACATGATCGACTCGTCGTTGATGATGTTGACTGGTGAGATGTTCCTGTGCAACCAGGAAATTCTTGATGCCATCAATCTGGAAGTTCCCGATCATGGCAAGCACCGCACCGTGGAAGAGATGCACGTGCAACAAATTGGCAACTACGAAGCATTCCTTGACTACATGAATAAGGTGTTTGCGCGCGTGGAGAAGTACCTCGCAGATTTGCAGCCAGAAGAATTGACTCGCTTAGTCATTCCTCGCCCCTTTGGGCCGCAGGTTGCCAACACGTTTTCCGCCCGCGTTGCAGCGGATGAAGGTCTCACCGTGCTTGACTGCATTGAGTGTTGGTTCTTCCAACACGGCATGCGCCACATGGGCGAAATCGAGTTGTCTCGTGCGTTCGTTGGCTTGCAAGGCATGACCTCATAACGGCAATTGGCGCCCACGGCAGGAATTGAACCTGCGACCCCTTGCTCCGGAGGCAAGTGCTCTATCCGCTGAGCTACGTGAGCGTGACGTGAAGTTCACGCGTTCCTTCAGTCTATGGCACACGAAATAGAACGCTGTCGCCCTGCCTGGCAAGGCAGAATGGATACTCCATGGCTGATCCACTTCTTTCCGTAGCCGAACGACTCGCGCCCGCATTCGCGGCAGTGGCGGGTGCAGCCTGTGACCCTGTAGTTCGCCCTACTGACCGCGCCGATGCCCAGGCCAATGGCGCCCTTGCTCTCGCGAAATCGCTTGGCATGCAACCCCGTGAAGTGGCTCAGAAAGTTCTCGATGCCGCCGGTGATTTGTCTGACATGTTGGCGTCGGTAGAAATCGCCGGACCCGGATTCATCAATTTGGTGTTCACCGATGATTTTCTTGCAGCGCAAACAGTGACATCGCTCGAATCATCCACTCTCGGTGTTCATGCGTCGCCATCACCGCACACCATCACCATTGATTACTCATCGCCGAACGTGGCAAAAGAAATGCACGTGGGTCACTTGCGCTCCACAGTCATTGGCGATGCGTTGGCGCGTGTACTCAGTTTCGTGGGGCACAACGTGGTGCGCGAAAACCACATTGGCGACTGGGGTACTCCATTCGGCATGCTCATTGAACACCTGATTGATCTCGGTGAAGACAATGCAGCCAACGAATTAAGCATGGGTGACCTCAATGGCTTCTATAAAGAGGCACGTCGTAAGTTCGAGGAGTCAGAAGAATTCAAGACTCGTGCACGCCACCGTGTTGTGATGCTGCAGGGTGGCGATGCCGAAACCTTGCAATATTGGCGCACGTTGGTCAACGAGAGCACTCGTTATTTCAACAAGGTGTATTCACAACTGGGTGTGCTGTTGAACGATGCCGACCTCATGGGGGAGAGTGCCTACAACGACTTGTTGGCAGAAGTGGTACAACGCCTCAACAAAGCCGGAGTTCTTGAAACAAACGACGGTGCCGACGTGGTGTTTGCCGATGGGTTCACCAATCGCGATAACGAACCATTGCCACTCATTATTCGCAAGGGAGACGGTGGCTACAACTACGCCACTACTGACTTGGCATGCGTGATTGACCATGTGGAGCGCGTGGGTGCAAAGGCATCTCTCTACGTAGTAGGCGCTCCGCAAGCTCAGCATTTCCAAATGATCGAGGCTGTGTCTCGCAAGGCCGGCTTCTTGCCCGATGATTGCAGCATCAACCACATTCAATTCGGCAGCGTGTTGGGCGCCGACCGCAAAATGTTCAAGAGTCGCTCGGGCGACAACGTGAAACTGGCTGAGTTGCTTGACGAAGCAGTCGAACGAGCAGCGGCTGCTGTTGCTGAAAAGAACCCCGATATGTCTGCCGAAGATCGTGCAGCTGTTGCTCGCATGGTGGGTATTGGTGCGGTGAAGTATTCAGACCTTGCCAGTGACCGCATCAAGGACTACATCTTCGATTGGGATCGCATGCTGGCGTTTGAAGGCAACACCGCACCGTACATGCAATATGCACATGCGCGAATTTGCAGCATCTTCCGTCGCGCAGGCATTGACCGCGCATCAGTGCGCAGCGCTCAATTGCAGATTGCCGACCCACGCGAACGTGCACTTGCCTTCCGCATTCTTCGTTTCGACGCAGCAGTGTGGGAGATGGTCGACACCTTGAGCCCTCACAAGTTGTGCACGTACCTGTTCGACCTCGCTTCAGATTTCACGTCGTTTTACGAACATTGCCCTGTGTTGAAGGCCGAATCAGATGATGTGCGGTTGTCTCGCTTGTTGTTGTGCGATGCCACCGCTCGCACCATTGCGCAAGGTCTTGCCCTGTTGGGCATCGAATCTCCGGAGCAAATGTGAGCGCCATCGACCTGCGTCTTCTCCCATCGTCAACCTCGGTTGATGCTGACGGGCACATGTCGATTGGCGGTGTCGAGGTGAAAGACATGGCGTCTCACTTCGGAACCCCGCTGTACATCTACGACGAAAATCATGTGCGTGCGCGCTGCCGTGAAGCAGTGGCGGCATTCGGTGCTGACAGCGTCATCTACGCAACGAAGGCATTTCTTTGCAAAGCAATGGCGAAATTGGCACACGAAGAAGGGGTACTTCTCGACGTTGCAACTGGTGGTGAATTCCATGTTGCTCTCAGTGCCGGCGTGCCTGGCAATCGTTGTGTGATGCATGGCAATAACAAGTCTGTTGACGAACTGCGTATGGCGATCACGAACGAAGTGCGTCACATTGTGGTTGACAGCTTCGATGAATTACAGCGGCTCGAAGATCTTCACGTTGAGGGTTCGGCGGCGCCGCGCATTCAACTGCGCATTACGCCAGGCGTTCACGTGAATACGCACGACTATGTGTCGACTGGTCAAGACGATTCGAAGTTTGGTTTCAACCTCAACAACGGAGATGCACATCGTGCAATCGAGCAAGCACGTGCTTCCGCTGCAGTTGATTTGGTGGGAATTCATTGCCACATCGGCTCAAATGTTCTTGCCATTGAAAACTTCGAAGATGCCAGCAAAGTGATGGTTGATTTGTTTGCATCCACCGGGTTGCAAGAACTCACTTTGGGTGGTGGTCTTGGTGTTGCCTACACCGAGCGCGATAACGCACCCACCATGCAACAATGGGCCGATGTGTTGAAGCGCGCCGCTACCTCGTTGCCATCAACCGCTCGCATCTATGTCGAGCCTGGTCGCAGCATTGTCGCAGCCGCTGGCATCACGGTGTACGAAGTGGGCACCGTAAAAAAGATTGATGGCATTCGCACATACGTCGCAGTTGACGGCGGCATGAGTGACAACATGCGCCCTGCTTTGTATGAAAGCGAATACGAAGTTTTTGACCCCGAGCGCGCAACAGCCGATCGTAAAGAACGCGCACGCATTGTGGGTAAGCATTGCGAGAGCGGAGACATCTTGGTGTTTGATGCACCAGTGCCGCCGAACATCGCAGCCGGAGACTTGTTGGTCACGCCGGTGACTGGCGCTTATGGCTATTCCATGGCAAACAACTACAACAAGGTCACGCGACCTGCTGTTGTATTTGTAGCCAACGGCGAAGCTCGAGTTGTGGTGCGCCGTGAGACTCTCGACGATCTCACCCGCCTCGACGTGTAGTTCTCACACACCCCTTCCGTAGCGTTCGTTGCGAACCAAAGGAGCGGTATGTCTGAAATCACCGAATGCCCATCGTGTGGCGGCCCCGTTGTCGACGCAGGCGGGCTCGACCTCAACTGTCTCAATTGCGGCGCCACCTTTAATGACATGGTCGAAGAGTTCGAAACCGAAGAGATGGTCGAACGCCTTATAGACATGGGCATTGACCCACTTGATATTGAAGGCGACGGCTACTTCAATTAATCCCTGTCGGGGTAGTGGCGCCTGCCAATAGGCTGAAGGGTCTATGGCACAGGCCCCCCACTCTGATTCAGTCGTGCGCATTGGCGTGCTCGGATGCGGCAATGTTGGCGCAGCATTCGTTCAACTTGTCGAGCGCCAGGCCGATGTCATTGAGGCTCGCACGGGTATTCGCTTGCAGGTGGCTCGCGTGGCTGTGCGCAACATCAGTCGCGACCGCGAAGTTCAACTGCCCGAAGGCGTGCTCACACGTGATGCACATGCCATGGTGTCTGACCCCACTGTTGACCTCATTGTGGAAGTCATCGGCGGCATCGAGCCTGCTCGTGAACTCATCTCAACGGCTATTGCTCATGGCAAGCCTGTCATCACTGCCAACAAGGAATTGCTCGCCAACGTGGGCCACGACCTGTGGGCACAATCAGATGCTGCTGGTGTCGACCTTTTGTTTGAGGCAGCCGTGGCCGGTGGCATTCCATTGATTCGCGCATTGCGTGAGTCGTTGCGCGGTGAACCAGTGCGCCGCGTGATGGGCATTGTCAATGGAACCACCAACTTCATTCTCACGAAGATGACCGATGAGGGCGCTGATTATTCAGCAGCACTCAGCGAAGCTCAACGTCTTGGCTTTGCCGAGCGTGACCCAACAGCAGACGTTGAAGGTTTCGATGCTGCCGCCAAGGCTGCAATCATCGCCAGCATTGCATTCGGATCACGAGTAGTTGCCGGGGATGTGTATCACGAAGGCATCAGTGGTGTTACCGCAGCAGATATCGCCATTGCACGACGTCTTGGTTACGTGGTGAAGCTTCTCGCAATCGCCGAACAAGACGCCGATTCACCAACTGTTGCCGTGCGCGTGCACCCCGCCATGGTCCCGGTCGAACACCCATTGGCCAGCGTGCGTGATTCGTATAACGCCGTCTTCGTTGAAGGCGATGCAGTTGGGCAACTCATGTTCTACGGCCGCGGTGCTGGCGGTTTCCCCACAGCATCAGCGGTGTTGGGCGATGTCATCGATGCCGCAGTCAACCTGCGCAAGGGAACATTTGGCACCATCGGCTCATTCCAGCGTGTGCCGGTTCGGCCTATCGACGAAACGTCTTCGCAATATCTCATCGGCCTTGACGTTGAAGATCAGCCTGGTGTGTTGCACGCAATCACCGGCGTATTCGCAAGCCACGGCGTCAGCATTCGTGCTGCCGAGCAAGAGGGCATCGGCGAAGGTGCGCGACTCGTATTCGTTACACACCGTGCACGTGAAGCAGATGTGCAGGCTTGTGTCAGCGAATTCCGTAAGTCATCTGTGGTGAAGCGCGCCTCGGGCCTCATTCGCGTCATCGGCGAGTAAATCCGCACCATGAAGTACGTCTCCACTCGCGGTTCTGCGCCTGTTCTCGGGTTCTCCGATGTGGTGCTTGCAGGTCTCGCCACCGATGGCGGTCTCTACGTGCCAGAAACTTGGCCAACACCGCCCACCATTCCGAGTGGCACATACGCCGAATTGGCCGCACACATTTTCAGTCCGTTCATTGAAGGCGACATCGACAACGACACCATGTTGCGTCTGTCGCGCGATGCGTATGCAACATTCCGTCACCCCGATGTTGTGCCTATTGTTGATCTTGAACCAGGCCACCACATCATGGAGTTGTTCCATGGTCCAACGCTTGCCTTCAAAGACGTTGCATTGCAGTTGTTAGGTCGATTGTTTGACCACATACTCACCGCGCGCAATGAGAAGGTCACCATTGTTGGCGCCACCAGTGGCGATACCGGCAGTGCAGCAATTGACGGCGTCAAGAACTGCAAGAACATCGACAT
>CANFIM010000047.1 GCA_947447175.1 Acidimicrobiaceae bacterium | reverse complement strand
GATGATTCGCTCATGATGAATGGCAAAGTCGTAAATTCCTGCGTTTGCAATGGCCTTCGAATGGTCAACAAATCCAGGTATTCCGAGGCCGGGCATTGCGAAATTTACAATTTGGCGTTCGAGAGCTTCCACACAACCAGAAGGATCTAGCTCGAGAAACTTGCTCACAAGATCTCGATAGAACAGGTGGTGGCGGTTCTCGTCAGTAGACAACTTCATCATCACGTCGTAGCCGACCTTGTCATTGAGCATGGTGCCTGTGTTGCGGTGTGAAATGCGAGTAGCCAGTTCTTGCACCGCTACGTAACACATGCCATCGGCGGCAGTAGGTGGTTCGGGCACAATCGCCGAACTCACTTGCACCATGCGGCAATCTTCCAAGTGCACCGGGTCAACTAAGCCAGACACCACCATGTAGTCGCGCATCACAATGGCGTGCTTGCCCTCTTCTGCAGTCCAGCGCTGAGCCCATGTGCCCCACGCTGACTCTCCACCGAACATGCGCGAAATGGTGCGTGTGTACCAGGGCAGATTGTCTTCCGTCAGCAGATTCACCAGGAGCGCAGATTGCACACCCTCTGGCAACGAGGACAGCCCGTACGTGAAACCGTCCTTCTGGAGGCGCTCAGCGCGCTCCCAGGGCACGTAGGCGTGGGGATACCAATCTTCGGCACTCTCAAGGTGGCGATTGAGAAGTCGCTCAGCCTCGGGCTGCAGTTCAGTGAGGAGGGCCTTGTCGTCCATTCCCCCAACTTAGACCGAATTCAGGCTGCCTACCTACCATTCGGTAGGCAAATAACAGTGAATTATGGCTTAGTTGATCTGCTTCTCGCGACCCTCCCAATAGGGCGCGCGCAGCTTAAATTTTTGCAGTTTTCCCGTGGCCGTGCGGGCGAGCTCGTCTCGAAATTCGATGCGCTTCGGGCACTTATATCCCGCCAGTTTTGTCTTCACATAAGCGATGAGTTCATCTTCGGAAAGAGACGACCCAGCAGACTTCACTACAAGCCCCAGAACAAGTTCTCCCCACTTCTCGTCTGGAATTCCGATAACTGCTACTTCGGAAACATCAGGATGCGAGAACAAAGCATCTTCAACCTCAATGGAGGACACATTCTCGCCTCCAGAGATAATGACATCCTTCTTTCGGTCAGCAATAGTGACGAAGTGCTGCTCTCCAATAGAGCCGCCATCGCCGGAGTGGAACCAACCATCAACGATTGCCTTGCCAGTCTCCTCTGGCTGATTCCAATAGCCGGCCATCACAGTGTTGCCACGAGCCAGTACTTCACCTTCGCTGTCCACGGCAACCTCAACTCCGAGTGCAGGCGCACCAGCAGCGCCTAATTTTGCAGCTCGATCATGAGACGAAAGGTCATCCCATTCAGCGCGCATGCGGTTCATGGTGAGCAAAGGCGATGTCTCGGTAAGACCGTAAATCTGTATGAACTCCCAGCCAAGTTCTGAGCCGATTCGTTCAATGGTTTTCGTTGGCGGTGGTGCTCCAGCAACCACCATGCGCACGTTGTCACGAGATGTAGGAATTCCTGTAGCAGCTGCATCGAGAACCGTGTTGGCTACGGCAGGCGCGCCACACAACAACGAAACTCCGTGGTCAACTACGCGACGAAGAATCTCTGGGCCATCTACTTTGCGCAAGATCACGTGGGTGCCACCCATGGCAGTGACTGAGAACACCAAGCCCCAACCGTTCACATGGAACTGAGGCAGTGTGTGTAAATACGTATCGCGATCATTGATGTTCAATTGCCAACCGAAGACTGCGGCGTTCACCCACAAACTGCGATGCGTTAACTGCACACCTTTGGGTCGTGCCGTGGTGCCACTGGTGTAATTAATGGTTGCAGTGGCGTCTTCATCGGGCGTCCAAGCATTCGGTTCGGTGTCGTACTTGTACAAAATCGCATCTGACTCTGCACCAATAATGAACTTGTGTTTCGCCGTCACATCCGACAATGACTCCTCCAACTCAGGGTCAATCAGAAGCACTTCAGCACCACAATGCTCAACGATGTACGACACTTCAGCGGCAACAAGTCGGAAGTTAATAGGCACTAGCACTCGACCAAATCCGCTCACTCCAAAAAACGAAGTGAGGAGCCGTGCTGAGTTATGGCTCACTACGGCTACGCGAGCGCCTTGAGGCACACCAAGCGCATCGAGGCCGGCAGCTTGGGCACGAGCGCGACGTGCCATTTCTTTGTAGGTGATGGAACCCCACGAGGCAGCAGGCTGGTCTGGTTCGTCAATGACAGCAATGCGGTCGCCATATACCTGCTCGGCGCGTCGGAGATGATCAACAATGGTGAGAGCTACCTTCATGGCACTACACCGTAGGCGTTTTCATTCGCGCACATAAACGTGGACATACAAAAGGGGCGGTGGCTTCCACCACCGCCCCTTTCGAGGATTTTCTCAGAGTGAGAACCTACGAGGGATTAACCCTTGTAGATACCTGCCCACTCAAGACCCTTGTTCGTCACTGTTGCAGCGAACTTGTTCTTGGTAAGACCGATTGGCAACTTGCCAATTCCCATGAGCTTCGACTTCTTATTCACGAATGAGTAGAAGGTGGTGTGAGGCGCAGGGATGAGGTACGCATGCGTCTGCAAGTATGCAGTCATGGCAGCCCATGCGGTCTTTGCAGCAGCCTTGGTAGGTGCAGCCTGAGCAGCAAGGATCAAACGATCAATTTCTGGATCGCTGTTGTTGCTGAGCGCAATCACCTTTGCGTATGCCTTACCAATTGTGGTTGCAGCCACAGGGCTCTTTGCACCGGTTGGGAATGCACTGCTGGTGAAGAAGATTGACACATAAGCCGAGTCTCCGCCTTCAGCAGGAGTTCCTTCAGTGATGTCCATCTTCGTTACCGGGCCACCATAAATGGCACCGATAAGTACAGCTGCTTCGGCAATGTATGTGTTGCCCGGAGCCATATTGGCCGCATTGAGGTACTGCTGAACCAGCTTCACGTTGTTCTGAGACTGCGTTGAAGTATCTGCGTACAACACGAATGATGGGTCTTTGCCACCAAGGTCAACGCGGCACTTGGCTGCGTAATCCTTTGCAACGTTCACGTCATACTTCGGTGAACCGGTGAGTGAATACATGGGGTGACCCTTGCTCACAATTGAACCAGACACATCTGCAAGTCCCTTGAAACGAACCTTGTTGTAGGTCTTCCAGTCAATGGCATGAGCCACAGCCTGACGGCAGTTTTCATACTTGAATGGTGAGCCGTCTTTGTTGACGTTTGGCACCCACTGACCCCACCACAATGTTTGTGCGGTGTAGCCCGTGACTGTGCTGCTGGTACGAAGACCCTTCACGAAGGTTGCTTCGGAAGTTGCAAATGAACCAGCGTCTACTGTGCCCTTGCGGACAGCAGCTGCTCGCTGTGATGGTTCCTTCACGTTCACGAAGGTGATCTTGTCAAGGTATGGAAGCTTGTCGCCGTTGATTGGGTTCTTGCGCCAGTAGTCAGCGTTCTTTTCCACGACCAAGGTGTCAGTGGTGAATGAAACAAACTTGAATGGGCCAGTACCGATTGGGTAGTTACCACAAGTCTTGGTTGCATCTGTTTGGTACGGAGCAATGTTTGGCTTCTTGGTAACTGGGTCCCACAACTGTGATGGTGCACGCATGACGTAGCGACCTGCACGGTAAAGAACGCCAAGGAAGTCGTTCTGTGGGTGGTCGAGATCGATGCGGATCGTGAGATCGTCGATCTTTGCCACGTTGATGATGTTGGCGTTTACACCAATACCAGTTGATGCGTATCCCTTACCTGGTGTTACAAATTCAACTGCAGCGGTTGATGGGTTTTGCGCGTTGTACAACGTTGCGTTGAGATCAATGTTGAGCTTTGCAGCGTCAGCGTTGAATGCTTCACCGTTGGTGAACTTGATGTTTGGACGAATCTTGATTGTCCACTGATCGAGTGTTGCGTTTGGTGTGCCGGACTCAGCGAGTGAGCCAACGTATTCACCAGCTGGTGTTCGCTCGAACAACTGCTCGTAGATCAAACGGAAGCCACCCAAAGCGGAGTGGTTCGGAATGTTTGATACACAGAAGCCTGGGAACGTGTCACCAATTGCAACGGTGACTTCGCCGCCGTACTTTGACTTTGCAGCATGTGTAGTTGTGGTTGCCATGGCAGAACCGGTGAGTGCGATAGCCAGAGCTACTCCCCAACGCTTCGTCCACCGCGAACGGCTAACTGTTTCTTTCACTTTATTTACCCCCATAAAGGTGTCCTCGATGATCGAGTGACTGCTGTCACTGTAGACCAGAAGGTGTGACCCACACCACATGAAGTGCAAAAATAGGGCACATTTTCGTTTGTGTCTTGCAAGTATTCACAAGAGAACACACGCCACTTTCGGCGTGGCGTAAAACTGGCATTAGGTTTCCAGAGAGCCAAGGAGGCCCATATGTCAGCACCCAATTCTCGTATAGCGATCATTAACGACGGCAGTTTCTATGTGGGGCCTCCGTTGGCCCGCATGCTTGCCGCCCGTGGGCACAATCTGGTGATCGGAGACCCTGCCGAGGGCCTTCTAGAGGAATTGCGCGGCATGGGTGTTGAGGCTGTGGGCGTCACCGGAGTTCGTGACCTTGTCGACCCAAGTTCATCCGCGAAACTCGCTCAGGCAGCTATCGATGCCTTTGGACGCATAGATGCCGCCGCGATTTCATCGGGTCGCGTGGTCACTGGTCGGCTTCTGAAGTCCACACGCAACGATCTTGACCAGGTGTACGAGGGGTGCGTTGTGTCGCCCTACAACTTCCTGATGGCAATCGCCCCCACCATGGTGGCGCAAGGTTCAGGCCAGATGTTGATTATCTCGAGCGCTTCGGGCTCTCGACCAACACCGGGGGCACCGCTGTACTCCTCCATGCGAGCCGCCGCCGCAATGTTTGCAAAAAATGCCGCTTCCGAGTTTGCTCGCAACAATGTTTCCGTCAACGGAGTGGGAACCAACTTCATGGATTTTCCTGAGTTCCTTCGTGCATCTGGTGCCACAGATCCAGAGGTTCGCAAGAAAGTGGAAACACAAGTTCCACTTGGCCGCCTCGGCCGCCTTGATGAGTTTGCATCGTTCTGCATGCCGTATCTCGATGGAACTGCAACATTTGCAACTGGACAGTTTGTTTCGTTCTCTGGTGGATGGTCGTAACAGACTATTGCGGTGACAATTCACCACGTTTGTTGCGCACCTGAATCCACATTCCCACAGCAGTGATGACAGCTGTGACAGCAACTATCGACAACAAAATCTCCACCATGTTTCCCGGTAGGTGTCCAGCGCTTGCAAACACATAGGCGTCGGGAGCTGCGTATGTGACCAGTGCAGCGGGAATCCACTGTCGCAGTTTTCGCCAGTGTGAATCAACAATCGCACCCACAACACGAGCGCTTGATAATCCGTACAAAGCGGACGATGTCAGTTCAATAGCAAGAAACACAGCTGAGTTGACACCGTATTTTGAAAGAAAAGCCCTCACCAAAGACGCTCTGAAGAGCCCGTACAGCACTGAAATGAGCACCCAGGAGCGCTCAATTGTTTGTCGACGAACACTCATCGCAATGAGCGTAGACGGAACCCCCGTAGAATGGCTAGGTGACTGAAACCTCCACTTCCCAATCGCAAAGGCGCGCCGGATTTGGCATTCATATCCTTACTGCCACTGGTGCAGTAGCAGGTCTTATCGCATTGCAATCTGTGGTTGACGGTCACATACGTCCCGCACTTCTCTGGCTGATTGCATGTCAAATTCTTGACGGAATTGACGGACCTATTGCTCGCAAATTTAACGTTGAGCTCCATGCTCCACACATTGACGGACACGTCCTGGATCTTGTCATCGACTACGTCACGTGTGTCGTTGTGCCAACCGTACTTCTTGTGCGTGTCGATGTAGTTGAACCTCGACTGTCAATGACCATTGCTGGTCTCGTCTTGATGACGAGTGCGTTGTGGTTTGCACGCATTGATCAAGAAACTGAAGACGTGTGGTTCAACGGCTTTCCTGCAATGTGGAACATTGTGATTCCGTCGTTCATCATTCTTGGTACTCACCAACGAACCGCTGCGCTCATTTGCGTGCTGTTCTGCGCTAGCCAACTCACCAACATTAAATTCCCACACTTAGTGCGAGTGCGTGCACTGCGCATTCCCACATACATTGCAACCACCACATATTTCGCAGTATTCGCCTGGCTTTCGGCCACATACCCAAACGGACCACGTTGGGCAAAAGACGTGATCCTGATTGGCCCCGCCTACCTGGCGTTCGTAGTCATTTGGCGTACGTGGTTCCCCAATAAGAAGTTGTTTGGTGCGTCAATTACTGACGTTCCCACACATCCATAGCTAGGGCTAACAACTGTCCGTTCGACAGTGCAGAGAAATCAACCGGGTCCGCCGTGATGATGCGGTCCTTAATTTGTGGAAGGTGCTTATTCGCATATTCCACGAGTCGACTTGCTGTATTTGAATTTCCAGATCCATGGCCCATCAGAACAATGTGTGAAGAGTCCTCAAGTTGAGATAACACGTCTGCGAAATATGGCGTTTCATTTACCTCAGAAGCGTGTTGATGTCGTTCTTGCCCGCCGCGAACGTGCGTATGATGCACAGCTTCACGTTCAACAACTACAAGCGGATCTCGCGTTGATTCTTGAAGTAACCAAATTCTCGTTTGGTCGTGTTCCACCGCAACTGCAAGAACCCGTCCAGTTGTTTTTATAATTTCTTGTTGGCTCATGAATTCAATGTAAACGTTCATAAATACGCAGGGACAGACTCCTTCAACTCAAGTACAAATTCTTCAACACTTCAAAAAGTCTCATCGTTACTTTGACCTTGTCAACCATCAACAAGGAGAACTATGAGATTCATTCAAGCCCCAGTGCGCATCGTAAGAAAGCGACTGGCGATTACAACCGCTCTAGCCCTCGCAGGCGTCTCAATGTGCGCAACACAATCACAAGCGTCACCGCGTCCAAATGTCTCCCGATATGGCGGAGTAGTCAAAGTTGGAATCTTTGACACCTTCCCTGGCTTCTGCGTGAGCAATAACCCTGCGAACTCTGCATTGATGGCAGAACGCACCATTTATGAAACCCTCTTTGAACGAACAAAGGGTGGGGACATGATTGGTCTTCTTGCATCTGGAGCGGTCGCTTCTGCCGACTTGAAGACATGGACAGTCACCTTGCGACAAGGAATCAAATTCACCGATGGCACCATTTTTGATGCAACAGCAGTACTTGCAAACTTCAACGCCATTACGGGCCGCATTGCTGCTGCCGCGTATTCCGCAGGTGGACTACCTGGATACCAGACCAAGGCATACACCGTTGGCACAGGCACTGCATTTACGGCCAACATCAAAGCGATGACAGTGAAATCTTCCTATGTCATTGAATTCAGTCTCGACAGAGCACAAAATGACTTCACTTCAACGCTGTATGCATCAGGCCGCTTCTTTATGCGCTCCCCAAACCAGTTGTCGAACTCCACAACATGCGCCAATATTCCCATTGGAACCGGGCCATTTAAGTTGGTGTCATGGACATCAGAGCAAATGGTGGTGAGTCGAAATAGTTCCTATTGGCGTCGTGATCCAAATAACAACGCTCAGCTCCCCTATCTGAATCAAATCACCTTCACCAATGTGAAGGAAGGATCGCAACGAGCAGCTGCCGTACGCAAATCTGCTCTAGATGCCGCAATGTTCACATCTGCGTCAGAGGGAACCTTCATCAAGGATCTGCGCAAGCGTCGAGTCACAGTGAACGAAGTGCGATCCGCTACCGAGTACTACCCATCTCTCTGGCTCAACCAAGGAAAGCCGGGTTCACCATTCAGTTACATGTCGGCTCGCCAAGCCGTGCTGAGTTGTGTTGACCGCGCCAACTACTTGAAGGTGCGGAACAAGGGCGAAGGTGCGGTTGCAACGTCGCTTGTGGGCCCAAAGAGCGCGATGTATACGAAAACCGGATTTCAGAAGTTCAGCATCAAGAACTCGAAACATTTCTTGGCGGAGTACTTGAAAGAGTCGGGTAAAGCACGTCTTGAATTCACGTTCCCTGCCGACACCACATCTGCCTCCCAAGGAAATGCGGCATTCCTGAAGTCCACCTGGGCAAAGTGTGGCATTTATGCGAACTACGTGGTGGAAGAGACGGGCGTGATTATCACCAAGGCATTCAATGCAGCTCCGAAAATCTCTAGTGGCGAGTATTACAACGCATACGACGCACTGGTTCTTCTCCTGTTCGAAGGAAATGACGTGGCTTTCAACCTGCCATTTATCGTGACCAACTCATATCCGAAGAACAGCTCAAATCCGGTGCATCCACTGTTCGAAAACAGCGTGGGCGTAGTGCTGGGGCTCAACCATCACACCGACACAACAGTGGATACGTTCTTTTACGATGGCGAGGCCGCAACAAGCAAGTCGATAGCCAAGAAGAATTACCGAGACGGTACGGCGTATCTACAAAGTCACGCCGTCATGAGTTCGATTACCCACATGTATTACACGCTCTTCACCACGAAGAAGTTGGCTGGGATTGGCACTCTCCAAATCGAGAAGGGTAAGACTCAACGTGTTGCCACGAACTGGGGTATCGACTGGACCGGAGTGTGGAAGAAGGCTTAACGACTCGCGTAGTAATCGCGTAGATCTTTCTTCAGCACTTTGCCTGTGGCGTTTCGCGGAAGTTCTTCATGGTGCCAGAACACTTTGCTCGG
>CANFIM010000046.1 GCA_947447175.1 Acidimicrobiaceae bacterium | reverse complement strand
TGTTCTCGGGAACTGCACAACGCATTTATCAACTTCCCGCAGTCCGCTAACTCAGATAAAGCGCTTCACCATCCAGGTGTTACGAAACACCACGTCATTTACGGTCTTCTTGTAATCATCGTGAACACGATATCCAAGCTGCTCTAATCGGTGGGTCGCAGGCTGCGAAGCGTCAACCCAAATAGCCGACATTTCTTGTTGCCGAGCACGGTCTTCAATTGCGCGTACCAATATTTTTCCAACACCACGACGCTTGAAATCGGGGTCGACGTACCAAAGATCTAACTCACCCGCAGTTTCACCACGTTCAATCAGAGTCGCAAAACCCGCCACATCGCCATTCGCCTCAACAATCATGACGAATGATGTTGCACACAATTCGCGCATTCGTTCTTCGGAGAACCCAGACAGCCAAGCATCAATTTGTTCTGGCGTGTATCCAGACTCTCCAATTGCTGCAATGGCAACTCGTTCCATTTCTGCAGCGTCTTCAATTGTGCCGAGTCTCAATTTCATGGGTTCATCGTGGCATCACGAGAGATGAAAAGAGTGTTCATACGTAACATCGCCCACCTGAATTGAGTATTCCGAGTAGAACGAAGCAATACCATCGCGTTGGGCCTGTTGATGATCCGGATGGTTTCGCCACGCTTCATGCGTTGCTCGGTCTTCAAAGGTCACAATCGTGACTCGTTCACCATCAGGTGACGAGAACGTCTTGCTATCAACATAACCAGGCATTTCTCGAGCAAGTTCGGTCATTCGCGCAGCAGTAGTGGCGTACGCCGCAGCGTTCTCTTCTCGCAAACGATTACGAAAGATTGTCATCACGTGCGCAGACATAACCGTGCGTTTAGATCGTGTAGCGATACACGTTGGTATCGCGGGCTACAAAGCCAAGACGTTGATACAAACGATTCGCTGCTTCTCGCGACGGACGAGATGTGAGTTCTACTGTGATTGCTTCGCGCATCTTTGCTTCTGCAATTGCGGCGAGGTTTAGTGCTTCGCCAACACCGTGTCCGCGCACTTCACTATCGACAACAACATCTTCAATCCACGCACGGACACCGGTGGGGATACGGAACGTGGCGAGTGTGAGAGACCCTACGATGCGCCCATCCACGCGTGCGATGAACAACACCGACGATGGCGAAGAAATAATTTCGGACAATTGCTCCGCAGTCGGCGGCGGATTGGACGAGGAAAGTTGTGGAATCAACAACTCAAACGCAGTCAGCAATTCCGCAGTGACTGCCGAGGCTTTTTCAACTACCACTGGCATACAGTCCACCTTGCCACATTTACGCGGAAAACCCCGACAAATTGTCCCAAATTGTGTGGAAATTGCTGTTCAGAAGTGCCCACATTGGGCGATAGATTTTTTTGTAATGACGGCTTCTGAACACATTCGCTGGCTCTCGAACCCACGGTTACAGAACCCCACGGTCATCGCCGCATTCAGTGGTTGGAACGACGCAGCCGACGCAGCGAGCACGGCCATTCGCACACTCGTTGATGCATGGAAGGCTGAACCGCTCGCGGAAATTGATCCCGAGGAATTCACCGACTTTGCAACAATTCGTCCTTCCGTTCGTCTTGATGATGAAGCACAACGCAGCATTGTGTGGCCAAAAGTTTCCATGTGGCACGCAACTACTCCGGGGGCAGACGTCATCTTGATTCTTGGTCCAGAGCCCAGCTTGAAGTGGCGTTTATTTACCGAGCAAATCATTGGCGTTGCCGCACGATTTGAAGCAAACATGGTTCTTACTCTTGGTGCTCTTCTTGCAGATGTTTCCCATCGCTCAGAAGTACAGGTAATGGGTACTGCGAATGATGAAAACACCATTGAGCGTTTTGACCTGCAGCGCTCACGCTATGAAGGCCCTACTGGCATTATCAGCGTGATTCACGATGCCTGTAGCCATTCGTCAATTGCATCTGCATCATTGTGGGCTGCATGCCCAGCAATCGCTTCACAAATTCCCTCGCCAAAAGCTGCCAGTGCACTCATTGCGCGCGCAGGTGAAATTATTGGCACTCCCGTTCCGCTCGGGGCGTTGCACAATCACATCGTTGCCTACGACATCAAAGTCGAGGAAATGATTGATGACGATGAAGACTTGCGTGAATACGTAGAACGTCTTGAGACAATGGGTGACGATCCATTCGGTACTGAAGACTCTCACCAACTGCAATTTGATTTCGATGTCAATGAAGAAGACATCGAAGAAGAGTCACACGCCTTGGTTGACGAAGTCGAAAAGTTTTTGCGCGACCAAGACAATTAGTCTTCAGGCACTCCGCGCAACATCTCTAGTCGTGGTGCATCAAAAGTGGCAGGCGTAGTAACGCCATCAATGGCGTTGAATGCCATGTCTCCCCACCATTGCGCACCGGCCGTGGGAGTGGGAAGTTCATCGCGACCAAACCAACCCACATCACCTGTTTCTAACGGGTGACCTTGCAACGAGCCCCCTGTTGCGCGCATATGGAACAACAACATGTACATGCCAAAGCGAGAGAATCCCATTCGCATGCCATCAACCACGCCAAGTAACTGCAATGGTTCGGCATGAATACCGGTTTCTTCTTCCACTTCTTTCATGGCCACTTCTGCGGGCGAATAACCAACGTCAGCCCATCCAGTGGGATACAACCACACACCACTGTCTTTGCGTTGTACGAGAAGGATTTTCCCTTCGTCGTTGCCCACAATGCAACCAATGGCAACTTTTGGCGTGACGTAGCCCGGAATACCTTCTCCGACAGACTCGAGCCATTCCTGAACAAAGTGGTCTTGTTCACGACGTACTTCTAACGCTTCATCAGTTGCCATCTTGATGTCGGCAGCAACTTTCAACACCTCTTCGTAGCGTTCTTTTTCATACAGGCTTTGGGTAAAACCCATGCCAGTGCGAGCAATAGCCGCAAGTGTTTCGCTCCATCGAATGAGGTCGCGGGTGAAATCTGTTGGACGTGCATCGCTCACATCCCCACCCTAGTGGTCTGACTATCGAGAGTTTTCGCTCAGCGCGTACAACACGGCACGACTGATTTCATCTTTATAGGACTGGTCGGTGATTCGTTCACCATCAGATTGACGCACATAGAAGGAGTCAACTACTTCATGGCCAAGCGTGAGTACGCGAGCATGCCGAATGTCAAGACCTAGATCAGCAATTGCTTTTGTAATGCGATGCAGAACTCCAACCATGTCGGGTGCACGTACTTCAAGGAATGTTGCATTTGATGATGCTGCGTCATCAAAGCGCACTGATGGCGGCATTGGCTTTTCTGCAGACGTTGCACGCCTTGGTCGAGCATTGGCCGCGCGATCTGCAAGTCGTGACCCAAGCGCCAATCGCCCTGAGAGCGCAAGTTCCAAGTTCTTGGTAATTGGAGCCCAATCAATGTCGCCATGAGGACTAGTGACTCGGAACTCTGATGCAGCCATTCCCTGTTCATCTGAGTGCGCTTCAGCACCGAGCACATCGAGACCTTGCAATGCCAACACGCCTGCAACTTTGCTAAATGTTCCTGGTTGGTCAGGGCTCACAACTGTGATGCGATCTGGTTCGGTACGTGTTGCGAATGCACCAGTGCCCATCAACTCCAAGACCTCGGCATCGGGGAACAACCGCCACATCACTTCTTGTACGTCACCGCCACCGATGACGTGGCGAACTCGATCAACAAGCAATGCCACAAGTTCGGCTTTCCACTCGCTCCACGCAGATGGTCCGGTTGCGAGCGAGTCTGCTTCTGTGAGTGCATGCAACAAATCGAGCACCACTGTTGACTTCAGCTTTTCCGCAACCATGGTGAGCGTTGCATCATCAGACAAATCGCGTCGTGTTGCCGTGTCGGCAAGCAACAAGTGTTGTTGAATCAATGTGGTGATGATTGACTGATCCGCTTCAGGTAATCCCATGCGGGCACCAATGACTGCAAACTTTTCTACGCCCACTTCGGTGTGGTCTCCGGGGTATCCCTTGCCGATGTCGTGGAAGAGTGCACCCAAGACCAA
Organism: Acidimicrobiaceae bacterium; assembly: GCA_947447175.1. GTDB lineage: Bacteria > Actinomycetota > Acidimicrobiia > Acidimicrobiales > Ilumatobacteraceae > UBA2093. The sequence continues at coordinate 4,789 of CANFIM010000046.1, read as the reverse complement.
AAGGTCGGGTCGAACAACGCGCTCAACGAGAGCAGCTGCATTCGCAACTGTTTGCCATAAGTGCCGGTCAACCGTGTAGCGGTGAAACGCATTTCGTTGCGGCTTGCTGCGCACAGGTGCCCACTCGGGAAGGACGCGCACCAACAGATTGCGTTGGTCTAAAGATTCCAACACAGGAATAGCCGCTTCACCTTCGAGAAGAAGTGCAACAAGGTCATCACTCGCACCAGCGGGCCATGGGTCTGGCCACACCGGAGACGAATCCCCCAAACGATCAAGAGAATCGCGATGAATACGGGCCTTCAACCGCGCCGCTACTGCTGCAACACGTAACAGCAAGGTGGGGTCATCAGCAATTTCTACTGATTCCTCAATATGGATTTCACCGTTAAGAAGAACAACGCCCGGAGCCAATGCCTGCGGCACATCTGATCGATTACGCGGTGGGTCTAACTGTGCCCATGCTTCATCGGCTATCCATGCAACGCGTCGACCAAGTTCGGCAACTGCGGCCATGAGAGCATCATCAGATTCATACCCTGACATCTGCGCAACTGGTGCTTGATCTTCCAATCGAAGAATTTCGTTCGGTCTGCCTGCATGGCGATGCAATGACACACGAACATCGAGCAACACTTCATTTGCTCGTTCCAACAATGTGCGATCAGCAAATGAAAGATTGAGTCCTGCTAGTACGGCCCAGTGCAACGCATGAATGTCGCGCAAGCCGCCTAGACCTTCTTTGAGGTTTGGCTCTAGCAAGAACGCAACTTCACCATCTTTTGCGTATCGCTCAAGAATGCGGGCGTGAAGTTCCACTAGCCATTCGCGTCCACGCTTCTTCCAACTTGCAGCTGCTTGGTCAATTACTTCCTGACCCAGTTCGGCACTTCCAGCAATGACACGTGATGCCAATAACGCAGTTGCAGTGTCTAGATCGCTTGCGCACATTTGCACTGTTTCTTTTGGCGTGCGCACCGAATGGCCAAGCTTCAATTTTGCATCCCACACCGGATACCAAATCTTTGACGCTATTTCACCGATATTTTTCACGCCTCGATGCACCAAAAGAACATCGAGGTCGCTTTCAGGAGCAAGTTCACGGCGCCCGTAACCACCAACCGCAATCAACGCAATGTCGTTGAGTTTCTTTTCACCTGCAGTTGCCTCGTTGAAAACAGAGAGCAGCCATTCGTCAGTGACATCAGACAGTGCATGACACGCCTCAAGACCACGCAGCGAAAGATCGCCAATCACTTCGGAGCGACGCATTGTCATGAAATCTTTCCTTCTTCACGACGACGTGTGAGAACTGTGGCAGCTTTCCAAGCACCCCATGAAATTCCTGCTTCATGAACTGTCTCACCCAGATCAAGCCATGTCAATGGGCCGATGGCGTACTCATCATGTGGCATTGCTGACACTTCAAATTCATCGCGCCGTGGAGGAACAATCGCTGCATTCCTCAGAACATTGTTTGCCTCAACTGTTGAGAGGCGAAGCACCTGTAACGGATTTGACCGTTGAGCGTCAACATCAGTTGCCAACAATTCAACCAACTGAGGCGCCACTGAATCAGCACACGATTTCACAACATCGGCGATTACTTCGGCTGACACGTCACCATGTGCAATTGCCGTGATGCGAGACGTGAGCCAAGAGGGGTACGCAGCAATAACCGACTCACACAGCGCGCGAGGGTAATCCTCCAGATTGCTGATGTCGGACGTGTTCACCATGATGAAAGTGAGTGTATGGAGGCGCAATCAGCCACCGCCACCACGAAACAAACTTGCAACAAAGCAACTATGCCCATCCACCGAGTAAACATAAATTTATGAAAAATGCTCTGGTTTTGGCGGGTGGCGGTGTCACGGGCATTGCGTGGGAAACAGGCGTACTGCTGGGCCTTCGCAATAACGGGATTGACCTACTGAAGGATCTTGACCTTGTGGTTGGCACATCAGCTGGCTCCACAGTTGGCGCGCAGATTCTCTCAGGCACAGACCTCACAACGTTGTATGACTTGCAGTTGTCAGATAATCACGGCGAAATCAATCCACATATCGATGTGGAATTGATGACAAAGATTTTTAGTGAACTTCTTGTGGGGGGTGGCACCACTACCGATGAACAACGCAAAGTGATTGGTGAACTATCTCTCCAAGCTCCAACAGTTGATGAAGCAACTCGCCGTGCGGTAATTGAGAAGCGACTTCTCTCGCACGAGTGGCCTGCTACTCCTTTGATTCTTACTTCCATCAATGCCGCAACGGGCGAGTTCGTCACGTGGACAAAAGAGAGTGGCATCAGCATCATTGACGCCGTTGCGTCCAGTTGTGCAGTTCCCAGTGTGTGGCCATGCGTCACCATTAATGGCGAGCGGTACTACGACGGTGGTCTTCGCAATTCTGCAAACGCCGTTCTTGCTACTGGCTACGACAACGTCACAGTTCTTGCGCCTCTTACAGCAGGAATGGGCCCGATTGTCACAGCTGAATTGAACGCACTTCAGAAGTCTGGTTCACACGTGCGCATCATTACTGCCGATGCTGAAGCAGTAGAGGCGATGGGTCCTAACTCGCTTGACCCTCGAAAGCGAAAAGTGGCCGCAGAACATGGCCTTCGCCAAGGTTCTACTGCTGATTTCTGAACGCACTTCATTATCTACAACACGGCAGTCCGCAAGTACGATTGCCACACCACATTCGGAGGCATCGATGTCGTTTCAACCCACCACCCCTGCCGGATTTCCCGGCACCATCGCTCGTACAATTGCTGAGTCAACTCCGCATTGGCCAGAGCACAACAGCGGCGGTGGCAAGCCCAACATTCTGATTGTGCTTCTCGACGATGTTGGCTTCGCCGACTTTGGTTGTTACGGGTCGGAGATTTCAACACCCACCATTGACTCCGTCGCCAATAACGGATTGCGCTTTTCTGGTTTCCACACCACTGCTATGTGTTCCACCACGCGTGCTGCACTCATCACAGGTCGTAATCACCACTCGGTAGGTGTCGGCTGCCTCGCCAACTTCGACAGTGGATACCCCGGCTACCGAGGAAAGATTGCCAAAGAAGCAGGAACCCTTGGTGAAATTCTGCGCCCACACGGTTATCGCAATTACATGGTGGGTAAATGGCACGTCACCCCGCTCACTGAAACAGGACCTACTGGTCCGTTCGATGGTTGGCCACTTGCACGTGGCTTTGATCGCTTCTACGGATTCCTTGATGCCGAGACCGACCAGTTCAGCCCAGAAGTTGTGCGCGACAACACGCACGTCACTGCTCCTGGCACATACTGGACCGGGTATCACCTCACCGAAGACCTGTGTGACAACGCGGTTTCATTCCTTGCTGATCACACTGCTGGTGCACCCGATAATCCGTTCTTCATGTTGCTTGCACCAGGGGCTTGTCATGCACCACACCAAGCGCCTATTGAATACATCGACCGTTGCGAAACATATTTCCAAGACGGTTGGGATGCATGTCGCGAACGTCGACTAGCTCGACAAATTGAACTCGGCATTGTTCCACCAGGCACTCAATTGCCAGCACGTAATGATTTTGTTTTCCCGTGGGAAGACATTCCCGCGGAGCAAAAGCCATTGTTCATTCGTCTGATGGCTGCATATGCAGCAATGCTTGAACACTTTGACGATCACCTCGCACGCGTCATCAATCAATTACGTCAATCAGGTCAGTTCGACAACACCATCATCATGGTGATGAGCGACAACGGCGCAAGCCAAGAAGGCGGACCATTCGGTTTCGTGAATGCAATGGCTCCCTACAACTTGGTGCCCGAACCAATGGAAGAAAAAATTGCAAAGGTTGGCACTCTCGGTGGCCCTGATACCCACAGCAACTTTCCTTGGGGTTGGGCCATGGCTGCCAACACCCCACTGAAGCGCTACAAGCAGAACACACACAGCGGCGGTATTCGTGACCCATTCGTGATTAGTTGGCCTGGCAAGATCACCGATACCGGTGGGCTTCGTCACAACTTCTGCCATGCGGTTGATATTGCGCCAACGCTTCTTGAGGCTCTCGGACTCGAGATGCCCGCACAAGTGAACGGCATTGACCAAATGCCGATTGAAGGAACCTCATTTGCTCCCCTTCTCACCAACCCAACTGCAACGGTGAACCGTGGACCTCAGTATTTTGAGATGTTCGGGCACCGCGGCATTGTGAGTGACGGTTGGAAGGCAGTGGCATTCCACCAAATGGGCACACCATTCGAAGACGACAAGTGGGAGTTGTACAACCTCGCAAATGACTTCAATGAGTGCACTGACCTTGCAGCAGAACAACCAGAGAAACTCAATGCACTCATAGAGCTGTGGTGGCAACAAGCAGACAAGAACAAAGTTCTTCCTCTCGATGACCGTTTCGCTCCTCGCTTTGCCGAGAATGCCGAACGCCATACCGGCGCTCGCACGAACTACACGTTCTGGAAAGGCATGGGGCACCTACCTTCCGATGTTGCGCCAGACCTACGTAGCCGCTCGTACAGCATCACTGCCCACATTGAAATACCTGCGGACGGTTGCGAAGGCGTTCTCATTTCACACGGCGACCTCACCACTGGTTACAGCCTGTTCATTCGCGATGGCTATCTCGAACACGACCTCAACGTGGGTGGCACTCACCAAATGCTGAAGTCAAACATCAAGGTTCCTACAGGTGCACACCAAGTAGGAGTCCGCATGAAGCGTGAGGGTAACCACGGCACTCTCACCATGTTCATCGACGATGTCATCGTTGGCGAGATGACCAC
>CANFIM010000045.1 GCA_947447175.1 Acidimicrobiaceae bacterium | reverse complement strand
GCACTTGAAGGTGCCATCTTTGTCACCGGCGCAGCCGTGCAATGGTTGCGCGACGGTCTCGGCATTATTGGTTCTGCAGCCGAAGTTGGACCACTCGCTGAATCGGTTCCTGATTCAGGTGGCGTGTTTGTTGTGCCTGCGTTCACTGGGTTGGGTAGCCCGTGGTGGGATCCATATGCACGCGGCACCATTGTTGGTATCACCCGCGGAACCACACGTGCGCATATTGCTCGCGCTGTAGTTGACGCCATGGTGTATCAAACTCGTGATGCAATCGCAGCAATGACAGCAGCAGGTGGTGTTGTGTTGAACGAATTACGTGTTGACGGAGGTGCGTCCGTGATGAACGCAATGATGCAACGCCAATCAAATGAACTCGGTGTTCCGGTATTACGACCTACAGATCACGAAACCACTGCGCTTGGTGCTGCGTACTTAGCTGGCCTTGCAGAAGGTGTGTGGAGTTCTACTGACGAGATTGAGTCAATGTGGAAACTCGATCAGCGTTTCGAGCCACAGACGCAAGACGGACATCATGCCCAATGGCTGCGTGCTGTTGAGCGCTCTCGCCATTGGGCGACAGAACAAAACAACTAGCGCGGTGAATCTGCAACTAGTAACGCAGCACCGATAGCGCCTGCTCGTTCACCAAGTGATGCTGGAGCAAGACGCGGATGTGGACGCATCTCTGATGAATACAGCGCTGCCGAGAACTTCTCGCGTAACAATTCAATTTTCGCAGCGAACGATTCAATAACGCCACCGCCAATCACAATGACCTCTGGGTCACAAATGTTGGTGAGACTGGCAAGACCTTCGGCAATCCACCCTGCAAATGTGTTGACTACGTGCGTTGCGTGCGCATCTCCTGCATGAAAACGTTCGAAGACTGATTTACCTTCGATTCCGCCACTCAACCATTCGATGGCAGAGCCCGAGGCGTAACGTTCCCAGCATCCGCGCCGACCACATGGACATTCCACGCCATCGCGTTCAATGATCATGTGGCCAATCTCACCAGCAAACCCGTTGGCGCCTCGCTGCAATTGACCGCCCATCACAATGCCGCCCCCGATGCCAGTACCGAGTGTGACCATTACGGCGTCATGTGCCCCCATTGCAGCACCGGCTTTCCATTCACCGAATGCTGCGCTAGTTGCATCGTTCTCAACATGAACAGCAATGCCCAACCGCTCACGCAGTTCAGGGCCAACGGCAATGTTGTGCGCACCTTTCATGTTGGGCGATGCCTTAATCACGCCATCTGCTGTAATCAGACCAGGAACACCAACGCCCAGAGTCGTTTCACCTTCAAGTTCACGAAACATTGCCTCGAGAAGGTTGATGAGTTCGGAAGCGTGAGGGGTGGGATAGCGAACCTCTCGAAGAACATCTCCACTGTCATCAACTAAGACGCCGAAACACTTTGTGCCACCAACGTCGATGCCGACGTGCTTCACGATTCGGCGCGAGCCTTCAGTTCTTTCACTGCCTCAATCAAAATGCGAGCCTCTGCACGACGCTTCACAAATCCGGGCAATGGAACCACAAGCTCAATATCGAGTTCGTAGAACACTTGCGTTCCGCCGTCGATCTCAACGAACGAATATGCACCGTTCAATGCACGCATGATGTCACCATCAACAAGAGTCCATGACAAGCGACCTGGCACTTCTGAATAGTCATACTCAAGCGTGTAGTGCGTACTACGGCCTAATGCAGATGCGCGATATTCAACGCGCGAAGCACGGCCTTCGGAGTCACGAGTGAGCACCGACGCCTCTTTCACGTCTTTGGCCCAATTCGGGTAATTCTCAAAGTCGAGAACAATGCCCCAGCACTTTTCAAGTGGGGCATTAATGAGAGCGGTCTGAGCGGCGCGTTCAGTCATGGTCTCTATCTTTCTCTATTTCAGAGCCTTCACCGTGAACCACATCGGCTTGTCCTATCGCACGTGGAGAAAATTGTCCGTGAAATGCGCCCCAAAGCCCATTCAGGCCCAGGCCCAACATGGGAACCAGGATGCCAAAAGCCAAAGTGCTGCCCCGTTCGCCATTGGTGCTGGTGCGAGCCAATGCTGTTGCCAGACCCACCACGGTCTGTAGGCCGAGAAGACCATTCATCCGTATTGCCACAGCTCTCGGTGCACAACCATCAATCAAGAAATACAAGGCAGCGACAGCAATGTTGTCTTCGCGACTGCGTTGCACAGCATTCCAATACCCCCACAGAAACGCCACGACGCCGATGGAGAAGTTGATGAGACATACCCCCACGGCAATGGATTTCCAGGGCTGCTCAAACACAATTGTTGCTGCAATTGATGTGGCAAGAAACAAGGCGGTAAGGGCCGCGTTGATTCGCACGATGATGGATCCGTTCACGCCTTCCATCATTGCGTCACTTTCAGCACTTCACCCAAACGCGATGCAAGAACGTTGTAATTGAACTCTTGTTCGGCACGAAGTCGCGAAGCTGTGGCCATTGAGCTTCGTAATTCATCGTTGGATAACACAGTGTCAATGCGAGCAGCAAGAGCCGACACATCTGTTGGGTTGTCCATGACATACCCCGTGACACCGTCAAGCACAGCTTCAGCTGCACCTCCGCTATCACCAGCAATTTGGGGAACTCCACACGCAGCGGCTTCCACAAACACAATGCCAAAGCCTTCTTGTTCAAGACCGCCCCATCGATTACGGCACATCATGGAGAACACATCAGCACAGCCATACAGAGCGGGGAGGTCGTCATGCGGAACACGCCCCAGAAACACAACAGGCGCATTCAATTCTGCAGCCAATTTTTTCAAACGATCTTCGTCACGGCCCGTGCTTGCAATCACCAATTTCAATCGTGGACGGTGAACCGCTAAATGGGCCACCGCACGAATCACTGTGTCGAATCCCTTTCGTGGAACAAGACGACTAATGCCCAACACAATTTCATCATCGGCAGCAAGACCAAACTTTTCACGTGTTGAAACGCGTTGTTCAGTAGTGAGCGGAACGAACCGATCAGTGTCGACGCCAGGTGGCACCACAGTGGTGGGCAAAGTACGACCTGCAGCATGGTTGCCTTCGCGTGATGGATATCCGCCCGCTGCAATGACATGTTGTGCGCCACGCAGAACACGACCAAGCACTTGCTTTGAACCTGGCAAACGTCCGGGCACTGTGACTTCGGCGCCATGCAAGACCACCATGTACGGCAACTGCAAGGAAGGGCCAACAAGACCCAAAGGCAAGGCGGGGTCGAGCACTACAAAATCTGCGCCAAAGTCTTTCGCCATGCTGTTGATGCGTTGCACCATCCACGGATGAGGCAGCAACACTGGCTCACGAGTGCGTTCAATGCGAAATGGCTGCGCGGCATCAAACTCTGCGGCGTCGGCATGGGGGCTGGTGAGTACAGCGAATGAATCAGAAGGAAGTCGGCGCCACCACTCCCACAGCAGAGATTGAATGCCGCCAATCTTTGGCGGGAAATCATTGGTGACAAGAAGATGCTTCATAGGTTGCTACGCAAGGTTGGCAGATGGGCCAACTCATCACGCACCATTTCATGGTCATCTGTGACAGGAATCAATGAAGTGAGTCCCAAACGCGCCGCGGCCCACACTGCGTGTGCTCGAAGGACAGGTTCAGTCGATTGCACATAGCGATCAATAATGGCGGCGGTGTCCGAAGTGGGCTCTGCACTATTGCCCAGAATGATGAGCGCATTTCGTCGGATCCACAGTGGGTTGCGGTCGTGTACGTACCAGCCATCGCATTGCTTCATTAAAGAAGCGTCATCGGTTGCAAGAATCCACTGCACATCAAGTGATGTTCTTATCGATGTCCGCACCGTGACCGGCACCGACCACCGTTGTGTATGAGGACACGAAGTTTGGCAATCGTCACATCCGTAAATTCGATTGCCCAGTGCTTCGCGATACTCACGCTGAAACACGCCTGGCTTTTGCAACAACCATGACAAGCAACGATTCGCATCAATGACGCCCGGGGACGCAATTGCATCAGTAGGACATGCCGGCATGCACCGCGTGCACGTACCGCACGAATCTTCTACGGGTAATGCAAGTGGTAATTCTGCAGTGGTAACGATGCACCCCAATACGAAAAAACTGCCGGCGCCGGGAATAAGAATGTTCGCGTTTTTGCCGAACCATCCGATGCCCGCGTTGTATGCCACTTCCCTATCAACCACTGAATTGTCGTCTGCAAACACAACAGCACGATGACCGTCATCGCGCAATTGACGCATCACAGCACGAAGTGACTCTTTCAGCTCGGTTTGATGATCCATCCATGCATATCGGGCGATACGAGCAGGCATTGACAAACCCTCATCGTGTTCACCGGTGTAATACGAACGAGCAGCAACAATGATTGACTGCGCGCCTTCCACCGTGAGCGATGGAGTTGTGGATCGTTCAGGATTACGAAATGTGAACTGCATGCCGTTGACAAGATCGCGACTCTTACGATCTTCAATTGCTGCACGTGCTCGTAATAGCGGCGTTGCAGGCGCTACACCCAGCGAGTGCAACCCAGCGTCAAGACCGATGCGTTGTAGCTGTTCCCAATACTGAGCGCCGCCAGGCAATGGCCCTTGGACTATGCGGCGCTTTTTGCGAGTGGAAGAATTAGCCGACGGCACGGTGCCGAAGCGTAGGCACCAAACCGGCCTGAGCGAGCAAACGAATTTCTCGCAGCTCGTCGAGGTTGAGAACAACTGCCCCTTCTTCAGGCATTTCACACAGGAAACTCATCATGCAGTCGCCGCACGCCTCGCTATGGCGCATGATGCAGGTATCGCACGAGATCATGAGCACGGGCTCTGGGTGGACGGGTGTGTTCTGAGGCTTTGATTCCATGTATCCACCTTGACGAATGGGTGGTGCAGGGTTGCTCTACAGAACTGTGGCGCCTGCCGAATCAATCGTGAGAATCTTTGTATGGCCTTCTGCAGGAAGGCTTTCGGCAATGCGGCCCGCCTCTGTGGGGTGGCACATGAGAGCCACCGTAGGACCAGAGCCCGACAACCAACCACACCAGGCACCAGCTGCCAGGCCGGCATCGAGCGCGGCCTGGCAAGCGGGAGATGCAGCCAATCGAATGTCTTGATGAATGCGGTCACGTGTGGCTTCGCGCAGAAGTGCCACATTGCCCGTGGACAATGCCGTAACAAACATGGCGGTACGCGAAATATTGAACACGGCATCGGTGAGCGGAATTAAAGGTCCAATTTGTCCGCGTGACTCATTTGTTGATGTGGTGAAACTAGGAACCCACATCACAAACACGGGGTCAAGCGCTACAGGCACCTGCACCACCAAGTTCTCACTGGTGATCACCACTCCGCCGTGCAACGAGGGCGCAACATTGTCTGCATGGCCCTCGAGTTCTGCACCAATTGCAAGTGCATTCGAGGTTGCAAGACTCCACGCAGCACCTTGCTGTTGCACTTCAGCAGCAACTGCACCACCAATGCGCACTGCACCACTAAATCCCATGCCACGCCCCATGGGAATCTCGTTACGAACCCACACGCGGCCCACACCACCGGCGCGCACGAATGCCACTTGTGCCGGATGTGTATCTTCAGCTTCATGTGCGCCATCAAGTGGCGTGTCAACACCAACAATGCCCACTTCGGTGTAGAGCGACAATGCAAGACCCATCACATCAAAGCCAGGTCCGAGGTTTGCTGAAGTAGCGGGAACGCGAATTGTCACGACAACTTCTCCATGCGAGCTGCTTCGCGCTGACTGACGGCAATCACAGTGTCAAGAACACCTTGTGCAGCACCAGAGTCAATGGATGCACGCGCACGATCAATACCTTCAGAGACTTCACCAACAAGGCCAGCCACATACATTGCACAACCGGCATTGAAGGTAACAATGTCTCGCACCGCACCCGATTCTCCGGCCAATGTGCGCTTCATAATCGCCAGGTTCTCTTGAGGATCTCCGCCACGAATGTCCTCAAGTGTTGACACTGCAACGCCGAAGTCTTTGGCGTTGACATCAAACTTATGAACTACTCCGTCGCGAAGTTCGAACACTGTGTTGGGTCCACTAACAGCCAATTCATCGAGTCCCCCATGCCCATGCACCACCCATGCACTGGTGACACCGCGTGAGGCAAGAGCCTCTGCCATGCGGTCCATCATGTTCGGCATTGCGACGCCCACCAACATGTTGGAGATTGGAGCAGGATTAGCCATTGGACCTAACAAGTTGAAGGCTGTTGGCACACCGATTTCACGACGCGATGGCGCGGTGTATCGAAATGCAGGATGAAAACGAGCTGCCAAGCAAAACCCAAAACCAGCTTCGGCAATAACGGCTGCAACACCATCGCCGTCGAGCTCCACTGCTACTCCGGCGGCCTCTAACAAATCAGCAGCACCACACTTTGACGAAGCGGCGCGATTGCCGTGCTTGCACACGGGCACACCGGCGCCTGCCACAACTAATGAGGACATGGTGGACACATTGACTGAGTTGCTCTTGTCGCCACCTGTACCCACTATGTCGATTGCGCGTGCAGCAACGTCGCTCGTGAGTGGCACTCTGTTGCCTGCAGAACGAACAGCATGCAGCATGCCTTCTAGTTCTGCTGCTGTTTCACCTTTGGCGCGCAGAGCAACAATGAAAGCAGTCATCTGTGATGGGGTTGCATCTCCGTTCAAGATCTGCGTGATTGCAGTCTCGGCTTGAGCGCTCGACAAATCACGGCGCTCTAAGAGTTGTGCCAGAAGTGCGGGCCAACCAATGAACTGCTCGGGCGTTGTCATCTATTAAGTATCCCTGCCAAGCGACAAGAAAGACGAATGATTAAGCCGAACGGCGACGTTGACGAATCAATCGGCGACGCTCACGGTCAGTTGCGCCGCCCCACACGCCGTCTTTTTCACGCACGGTGAGCGCATGCTCAAGGCAAGAAATTCGCACGGGGCATTCTGAACAAATGGCGATTGCTTCGCTGGCATTCTCTTCAGAATCGGGAAAGAAAATTGCAGGGTCAAGACCGTTGCATGCCCCACTGTTGCGCCAACTCATATCTAATGACACCGGAAACCCCCGATCGATGTCGAGGTGACCAGCACCTCACGAGGGCATCGTATGTGTCGGAAGTCACAAGTGACAAATCGAAGAATGCGCCTCCGAATTGCCTGTGTTTACAGGCTCTTACGGACGTAGGTCGGTGAGCAACTCTGTGCGGGTATCGCCCGAAAGTTCGGCCGTACGCACATAATTCGGCTGAGCACACACCACGCTCACGTTGCCAGCGGCGAAGGCTTCCACCTGTGCTGGAGTGAAGTTGAAGGTGAGATAGTGCACCGCTGCGGTGACATCGTCACGAGTGAGTCCTGCTGCATGTTGCGCGTCGATCTCGCCAGCAACGGAGGAACCATCGGACAACTGCAACGAGATGCTGTTCTCAAGACCGGCAAGCTTGGGTAACCATTCGCGCACTTGGTCTTCTGAAGTGAGTTCAAGGAACAACGTGGCGCACAACTGACCCGGGTTCGGAATCATGGGGTTGTATGCCTTCAACTCTTCCAACACTCCCTCATCAGTGAGCACTTTCTCGACGCGCACCATTTCTTGAATCTGCAAGCGCATGGTGTCGCGATTTTCGAACATGATGGTCATGATGTCGCCGATAGCAACACGACGACGACGCTTTACCTGAATCATGCGTGCACGGAACTCTTCACGTTCTCTTTCATATGCACGTTGATCAGCAATGTCGTCGAGTGTCAATTTACGACTGGGGGTTGTCGTGGTCATGATGATTCCTCTTTGTTTGTCTGTTTATTTCTTGGGTTCTTCGCTAATGCCGTAGGCACGAGCGACAACTTGCAACGGATGTTGCGCGGCTTTGCCGGTTTGTTCGTTGATGGCAGTGTTTGCCAGGTGACAGTCGCCAGCAACAATCTGGCTGTCAGCGGTTTCCAACTTGTCGGCAAGTTTCTTTGCAATGGGCACTGCGAACTGTTCGTTGCCAGCCTTGAGGCCCCACATGCCGTCGATACCAGAGCACTGATCGATCAACTTGATCTTTGCGCCGGTGAGCTTCATGAGATCACGACTACGTAAACCAATGTTTTGCGCCTTGAGGTGACACGGCACGTGATACGAAATCGTTTCTGCAATTTCACCAGTGAATTCAGTGTCGAGTTCGGTGCCCTCTGCCTTATGCAAGTTCATGAGGTATTCAGATGAGTCATATGTGTGAGCAGCAACGAGTTCTGCATCGGGGCCACCTACGTAATCCACGTAGTCCTTCTTCAACACGTAACCACAGGTTGGCTGTGGCACCACAATGTCATTGCCCGCACGCACAGCATCAGCCAGTGCCTTCACTTGCTTTACTGCTGTCTTGGTGAATGCATCAACGTCTCCGCTGTGCAAATACGGAGCACCACAACAGCCGGCGCCCTCGATGAGCGAGCACTCAACTCCGTTGCGTTCGTAGACCTTGACAAGGTCTTGACCAATGCCGGGTTGTTGGTATTCCACGAGACATGTGGGGAACACAGCAACTTGACCCTGCTTCTTTGCAAGAACTGGCTTCACGCGCTTTTTGAACCATGTGCTGAATCGCACCTTGGCGTATGGCGGCAATAAACGCACCGACGACACACCAGCTGTTTTTTCAACAGCCTTACGAATAAATGAACCCGGCTTTGCACCCAGCACAACATTGGTGACAGTAGAAGCTTTGGTGGAAACCGAGCCAATGAGATCGGTATGGCCCATCACGGTGTCCGTGACGCGCTTACGCATTGTTACTTGCCCATTG
>CANFIM010000044.1 GCA_947447175.1 Acidimicrobiaceae bacterium | reverse complement strand
GCACGAAGAGGAAGTGTTCGTCGACGTCGTTGGTTGGCACTGCCAATCGGCACGTTCTTTCACTTGGTGTTCGACGGAGCTTTCAACAACACACGTCTCTTTTGGTGGCCCTTCGGTGGGCTGAGTTTTCACAATACGAATATTCCGTCATTTGACCGACTAGGTCTCGATGTGGTGTTGGAGATTGCTGGTGCATTGATGCTTGTGTGGATGTGGCGTACGAACAATTTGTCAAACGAATCCACCCGCGCTGAGTTCATTCGTACCGGACACCTTCGTGCCGGCACAAGCACAGATGTTGGCCAATGCTGATTCTCTTGCGTCACGGACAAACGGCTGCAAATGCTCAAGCGCGATTGCAAGGTCATATTGACCTACCGCTTGACGAAGTGGGAGTAGAGCAGGCGCGTAAATGTGGTGAGTACTTACGGGCTACCTTTGGCGATCTCACAGTGATCAGTAGCCCACTGGTGCGAGCCCAACAAACAGCTGCTGCTCTGAGTGATGCGGTTGCGATTGATAAGAGGTTTATTGAATTGGATTATGGCGACTGGGACGGCGTGCCTCTTGTTGATGTTGATCAATCTCAATGGACTCAATGGCGCAACGACCCAACATTTCGTCCACCCAATGGTGAATCATTAGTGGAACTTGATGCTCGTGTGCAGCCCGCGTTGATTGAGTTAATGGACCAGGCACGCACCAACACTGTGGTGGTAGTGAGTCATGTATCGCCTATCAAGAGCGGTGTTGCATGGGCTATGGGAGTTGGCCCCGATACATCGTGGCGCATGCAATTAGAACGAGCATCTATTTGTCGAATTGCAATTGGGCCTCGCGGACCTTCATTGCATTCATTCAACGACACCAGCCATCTTGCGTAATGAGTGCTGCAGTTTTCTTGAAACTGTTTCACTTCGCAGGCATGTAGCGAGCACGAAAGTCTGACGCCGACATTTCATAGATGTCTTCTGGCCCATCTTCTTCGTCAATTTGTTGGCCAACGCGAGAAAACCCAAAACCTTTCACAAGTGCAACGGACGGTTCGTTGTTGGGGTCAACGGTGTATCGCAATGTGCGTACATCCTCGTGGTCGCACGCCCAGCTCCACATTCCGATGAGCGCTTCACGTGCGTACCCTCTGCGCTGAAACGTTTCGTGTACACCAAGACCGATTTCAATCATTCCGTGTTCGTCTGGTGGCCCGTGGAAACTGAGGCTGCCCACAATTTCATTAGTGGTACGCAACACCATCCAGCGAATGAACCATTTGTTACACGCTGGGTTCTCTAACACCTGGGGTGCTCGCCAACGAACCGGTGATGGGCCGTCAACAAGAACCCGATGTGGGTTGCGGTACTCATGCAACCGATAGATCGAAGAGTCCTCAGGGTTGTGGTGCAGTGCAATGAGGTCATCGGCCGCAAGATGATGCAAGTCGAGCCGTTCGCAACGAATGATTGGCTCTGAGATGTGCGACAATTCCACAAGCTGATGGTAATCAGCCACCTCGTATCCGAGGGTGGGGGGGTGACGGTGAGTCAACCTGTAAGCGGGGTTCTGTTCTCGCTTGCGCGATTGGTGACCATCCCTCTATGCGGTCTACCCGAAGGTTGCCTTGCGGCGGGCGGGCAGCCCTCCTTCTGCTTGACCTTGCTTCGAATGGGGTTTACCAAGCCACGCGGATCACTCCGAATGCTGGTGCGCTCTTACCGCACCGTTTCACCCTTACCTGTGACACTTGCGTGCCCATCGGCGGTTTGCTCTCTGTTGCACTTTCCGTGAGGTTGCCCCCACCTAACTCTCGTTAGCACTCTGCCCTGTGAAGCCCCGACTTTCCTCAGCACATTGCTGTGCCGCGGTCACCCGGATGACTCACCGTCGTCTACGAGTGTACGCACGCGTGTTTACAAAGGCTTCAGAAATTTGTTTCTCAGGGCGCGTATCGAAATACGCGAATGGCCTAGTAGATGAGGCTGTTGAGGCTTGGTGTGTCCATAAGGACAACCACGCGTGTGCCCGACTCTGGGTTTACAGGACCAAGGGCGACCTGTTGTGCGCTCAATCCGCCAAAGGAGCTAGGAAGTGTTGCAACGGTGGCAACGCCTTTGTCATCAATACCAGGAGCAAAACCTTGCGTCCCTGGATTGATGAGTTGGGCAGCAACTGCTGCGCGACGTGCTGACGTTGCACCAATGCGCATCATTGCGGCGCGTACAGAATGCTCGTTCGTTAATGACACGAAGTATTGGTATGTGGCTGCTGTGAGTGATTCAAGCGCATGAGCAAGTGCAAGCACGTCTGACTTGTCTTTGCCTGTGGCTATGAGATCAAGTGCTGGTTGACCATAGGCAATCATGAGTTTTTCATTGGTGCCATTGAAAGCTGTACCGCCACGAGCCGTGATGAGGGAGGAGATTCCTGACAAGTTGGCTTTGTGTGCGGAGGCGAAACCACTGACGACAGACGCAGCAGATCCATCGGCAAGTGATGTGATTACTTTGTCGCTGAGCAAATTCGACACCATTGTTTCGATGGACATTGCGGTGCGAAGCAATACAACATCTGTGACGGCGGCATCCATCATTTTGACCGTGGTGGGTGATGAACCCAATCGAGTCACAGTGGTTTTGCCGCCACATGCTGCAAGGAATGCGGCGCTAGCGGCAGCTGCGCCACCAGCGGTGAGCATTGAGCGGCGGCTGTACTTTGGGGTGGAGTTCTGAGTCATGTGAAATCAGGCTTTCGTTTAGTCGCCAGCGGCGCTGAGTGGTGCAAGACCAGAAACAAGGGCAAGTGCTGCGCTATGGCGAGCTTCCATGGTGATGATTGAGGCAACCAAGGTTGCTGCGTCGTGACCATTGATGGTGTTGAGGGCATCGATGTGCTGGTTCATGGTGGCTGTTTCAATTGCTGACAATTGAGCAGCAATTGCTGGGAATGCACCGGTCACGTTTGCCAGAGGCGTGGTGTTGCCAGAAACGGCTGGGCGACCGAGGTAACCCTTCAGTGCCTGCTCATATGCCACGTGGTGGTCATGAATCAGTGTGAGAGCGGCAACATCGTTTGCGTTCTTCGTTGCAGCAATGGCTGTCTTGTACGTAGCCACTGTTTGTGCCTCGCGATTGATGAGGGAGTTCAGCACATTGTTGTCGGCAGCATCACGGTTGGGGGGAGCAACAGTTGTTGTCGTTGTTTCGTCGGCTGCCGACGCACGCGTGGCAAGTAACGGAGCTGCTGCGGCGAACGCGCCGCCTGCAAGAAGTGATGTGAGAAGACGGCGACGCGAGGTCGCGGAATTCTCTGGGAGGTCAACTTGGTGGTTTTCCACGAGGGGCATCCTTTGTCGTTTCGGCGAAATGTCGCCCCCCAACACTAGAAGTCCAGTGCCGAGAGGTCAGGTATCCAGGAGCCAGCCCTGGAAATTGCTTGAGACCATTGTTGTCGCGAGAGGCCAGGTTCTCCTAATGGTTCCACCACAGATGCGCCAGAAAGGGCCGAAGCAGCCTCACTGAGGTGTGACCATTGTCCAGCCACCACGCCGGCAAGGAATCCGGCACCTAGAGTTGTGGCCTCAGTCATCGGGGAGACTCTCACGGGGCGACCAGACGCATCGGCAAGAGCTTGAACAAATGTGGCATTGCGACTCATGCCGCCATCGATGCGCAATTCGGCAATGGGAAGACCAGAATCTTTCTCGGCTGCATCCAGGAGGTCTGTTCCTCGATGAGCCACACCTTCGAGCACAGCTCTCACAATGTGGGCGCGAGTGGTGCCACGGGTAATACCGAACAATGCGCCGCGTGCGCCGTAATCCCAAAACGGTGTTCCTAAACCAAGAAGGGCGGGGACATAGGCAACGCCATCTGTGGTGGTCACGGTGGAGGCGATGTCATGGGACTCGCTTGCAGATGAAATGAGTTGCATGTCGTCGCGCAACCATTCGATATTTGTGCCGGCCGACAACATGATGGCTTCGGTGCCATATGAAATGACACCACCGGTGCTGAACGCAACGATGGGGAAGGTGCCGCCTTCATTCCGTTGTGCAGACTGCGGTGGTTGTGCGCCAACAAATGTGTTGAGCATGCCGCCTGTACCAAACGTGATCTTGGTCATTCCGGGTGAGAGACAACCTTGACCCACCAGCGACGCTTGCTGATCGCCAGCCATCGCCATGATCGGAGGTGCGCCTGGCAGATCGACAGCATCGGCAACGTAGGCAGATGTTTCGACGATGCGAGGAAGTTGATGTGAAGAAATTTTTAGAACATCAAGAATCTTCTGATTCCACGCATCACCAGACGGAACGGTGAGTCCGGTGACCGCCGCATTGGTGTGGTCAGTGACGTGAGATGCGCCGCGTGTGAGATTCCATACCAACCATGAATCAACTGTGCCGATGCGAATGTCATCGCTGGAGCGTTCTGCTTCGTCGCTGATGTAGTTGCTGAGCATCCATGCAGCCTTCGTGGCTGTTTGGTTGGGCGCAAAGGCAAAACCATGTTCGATGCGCGCCATGATGCACTCACCCACAGTGCGAAGGTCTTGCCAACCGATTGCTGGTCCGATGGGTTGGCCCGTTGAAGCACGCCACACAATTGTTGATGCACGTTGATTGGTGATGCCTACTGCTTGCACTGGCCCGCTGGAGAGTGCTGCAAGCGAAACGCGTTTCACCGCCTCATACATTGCTGTTGCGTCGAACTCAACGAGGCCACCAGCAGGCGACGAGGGAGCGAACTCTTCGTAATGAAGATCGGTCACCGATGCATTGTTGTGAACAATTGCGGCACGCAGTCCGCTGGTGCCGACATCGATGACGAGGGTTCTCATAGTCCCAGTTTGCCTGGGTTCAAGATGCCGTTCGGATCAAGCGCTTTTTTCACCGAGCGCAACACATTGAGGCCATTGCCTAATGCTTCGCCCATGAACTGTGAACGGCTGTATCCGATGCCGTGGTGGTGTGACAGGTTTGCGCCGGCCTTCAATGCTGCGGTTTGTCCTGCTTCCCACAGTGCAAGATACGTCTGTTCGAATTCTTCTGCTGGTGGATTTGCAGCAAATGTGAAATAGATGCAAGCACCTTCGATGTAACTGTGCGACAAGTGACAGGTAGCGGTACGTGCATGTGGCACGGCCAGCATTGCTGTTTCTACTGACTCAACAATGGAATCAAGAAGGCCCCAATTGGCCGCAATTTCCATTGTGTCCACTACATAACCCTTGCGAGTAAGTGCTTGCAATCCACTGGTGTCATTGCGGTGGTGTGTCCACGCCTCTACTAAATCAACGTTGCCTACGGTTGCGCCCAATGACAGACAGATGTCATGCACCATGCCCATCGTTGCGTCAATGAGAGCCTCGGCTCCTTCATCAAGAACAAGCAGAGTTGCATTGGTGCCATCACCACCATGTGAACGCTTGCTTTCGCCGCCGTCGTACAGGCGCAGCACAGCAGGCGTTGCGCCTGAGCGATAAATGCGACGACATGCTTCGAAACCGTCAGACAAATTTGCGAACACATATGCACCACGACGTTCCACTTCGGGAAGTGGATGCGCACGCAACCACACGCGAGTGATGACGCCAATTGTTCCTTCGCTACCCAGAATGAGTTGCGTGAGATCAGGGCCTACTGCGCCGGCAGGTGCACCACCTGTGTGAACAATTGTTCCGTCAGCCATCACTACTTCGAGTGCGTGCACCATGTCTTCGATTTTTCCGTAGCGAGTGGAGTACTGACCTGCGCCACGGCATGCCACCCAACCACCAACTGTTGAGATGGCGACTGATTGCGGATAGTGGCCAATAGTGAGGCCGTGTTTGCGTGCACCGTCTTCAACATCAGGGCCAAACGTGCCGGCTAGTGCTTCAACGATTCCTGAAATTTCATCAACGGACTCAATGCCTTGCATGGCAGTCATGTCGAGGGCAACGCCACCTGCAAGTGGAATTGCTGCGCCGCACACACCACTGCGACCGGCAGATGGAGTAACGGGGATGGAATTCGAGTTGCAATAGGCGAGCAGTGATGACACTTCTTGCGTGTTCTTGGGGCGGCACACAGCAAAAGGAATCTGTGGCACCTCGTTCTTGAGTGACCATGACAATGACAACGGCCACCAGTCACGCCCGTGCTTGGCACGATCTTCAGCATCTGTAGTGGTATCGCATAGTGCGCCGAGAGCGTCAACCTCTGCTTCGGTGAGTGAACGAACGGCGCCAGTAAGTCGTGCTGTTGCAAGTGCTGGGTCACCGCCGAACTCAATGGGGTCAGTAACGGCAGTGTTGTACGAGTGAAGGCTCATGAGTAGCTCTCTATTTAGGATTTGTTGATGATGCGATGAACTCAGCTTCAGTGACGAGAGATGCCGCATCTTCACGGGCACATTCATCAAGGAATTCTGCAAGGCTCGCTGAACGTTGTGCATCGGTCCACTGAAGAAGTGGAGCAATGAGGTCGGCAACAGCAGGTGCTACTGCAACACAATTGCGTCTGTGTACCAATCGAGCGCGTGTTCGGCGTGTGAAGACATCGTCTAATGATGTGGCCATTTCATGCGTTACTGCGTAGATCGCTTCGGCACGAAGGTAGGGAAGACCAGCAACGAGCAGCTCGCCCAATGATGGGTCTGCAGCAATGAGTTCGTTGATTGCTTTCGCGTCGCTGCCATATCGTCCGTCGAGATGGACATCTTGTTGCGTTTTGGTGGAACGTCGCCCAGAGGCACCGCGCAAGCCAAGGCTCTTTGTGCGGCTGTGCTTCTTTACGCCAATGACTTCACATGCAGCATCAACTGCATCTTCAGCCATTTCACGGTACGTAGTGAGTTTTCCGCCAGTAACAGTGACAACTCCGTTTTTCGATGCGAACACTTTGTGACGTCGACTGAGGTCTGCAGTGCGTCCGGCCTTTGCTGATGTGTCATCCATCTTCACCAAAGGTCGAAGACCTGACCACACCCCGGTGACGTCATCGAATGTGACATCGGTGGTAACGCTTGCGTTCAACGCATCAAGAACATATTGAATGTCGTCTTTTGTGCACTGTGGATCATTGACTGGTCCCTTGTAGTCAGTGTCGGTGGTGCCGATATAGGTGAACTTGTACGTTCCGTCACCATTGGACAACCAGGGCACTACAAACAAACTGCGTCGATCGCGTGGAACCGGAATAACAACTGCAATATCGTTCTGCACTTTTTCCCAGGGCACGGTGAGGTGCACGCCTTTGGCTGGGCGAATGGTGTCGGGGTGCGCATTCTCATCAAGTGCGCGTACATCGTCTGCCCACACGCCGCCTGCATTCACCACGGCACGAGTGCGAATGGCGAATGAGTGACCCGAAAGAGTGTCTGTGGCATTGATGGTGTGTTGTGTGCGAGACGTTGACTGAATCGAATCAACGCGACAGCGGTTAGCAATTGCTGCTCCATTGTCTGCGGCAGTGCGCAGCACTGTGACTACAAGGCGAGCGTCATCGGCTTCGGCGTCGTAATAGAGGTAGGCCGACGCAAGCTTTGGACGAGGCATGGTGGGCAGGTGCTTGAATGCTGCGTTTGCAGAAAGTCGACGGTGAATTCGACCGATGCGCCAACCACCTGTGATGTCGTACATCCACATGGCTGAACCCAGTGCACGTGCAATCTTTTTTGACACCACTCCGTCCTTGGTGAGGATGGGGATCATGAAGGGGAGCACGTGTACCAAGTGAGGTGCATTGCGGCGCAAACGCTTGCGCTCGCGTAACGCCTGATACACCAAGCGAACATCACCCTGTTGCAGGTAGCGCAATCCGCCGTGCACAAGCTTTGACGACTTTGACGAGGTGCCTGAGGCGAAGTCGTCGCGTTCTACGAGGCCCACTTTGAGGCCACGGCTCGCAGCATCAAGGGCTACGCCGGCACCGGTAATGCCTCCGCCAACAACGACAAGGTCGAATTCTTCGTTGGCTAGGCGCGAGAGGGAATAGGCGCGCGAGAAATTGTGTTCATTTGGCATCGGTGTGAGCCTATTCCTTCTAAGTCGCTCGTCTTAATTTGTAATTTTCATACTTTGCTAATTAGCAATGGTTGCAAATTAGAAATTTGCTGGTTATCTTTTCCTCCATGCGTTCACCTGAAGAGCTCACCACCGCGTTTCGCGCAGCTGGTCTGAAGGTCACGCCCCAGCGTCAATTGTTGTTCCGCTTAATGCATAACAACAGCGCGCATCCCACAGCAGATTCCTTGTTCGCAGTCGCGTCTCAACAGATGCCAGGCATCTCGTTGCGCACCGTGTATCAAACCCTCACCGATCTCACAGAGATGGGCGAGCTGCAAGCAATTGAAGTGGGCGCAGGTGCCATGCGTTTTGA
This sequence comes from Acidimicrobiaceae bacterium, assembly GCA_947447175.1. Taxonomy (GTDB): domain Bacteria; phylum Actinomycetota; class Acidimicrobiia; order Acidimicrobiales; family Ilumatobacteraceae; genus UBA2093. The sequence continues at coordinate 595 of CANFIM010000044.1, read as the reverse complement.
TCCCAATGTGTCGGATCATCATCACGCAGTCTGTGAAGTATGCGGCGCAGTACAAGATGTCTACGTCAACGAAGCGCCTGAGTTGCGCGGCCTCGACGGTTTTGCAGTAGCCGATGCTCACATCGTCTATCGCGGCCGTTGCGCCTCGTGCTCAGCGCCCGCGAAGCGTAGATAACCCAAAAACCACCGAAAGGAAACAGTCATGCCAAGCCTGAAGGGCACCAAGACTCACGAAAACCTGTTGGAGGCATTTGCTGGTGAGAGCCAGGCAAACCGCCGTTACCTCTGGTTCGCACAAAAAGCAGATGTTGAGGGTTACCCCGACGCAGCAATGCTTTTCCGCTCAGTAGCAGAAGGCGAAACCGGCCACGCACATGGTCACCTTGAATACATCGCAGAAGTAGGCGACCCAGCATCGGGTGAGCCAATCGGCGAGACAGAAGCAAACTTCAAGGCTTCCATCGCTGGCGAAACATACGAGTACACACAGATGTACCCAGGTTTCGCAAAGACAGCTCGCGACGAAGGATTCGATGAAATCGCAGACTGGTTCGAAACTCTTGCTCGCGCAGAGAAGAGCCACGCCGGCCGTTTC
>CANFIM010000043.1 GCA_947447175.1 Acidimicrobiaceae bacterium | reverse complement strand
GAAGCTGCTGTTGAGGACGTTGTGATTGACACCGTGCGTGGTGCATTCCATGTGGCTGGCTCACCAGCTCCTTCACGCTCATGGGCTGAACTTGTTGTGGGTCTCGATGAAACTCTTGAGGCTGAAGTTGATTACGTGCCCGAAGGGGCCACGTTCCCATTCGGCTCGCATGTGTGCGTGGTGGAAGTTGACACCGACACGGGCTCTGTTGCAGTTATTCGACACATTGCGTGTGATGACGCCGGCACCATCATTAACCCATTGTTGGTCGATGGGCAAGTGCACGGTGGACTTGCGCAAGGTATCGCACAAGCACTGCTTGAAGTTGTTGCGTACGATCCTGACGGAAACCCCATCACATCGAATCTTGCTGATTACGGAATGATTTCTGCTGCTGAATTGCCATCATTCGAGCGTGTTCCAATGGAAACGCCTACTCCTCGTAACCCATTGGGTGCGAAAGGAATTGGCGAAGCCGGAACAATCGGCGCCACACCTGCAGTACACAATGCAGTTGTTGATGCTGTCAGTCATCTTGGTGTCACACATATCGATATGCCTTGCACCTCGTTCACTGTGTGGTCGGCAATTCAAGCCGCTAAATAATTACGCGTCAGTACTTAACGAATCACCCGAGAGCGACAGGCTGTCTTTCGCCATCCACGCACCGGTTCCGATGAGTAACAACATCACCACGCAGCACACTACGAATGTTGCGCGCCCAATCACGCCGTATACAGCGCCTGCACATGCCGCTGCAATGCCACCTGTCAGTGTTTGCAGTCCGCCATACAAACCTTGTGCAGATGCAAGTCGTTCTTGCGGGGCAACAAGAGCAATCGCTGCTGAACCACCAGTAACGGTGTATCCATCAACCACTCCGTGCAATATTCCAATGAAAAGCATGGGATAGGGCGACGGGAGTATTCCGTACATCGTTAAGAAGAATGCGCCACAGGAAAGCCCAATAATGCTGGCGCGAAATGGTCCAAAGGTTTGCGTAAATCTTCCACCACGTGGAGCAAGAAAAATCATGGGAAGCGCAAACATTGAAATTCCCACATTTGCCACCCACGATGGCGCATTCATATCGTCCATCATCACTGACCACAAGGAGTCAAAAGTGCCGATCATGACGAAGAGTGCAAGACCAATCACGATGGCGCCGGCAAGTGGACGTATGCGCAAGAGATCAAATGCAAGTCGCTCTTTTGGTGCATTCGCAATATCCGCCTCCTGCACATGGAGTCGAAGAAGACCAATACCAACAAGAACTAATAAGGCCACAACAATAAGGAATGGTGCAGCAAGACCGAACGTGCCAACTGTTAGTGCGGACACAATCGGACCTGCTGTAAATCCGGCCACTCCGGCGCTCACGATGAGCCCAAGGTTGTTGCCCATGTTGTTGGGGTCGGAAAGAATGATCACACGACGCAATGCTGGTTCTGATGCACCTCCTCCGAGACCCAAGAGCAATCGACCAAGGAATAGAGGCATAAAAGCCTGGCCAAATGCCATGGTCAATGCACCAATAATTTCGAGGGTGAGGCCAAGAAGAACCATTCGCTTGGCGAAACCTTTATCTGCGAATGGTGCCAGCAGTGTTTGCGAAAGAAATCCAACAATGAATCCGATTGCAACAATCAGCCCGAGTCGTGATTCTGTGATGTTGTACTTGTCTCGATAGTCATCGAGCATTGTGAACATGATGCCGTAGCTCATGCCACCCAGTGCGCTTGCTGTGCGCAGTAAGTGAATTGTTTGTCGACGCACGAGAACTAATTCTCGAGGGAAGATTTCACAAGGTCAATGAGTTCGGGCCATGTATGACGTAGGCCGGGATGCAGGTCGTATCCGGCAACATCCTCAACAGGAACCCAATGCAACGCTTCTGATTCCGCATTTGCTTCGTATGCACCTACGTCGATGGACGTATGCGCAATCACCGTGTCGTATCGCCAGTTGCCGTGATCATCAGAGAACATCAACTTTGGTTTTACGTGCTCTGGCTCAATGCCTGTTTCTTCCCATGCTTCACGCACGGCGGCTTCAACGGGGTGCTCGTGTGAATCAAGAGCACCGCCTGGCAAAGCCCACGTGCCACCGCCATGTGTCCACCCGGCACGCAACTGTAGAAGTACAAGTACGGGCTCGACATCGATGCGAACAAGCAACAGGCCTGCTGCCCCGTGGAGACCCCAATGGCGCGACTGGCATCGTTCGCACAACACCCATCCATCACCGTCTCGAAAAGCCACGAGATAGATGTTGCCACAGGGACCAGGGTGAACATCCCATCCGCCAGTTGCTCTACGGTGTGGAGATGCGGGTGGAACGTTTAACGGGGGTATTGGGCGCACGAGTTGACGCAGGAGATGTACGCACACTGAGCAACGAAGCCCTTGCCGAATTGCGTGCGCTGATTTGTGAGCACGAAGTGGTGTTCCTGGCCAACCAGTCTCTTACGGCACTCGAGCAAGTGGAGTTCTCTCGTCGCCTCGGACCAGCGGCTGAGTCGCCGTTTATTGAACCAAGCCCAGATCATCCCGAAGTCATCAAAGTGCTCAAAGAAGCGCGTGATGGAAATGCCTTCAACTTTGGTGGCGCGTGGCATAGCGACTTCAGTTTTCTGCCCAACCCTCCGTCATTCACTATTTTGCTCGCGCTTGATATCCCGCCGTATGGAGGAGACACGTTGTGGTCGTCGATGACTGCGGCATACAACGCATTGAACCCTGCACAGAAAGAGACCTATGAGTCACTTGGTGGAGTGCACAGTGCGCGTGATGCATATTCACCAAAAATGCAAGCAATACATTCAGGTCTTTCCAGCATGAACATCGTGTGTGACGATTCAGCCAACGAATACGAAATTCACCCACTCATCACCACTCATCCTGAAACGTTGAAGAAGGTGTTGTTCTACAACCGTGCATACGTACGCGACATCGTGGGTATGTCCGATGAAATCGAAAAACTTCGCCTGATGGAGTGGTTGCACCTGCATACCACCGATGCAAAGTTTGGCTATCGACACAAGTGGACCGCTGGTGACTTGGCTATTTGGGATAACCGTTCAACGCAGCACTACGCATTGAACGACTATTCAGGATTCCGCAGAGAACTGCATCGTTCCACTGTTGCTGGCGAACGCCCTCTACCCTGAGCGCATGTCCGCTTTTGATTGGCGCACCGCTTCGCCAGAAGAAGTGGACCGTGAATACTCACCGTCCCAATTCGCACTGCGACCACTTGCAGAATATTTCGCCGACTATCGCACGCGTTCAGAAGAGGTTGCTACAGATTCACTCATTAGGCCAGGTCAGCCACTTCTGATTTTCATTCATGGGGGATACTGGCAAGACCTTTCGGCTGCCGACTCTCGGTTTAATGCCCACGATGCACTTCGTTGGAACATCTCGTTACATGCAACGGAGTACACGCTTGCCCCTCATGCAACTGTCGAGCAGATTGTCAACGAATGCCTTGTTGATGTGCTGCGCGTCATTGAGATGACGAAGCCTTCTCGCGTGGTACTTGCCGGTAGCAGTGCGGGAGCACATTTGGCAGCCATGTGCGCGCGTGATGCAGTTGTTGCTCCACTGTTAGATGGCGTTGCGCTTCTCAGTGGCGTCTTCGACCTTCGACCTCTGGTGGTTACCCCCACAAACGATGCATTGCATCTTGATGAGAACTCAGCAACACGTGTCAGTCCGCAATTGTTGGGTCCGTCCGGCTTGCTCCGCCGAGCGTTGCTTGCCGTGGGGGAACACGAATCGTCGGAATTCATTCGCCAAAACAGTGAATACGCACAGCGCCTGTTATCAGCGGGAACGGATACTCACTGTGTGGTGGTGCAAGAACGCGATCACTTTGACCTTCCATATGATCTTTTGAGCGCGGGCACAGCAGTGGGAGACTGGGTGTTGAACATTCTCACGGAGGATTCACATGTCGCTTGATGCAGCTTTTTCACGCGCAGCTGAACTTGATGCACAAGATTCACTCGCCCATCTTCGTCAACATTTCGACATTCCTGATGACGTTCTGTATTTCGATGGCAACTCTTTGGGTCCGCTCACATTTCGCTCCCGTGAAGTTCTTCATCGCACCATTGAGTTTGAATGGCGTGAACGTCTGATTCGTTCATGGAATGAAGACTGGCTAGAAATGCCAGCACGTGTAGGTAACAAAATTGCTCCACTCATTGGTGCTGCACCCGACACCGTGATTGCGTGTGACAACACGTCAATCAATTTGCACAAAGCATTAATGGCCGCCGTTGCATTGCGCCCGGGTCGCACAGAGATTGTGGTGGACATCAATAATTTCCCCACCGATATCTACATTGCGCAGAGCGTTGCATCGCAATACAACTTGCAACTTGTCGCAGTGCCCGCCAATGAAATCGTCAGTGCAATTTCAGAACGCACCGCTGTTGTCACAGCAACGCACGTTGATTATCGATCCGCTCGCATCCTCGATGTCGCTGGCATCACCACGGCAACACATCGCAACGGCGCGCTCATGGTGTGGGACCTTGCCCATACGGCTGGCGCAGTTCCCTTTGATGTGTCTGCACTAGACATCGACTTCGCGGTGGGCTGTGGCTACAAGTACCTCAACGGTGGCCCTGGCGCCCCAGCCTTTATATATGTGGCTCCTCGCTTACTTGCAGAGTCCAGCCAGCCACTTCAAGGCTGGTGGGGCCATAGCGAGCCCTTCGCGTTTGAGGTGTCGTATCGACCTGCAGAGGGCATTTCTCGATTCCTCACGGGTACCGCGAACGTTCTCAGCATGAAATCTCTTGAGGCTGCCCTCGAAGTTTTTTCGGGAATTGAGATGGCGGCCGTGAGGGCTAAAAGTGTGAGCCTCACGTCTCTGTTCATTGATCTAGCCCAAGCCCATCTCAACCCTGAGATGTTCACTATTCAGTCACCGCTGGCAGCCGAAGAGCGCGGAAGCCATGTGGCACTTGGCTTTGCCGACGGCAGGACCCTCGTTGATGCTATGGCAACAGAAGGAATAGTCGCCGACTTTCGTCCACCCGACCTCATGCGATTTGGGTTTGCACCTCTCTATAACACCCATGCCGACGTTGTGCGATTGATAAATCGGCTCGCTTCCCATTGATTTTGCCTAAATCTGCCCTGTAACTTGGCTCTACTACCCAGTAACGACCATTCGGTCGCCAATGTCTCCTAGGGGGAGAAACACATGAAGAAATCAAACTTGCTTCGCGCTGGTGCGGTTCTTGCAGCCTTGTCATTCGTGGGTGCCGCTTGCGGTTCCAACAGTGACTCAGCTTCAGACACCACAGCTCCAGCCTCCGCTGCACCAACTTGTGACAACCCAGTAGCCGCAATCGGCTGGCAGGGTGCAGAAACCGGCGATGCCGGCGCACTTGGTGTTCCAATGATCAAGGGTGCAAACCTCGCAATCGACGAATACAACGCAGAAAACCCAGACGCTTGTGTTGTTCTCAAGAAGTTCGACACACAGGGTGACCCTGCAAAGGCACCAGCAGCAGCTCAGGCAGCTATCAAGGATGCAACCATCCTCGGAATCATCGGACCTGGTTTCTCAGGTGAGTCAAACGCAGCAGATCCTCTTTACGAAGAGGCTGGCCTCGCAACCGTTACCGGTTCAGCAACAAACGCTGAATTGCAGAACAACGGCTGGAAAGTCTTCCACCGCTTGTTGGCAAACGATGCCAAGCAGGGTCCTGCAATCGCTAACTACCTGAAGACAGTTGCTAAGAAGGCTGGCGTTATCGACGACGCTTCTGACTACGGCAAGGGTCTTGCAGACGCTGTGAAGACCACTCTTGGGTCAGCAGTTGTTGCAACAGACACCATTGATCCAAAGGCAGCTGACTTCTCAGCAGCAGTCACAAAGATGAAGTCAGCCGGCGTTGACTACATCTTCTACGGTGGCTACTACGCAGAAGCAGCAAAGCTTGCTACGCAGCTCAAGGACGCAGGCGTTACTGCAGTTCTTGTTGGTGGCGACGGCGTTAAGGACCAGGCTGGCTTCGCAGATGCAGCAGGCCCAGCAGCAGAAGGCGCACTTATCAGCTGCCCATGCCAAGACGGTTCAGCAGACTTCATCGCTAAGTGGCAGGCAAAGTACAACGAGTTCCCAGGAACTTACGGTGCTGAGTACTACGACGCAGCAAACGTGATCCTCGCAGCCATCAAGGGTGGCGCAAAGGACCGCGCAGCAGTTCTCGCAGCTGTGAAGGCATACGACGCAGATGGCGCTTCAAAGCACATCAAGTTTGGTGCAAATGGTGACGTCACCGAGGGTGGCATCTACCTGTACCAGGTCAAGAGCGGCAAGATCACTTTCGTTCAAGAAATCAAGTGATTTTGCGTCGGTAAATACCGACTCAAAAACTTTGTTGAAAGCGGCTGGGAATTCGTTCCCAGCCGCTTTTGCAATAATCTGAAGCAACGCACTCGAAATGTAGGGATGATGCGCGACTGGCTTATTTATAAAACCTTCTGGGATCTCACGGTGTCGGGCCTTGTGCTGGGTCTCATCTATTCACTGGTGGCCCTTGGCTACACCATGGTGTACGGCGTTTTACGCCTCATCAACTTTGCTCACTCTGAAATTTTCATGGTGGGCACATTCGGATCTCTCATCACCATTACGCAAGTACTTGGTGTCCCACTCTTCAACGACTCAAACGGATACCCCTACAAATCCGGATTAGCCCTCGTACTTACATTGGTTGCGTGTCTCATTGGTGCGGTGCTCGTTTCTGGCGCAGGTGCAGTGGTGCTTGAGCGCACGGCATACCGTCCGTTGCGCGGAGCCGGAGACATATACGGCGCCGTAGTTCTTGCCTTCATCTCTGCATTCGTTGCATCAATGATTTTCAGCACCAACCTCTCGCTGAATCTCACTTTCGCTTTGGTCGCTACGGCACCCATTTCCTACGGCTACATGCGCATCTTTAAGAAGGGTCGCCAAGCCCCTCGTCTTGCGTTCCTCATTTCCGCGATTGGTTCTTCGATGGCTATCGCCGAAGCAGTTGCAACCTGGGGCCCCGATAATCGCTTGGTCTACAAGTTGCCGCGCGTGCTCGAGAAGAAAACACTTTTCAAATTGTTTGGAACTGATGTGCGTATTGACTACGCAATTGTGGCTATCGGCGCAATCCTCATGATGACTTCACTGTTGTTGTTTGTGAACAAGACACGTTTGGGTCGCGGCATTCGTGCGGTTGCGCAAGATGTTGAAACCTCACGCATTCTCGGAGTCAACGTCAACAGCGTCATCCTCATCACATTCTTGTTAGGTGGTTGCATGGCTGGTGGCGCTGCAATGATGTTCACCCTCATGTATGACCAAACGCGTTTCAACATCGGTTTCTTGTTGGGCGTCAAGAGCTTTACTGCAGCCGTTCTCGGCGGCATCGGCAACATTCGCGGTGCACTTCTTGGTGGCATCGTGTTGGGCCTTGCAGAAAACTACGGCTCTTCAATTTTCGGAGGCCAATGGAAAGACGTGATTGCTTTCGTGGTGCTTCTCGTGGTTCTTATGTTCCGACCTACCGGCATTCTTGGTGAGTCTCTCGGAAAGGCACGAGTATGAGCCTCACTGATATTTTCCGTGCACGTACGCGTCCACTGACTTCGGTAAGTTCACGTTTTTCGGCATTGCCGAAGCAGGTGCGTTGGTCGCTGATGGGCCTCTTCGTCGTGGCCTTGTATTTCGCGCCACGTTGGCCCGATGTGCCGGTACTGGGTTGGATAATCAATACACCTGGCACCAACTTCAGCAGTGTCCTCACCGACCAAATCATGATCTTTGTGCTCATGGCTCTTGGTCTCAACGTAGTGGTGGGCCTTGCTGGTCTGCTTGACCTTGGTTATGTCGGCTTTTATGCCATCGGCGCCTACACCACTGCAATCATCACCTCGCAACACGCAAACTTGCCGTGGTTGTTGGCCATTCCCATTGCCGTGTTGGTGAGTATGAGTGCTGGTGTGATTCTCGGTACTCCAACATTGCGTTTACGTGGCGACTATCTGGCCATCGTGACATTGGGCTTTGGCGAAATCATTCGCATCACAGCAAACAACTCTGAATGGTTGGGTGCGGCAGCAGGTATCAAGAAGATCAAACACCCGCCAACAATTGGGCCTTTGAAGTTTGGTGTTCTTGATGAGCATCCTTATTGGTACCTGGGCTTTACTGCGATTTTGTTTGTCATTTTCTTGTTGCGACGTCTTGAATCAAGCCGAGTTGGCCGTGCATGGTCTGCAGTGCGTGAAGATGAAGACGCTGCAGAACTCATGGGTGTTGACACCTTTAAGTTCAAGTTGTGGGCCTTCGCTATTGGCGCAGGTATTGGTGGTTTGGCAGGCGTGTTGTACGCCGGCAAGGTGGGGTTCATCAACCCCGACAACTTCCAGTTGCAGTTGTCCATTCTGTTCCTTGCAGCTGTGGTGTTGGGTGGCACCGGCAACATGTACGGCGCCATCGTTGGTGGTTTCCTCGTTGCGTGGATGCCTGAGCGCTTCCGTAACTTCCAAGACAAGCGCTTCTTCGTCTTCGGTGTTGCGCTGGTGCTTGTGATGGTGTTCCGCCCCCAGGGAATCATTCCTCGTCGCTCCGCGGCGGCCGGCATCGCAAAGAAGGGAGACTCACATGTCTGACGTACTTCTTTCTGTTGATGCAGTCACCATGCAATTTGGTGGCGTCACTGCTCTAGACAACGTCACGCTCAATATCAAGCGTGGAGAAATTCTTGGTCTTATCGGGCCCAACGGAGCTGGCAAAACCACATGCTTCAACGTGATCACTGGTGTGTACACGCCAACCACGGGCACAGTTACTTTCGACGGTGAATCACTTGTCGGAAAGAAGCGATTCCAAATCACGAAGCGCGGCATTGCTCGTACATTCCAAAACATTCGTCTTTTCCCCGACATGTCAGCATTAGAGAATGTTTTGATTGGTGTTGATGCACATAACAAAACGAGCGTTGTCGGCGCCATCTTGCGGTCACCCCGAGCACGCAGAGAAGAAGTCGAAGGTCGCGCACGCGCACTTGAACTTCTCAAGCTTGT
>CANFIM010000042.1 GCA_947447175.1 Acidimicrobiaceae bacterium | reverse complement strand
GCGTGCAGCAGCAGCCAGCATTACCAATGTTCCGCGCAGCCTTGCATCAGCATTGCCACCCATCGCAGCTGGCTGGATGCTCGACCAATCAACGTTCGGTTGGCCGCTCATCATTTGCGCAGTCTGCAAGATCACGTACGACTTGCTTCTGTTGAAGATGTTCAAAGATGTTCGGCCCCCAGAGGAGCAGAACAACTAGCGAGTTTCTGCGGTGAGCAGACCCTTTGCTACTTCGTCGCGCAATTGCGTCTTCAAGAACTTGCCTGCTGCGTTACGTGGCAACGGCTCGTTCATAATGATGACGTGATTCGGAACCTTGAACGATGAGATGTTTCCATCGAGGAACTTCCACAATTCATCGGCGGTAAGCGTTTGCCCATCCTTCGGATAAATAGCAACACCTACTTCTTCGCCAAGACGATCGTGCGGAATACCAAACACTGCTACTTCGTGAACAGCAGGGTGCTCATAGATTGAGCCTTCAACTTCCACGCAGTAAATGTTTTCGCCACCACGAAGAATCATGTCTTTGATGCGGTCCTTGATGTACAAGAATCCTTCGTCGTCGATGTAGCCGCCGTCTCCGGTGCGCAACCAACCATCAACAATGGTTTCGGCTGTTGCATCAGGTCGGTTCCAGTACCCACGAATGACCATTGGGCCGAACATGCACACTTCGCCCCACTCGCCTGCGGGCAATTCTTCAAATGTTTCAGGGTTGCGCACAGACACTTTCATTGGCCATGTTGCGCGACCTGTAGAAGTTGGACGATCGGTGTAGAACTTGCCGGTATTGCCAGGGCCATACGCGTTGGTTTCGGTCATGCCGTACCCAAGTTGCGGGCTTCCTTGCTTCACAGTTTTTGCAACCTTGGCAACAAGCGATGCTGGGGCTGGTGCTCCACCGCCACCCACTGCACGCAAGCTACTGGTGTCGTACTTGTCAAAGTCGGGGTGGTTCACAAGGTCGAATGCTTGTGTTGGCACGCCAGTGAATGTGGTGATCTTCTCTTGCTCAATGATGGGCAATGCCTTGCCGGCGTCCCACTTGTACATGATGACCAACTTGAGGCCAGCCATGAAACAGCTAAGCATCACAGGCACACAACCAGTTACGTGGAACAACGGCACGATGAGAATGAATGATGGCGGGAACGGATCAGCTGGCTTCTCTGGCTCTTCGCTTGCAAGCTTCAACACTTGGTTACGAGCAGCAAATGCCATGAGCGAACTGAGAACTGCACGGTGCGTTGACACGGCACCCTTTGGGCGACCTGTGGTGCCTGACGTGTAGAGAATGGTGCAGTCGTCGTCTGGAGAAATATCGGCAACGATAGGACCGAGACCAAGCTTGACTTCCTTTGACCAATCGTCAACATCTGCGCCGAGTTCGCGCTCGGGGCGAACGCACAACATCTTGATGCCCATTTTGCTGCACGATGCATGCGCAGTATCAATGCGCTGCTGGTCACCAATGAGAACTTTTGCTCCACAGTCCTGCAGAGCGAAATCCATTTCGTCTTCGGTCCACCACGCGTTGAAAGAAACATTGATTGCGCCGACGGAAACAATGGCTGCAAACGCCATGATCCATTCAGGGAAGTTACGCATAGCAACTGCGACTCGGTCGCCCTTCTTGATGCCGTACTTATTCACCAACACATGGCAGAGTCCATCGACATTGTCCATGGTTTGGGCGAAGGAATACCTTTCGCCTTCGTACAAGATGAAGGTGTTGTCACCGAAGTTGCGTGCATTTTGCAATACGAATGCGAGGTTCGGTGGTGAGTTCTTGAAGACCTGCATCTTCACGCCACGAACTTCCGTGTCGACCAATTCAAATGGAGTGCCTGACCCTGGTGCCAGAACCTTCTCTTGCGCTTCAATCCATGACAGTGCCATTGGTTTCCCCCTCGTTACGAATGGGGAAAGTCTAGATGTGGGCGTGTCATCGTTCACATTCCGTAGAAAGTGAGATTGTGCGCCGAACGCAGTGCGCTATTTATGCAGCGTGTCGCTGGCCCAATTCAGACAGGCTGCTTACGCAGCGTGTCGCTGGCCGTAGTAACGGCGCAGGTATTCCTGGTTGCGGATCTGCACGAGTACGTAGCAGTAAGCGCCAAGACCAAGAAAGGCAGCAGTAAAGATGTAGAACATGCCGGTGCTGCCGGTGGTGAGACCCAAGAACAAGCTGATGCCGTTTGCGGCTACCAAGCCATAAAGAACATTCACGCGACGACGACGCACCACTTCGCGAGGCGACATGAATGCAGTCTCGGCGGCGTAATGGTGACGAGGAAGTTCGGCGGTGTGGTGTGAGCGCTTGTGGCGTGGCTCAATAGCCATTGCATCGTCGACGGGTACTAGACGAGGGCGTGGTGCCTGGCGAGGCTGCATCGAACGAGGCATGGGGGCGCGACCTGGCTGGGCTGTGCGACTAGGCATTTGGCCATAGCGAGGCGCTGGCGCAAGAGGTCGGGACATTGCGCGCATTGGAGCCTGGGTGCCAGGAACCTGTGCGCGTTGCAGAGTGTGCAACTGACGACGGAAGTCAGAAACAGAAGAGACGGCTCCACCATCGAAACGGGAACGCAAAAGAGGGGGCAGAAGTACTGCCATCCACATGGCTCCAACAATGAGGAGAACGAGCTTGCTCATCTACGAATACATCACCTTGTTCGGGGATAAAGACTGATCGACCGTGGTCGAAGACCTCACTGGCTGCAAGGGTTAGTGGCGTCCTAGAACGCTTTGTGAAGCCTAGTAAGGAATACCGAAGGTCACGACCATAATGGCCAATTCGAGGGCGTCTGAACCCCGCAAACCCTTGTGGTTACTGGAAATGAACCTCTGTGAAACTTCTTTCACATCGCTTGACAGCCAGGGGGTTTCAGCCGAATTCAGCCCGAAATTGCCCCTAGACGGTGCGGTGGAAATCTCCCGAGCGCCCGCCCGACTTCTCCCACAGCGTGATCTCGCCAATCACCATTGTCTTGTCGGCGCTCTTGCACATGTCGTACAACGTGAGTGCGGCAACCGAGCATGCGGTGAGTGCTTCCATCTCCACGCCGGTCTGACCGGTGGTTTCCACTACGGCTTCAATGTCGACTGCCCCATCGCGCACGGTGAGTTCCACCGACACCTTGGACAGCATCAGCGGGTGGCAGAGCGGAATGAGATCACTGGTGCGCTTGGCGCCCTGAATGCCAGCGATGCGGGCCACAGCGAGAACATCACCCTTTGGCAACCCGCCCGACACGATGGCCTGCGAGGTGGCCACGTTCATAGTGATGGTGCCGCGGGCAACTGCACGGCGACGAGTGACGGCCTTATCGCCTACGTCGACCATGTGGGCGTTGCCTGATTGGTCGAGATGCGTGAATTCCGGTTCGGTCATTTTCTGTTCCTATGACTTTCCTACGAGCGCTTCCATGGCCAACGCACCGCGCGCTTTGCAAGGAATGCAGCAACGCCTTCGCGCACTTCGCCCGACTTGTCCATTTCGGTCTCCCAATAAAGCGTTGTCTTCGGCTTTACTTTGCCGTCGCGTACTACTTCATCAATCATCGCCTTCGTGGCAACTTGAGTGAGCGATGAGCGTTCTAACAATGTGGCCGTGAGTTCTTTGAGGCGAGTTTCCAATGCATCAACAGAATGAAGTTCATCAATCAGACCTATACGCAATGCGCGTTCTGCATTGATGAGTTCGCCGGTGAACATGAGGTGCTTCGTTGCTGAACCACCCATAATGCGCACGGCACGTTCGAGTGCATTGGTGGGATACACAATGCCCAACTTCGCTGGCGTAATTCCATAAATCGAATCATCAGCAGCAATGCGAATATCGCATGCAGTAGCAATGGAAACTCCACCGCCCACGCAGTTACCGCGAATCATCGCAATGGTGGGTGCGGGGAAATTGGCGAGTGCTTCTTCGGCATTCCAGTTCACGCGCGCATATTCGCCGCCAGGGCCGTTGGTGAGTTCGGAAATATCGGCACCTGCGCAAAAGTGTTCGCCGGCACCACGCACAATGAGCAATCGAATATCGGTGTTTGCTGCAAGAAGTGATACCTGCGCATCAATAGAAGCCCACATATTCATGCGCACGGCATTGCGCTTATCGGGTCGGTTCAGCGTGAGCGTGGCAACAGGGCCATTTATCTCCACAAGAACATTGAGGTTCTGCAATTCACCTGTGTCATCAGCCATGTCAGCCGCCAATCTGGCTCATGGTGCGCTTCGGACGAATGAAGTTCACTTGGTTGATTTGGTGGCCTGCCCACTTGGCGCCTACTGCATTGCGAATAAGTTCGGCAATGTCGTCATCTGTTCCGCCATTGCGCAACAACGCACGAATATCGAATTCATCGGTGGCGAACAAGCACGTGCGGAACTGGCCATCGCTGGTGAGGCGTACGCGGTCACAATCGGCACAGAACGGATGCGACACGCTGGGAATCACACCAACGGTGCCCTTGCCATCGTTGTACGCCCATCGTTGTGCCGGTGCAGCACCACGTTGATCAACGGGAGTGAGCGGGAACTCAGCATTGATGATGCTCACAATTTCATCTTGCGTTACTACTTTGTTGCGTTCCCATTCGTTGGAAGCATCAAGCGGCATGAACTCAATGAAACGCATTTCAAGATTGTTGTCACGCGCATAGCGGGCAAGATCAAGAATCTCGTCGTCATTCGCACCTCGCTCCACCACCGCGTTTACCTTCACAGGTGCAAAGCCCGCAGCTTGCGCTTCGTTGATGCCTTGTAAGACGTTTTCTAATTCATCGCGACGAGTGAGCGCCAAGAAGCGATCTCGCTGCAACGAGTCCAAGCTCACGTTGATGCGGTCGAGGCCGGCATCACGAAGTTCTTGCGCCACGTTGCGCAAAGTGCTGCCGTTTGTAGTGAGAGCAATGTCGGGCTTCGAGCCATCTGACAATCGCAACGCCGCCAACTTGCGAATCAGAATGGGCAGGTGTGCGCGCACGGTGGGCTCGCCACCGGTGAGGCGAATGCCATCAACACTGAAACGCTCAACGCAGATGCGAGCTACCCGCTCAATTTCTTCGTAGGTGAGAACTTCGCTGCGGTCAATCCAGGTCATGCCTTCTTCGGGCATGCAATAAGTGCAACGGAAATTGCAGCGGTCGGTGACGGAAATGCGCAGGTCACGCACTACTCGTCCGAAGCTGTCAATAAGGTCCACGGGGCAATCCTACGCAGTAATCACTTTGTGACTACTTGGTGGAAATTATGGGCGGAAAGGCCCAGAATCCGGGCCGAGGAAGGTGACCACCACCTCGCTGCCCGCTTGCACACCCGTGCCATCGGGAATCGCCATGATGGCGTTCGCCGCAGAGGTTGCAGCCAACTGGTGACTGCCCTGCGCGCCCGAGCGCACTACGTGCACACGACCATCGTGACCCCACGTGGCATGCACGCGATCGAAATGCACTTTGCCGTCTTCGCCACGCTTCACGTCTTCGTCGAGCACGGCGCGAACACGAGGGCGGAATGCGTCGGTGAATCCCATCATGGTGCGCAAGGCAGGCCGCGCGATGAGTTCGAAACTCATCAGCGACGACACCGGATTACCAGGCAAACCAAAAACGGGCACGGCAACGCCCTTGCTGTTCGACAACGTGCCGAATGCGAATGGTTTTGCCGGCTTCATCGCAATTTGGAACCAATGCATTTTTGCAATGCGGCCCAACACCGCTTTCACTACGTCGTAGTCGCCCATGCTCACACCACCACTGGTGACCAATGCATCGCAACCGTGAACATTCAACGCATCACGTAATGCCTGTTCCAACACTGCTTCGTTGTCGCGCACGATGCCCAGGTCAATCGCTGTAGCACCCGCTTCCTCAATGATGCGCAACAACATGGTGCGATTCGATTCGCGAATGTGTCCGGGCTGCAACGGTGATCCGTCATCCACTAATTCATCACCGGTTGACATCACGCCTACCCGAACTTGCGGATACACCTGCACAGTTTTTGCGTTGATGCTGGCCAGAACGCCTTCCACCATCGGCGATATGCGAGTACCGGCTGTGAACACAGTGGCGCCCACTGCAACATCAGACCCTGCATTGCGAATTGCTGCGCCACTATCAACAACGCGATTCACTTTCACGTGGTTATCGCCAACGCGCTCGGTGTCTTCCACCATCACTACCGCATCACAGCCGGCAGGAATGGGTGCGCCGGTCATGATGCGAATTGCGGTTCCCGGAGTAACTGTCAGCGAAGACACTGCACCCGCTGCCACTTCACCAATTACTTGTAACTCGCATGACCCGTTTGCAGTATCTGCGGCGATCAGTGCGTAACCATCAACAGCGGTGTTCGCGAATGGAGGAACCGGTTCGGTGGCAACAACATCTGCTGCCAACACCTGACCTGCGGCCTCTGCCCTTGGCAGATTAACGGGGGCTTGCCGCGAACAGAACGACAGCACCAACTGGCGAACTTCTTCTAACGGCGTCATGCAAGAAACCGTATCGGCGTTGCCTTACGCCCCCACCACCGAGAACCCCAGTTGGCGGGCGACCGATGCCTGCCTTTTGTCGAACGTGAGAAAGGTGAGGTTCTGCAGTTCCAAATTGCTTGCAACGGCAAGGTGCAGGGCATCGAGACTTTTGAGAAGAGTCGTCTCAGCAATCTCGGCAGCCAACCGCCAATCATCCTCATCGATCGTGGCAACCAACATGGCTTCAATTCGATTCAGGAATCGTTCACGTATGAATTGATTTGCCAGCGACTCACGAGCTCTTGCCAAGTTTCGACGAATCTCTACGAGGGAAAGCCAAGAGATGAGATACTGATCATCACTATCTAGAAGTTGTCTCGCCTCATGCGACCTACTCTCTTCGAGCAACGCAGCCATTGCCACACTGGAATCGAAATAAGTTGGCATTATCGGTCGTATTTCTCGTCTTCAGAATCTCGAGGCTCTCGCAGAATTTCCTCTAACGGTCGGCGTACTCCGTGTTCAATTGCCGGCCCCCAAGAAATTGGAGGCAACACGGACACAGGCGTCAATTTGCCCGCACTGATCAGGTACGCAAGTCTCTCGTCGTCGGTCATGGGTTTCATCTCGATTTTGGCCATGCCTTCATGTGTGAATTGTAGAAAACCGTTGGGAACACGTTCTGCTGAATTTCTCCGATAGAACGAATGCATATGGGCAACTACAAGGCACCGTCTGCGTCAGGTCACTCGGCCGCATGGACCATGTGGGATGGCTCGCCTGCCAGCAGTGTGACCATGCGTTGGGAAAACGAAGGCTGGACAGCAGAACTCAACCTGGAAGCCGATAGAGCCACTGTGGTGCTGCGTATGTCTGCTCAATGGAACATTCAACAGATGCTGTTGTTCCGCGACATGGAAGAACCCGACTTGTGGCTCGCCACCGATGGGCATGGTCGATGGGGCGAAATAAATGGTGCGCACCGCACCGAACTCGACGGTTGCGTTGATATTGATTTTGCGAACACACCGTTTACGAATTCAATCATCACGCACAAGCTGCCGTTGCATGTTGGCCATACTGCAGATCTGCATGTGATCACCATAGATATCGAAACGCTCAGCGTTGTTTCCGTACCTCAGCGATACACACGACACGACGAGAACGCATGGGAATACACATCGATCCTCACGGGCACCAGCAATGCCGCACGCGTTGATGAATTCGGCTTAGTGGTGGACGAACACGGCACGTTCCGCCGCGTTATCAACTAACGAATTAACGAGCGAGTCGGTCAGCCAGCAATGCACGTGCTGCTGCTGCATCACCATTGCTCAACGCAGCATCAATCACTGCTTCCAACCAACCCATCGGTGTGCCGGTGTCCCAACGTGTCACTGTGCTGATGATGCCGGTAATCGGTGAGTCGGCCGATTGCAGTTCCAACGCATCTGTCAACTGCAGTTCACCGTTTGGTGCAGGCTTAATGCGATCAATCTTGTCGAAGATGTCAGCAGTGCATACGTAACGACCCGCAATGATGAGGTCACTTGGCGCATCTTCACGCTTTGGCTTTTCAACAATGCCCACAATGTCAAACGGGCCATCCGCTGGCGCACCGGGCACATGCGTGATCACGCCGTATGCGCTCACCTTGTCCATCGGCACACGCAACAACTCAATGGCGCTCACGCCGCGAGACTGCACCGAATCTGCGAGCGCACTCAACAACTCTGGACCACTGCGCAATTCGTCGGGCAACAACAACATGAACGATTCATCGCCCACCACTTCGCGCGCGCAACCCACTGCATGACCGAGACCGTGTGGGTTGTCTTGATACGTGATCGTCACCTTTACGTCGGTGCCAATGCGAGCCAATCGGTTCGCCAAATCTTCACGACCCGAGGCGCGCACTTTTTCCACCACGGCAGGGTCGGGCGTGACGAACTTTTCAATCGGCGTTTTCACCCGACTCGACACCAGAACAATGTGGTCAGCCCCGGCCCCAATTGCCTCGTCCATCACCAGCTGTAGCGCTGGCACGTCATATATAGGGAGAAGCTCTTTGGGCACCGCTTTAGTGACTGGGTAGAAACGGGTGCCCAGTCCCGCGGCAGGAATAACGGCGGTGCGAGCTCTCATATGAATTTCCAGCGTAGTCAGATACCATTTGGCGCTCGACGGACCAGAGTGCCAACTACGGAGAATCTCATGCCTACATATGTGTATAAGTTCGTTGAAACCGGCGAGACCATCGAGGTTCAGCAGGATTTCTCCGACGATTCACTCACCGAGCTCGCACATCCATCTGACGGAAAGGTGCGCCCCGTGAAGAAGGTGTTCCTGCCTGTGGGCATCACCTTCAAGGGCGGCGGCTTCTACAAAACCGATAGCGGTAAGTCGGGCTCCATCGCTGGCGGGTCAACGTCTGGCGACACGTCGAGTTCGTCGAGCGATTCCTCGAGCTCAAGCGCTTCCACTTCTTCCGCCGACTAACGCCGCGTTCGTACACATGGGGCTCCGAAAGGATTCCCATGAAGAAACTGCTTGCATTCCTGCGCGCCGCAAACGCGCAACTCAACACACTCGTCAACCGCATCATCTCGCTGCTGCAGGTGGAACG
>CANFIM010000041.1 GCA_947447175.1 Acidimicrobiaceae bacterium | reverse complement strand
TCGACATAGGCATACAAAGTGCCAATGACACGGTCGAGTTCTTCCTCGTCAATTAATCGATTTGGCAGTTCTCCGCGAAGGAACACCGCATCTTCAATTCCGATGGAAAAGTGTGCGCCTACCAATGATTCATTGCGGCGAAGAAGATTCTCATAGAGCAGTTCTGCATTTTCTTCTGGAGCTGGCATGACATACGTTTCGTATCTCAATGTGCGTTGCCCCAATGTGAGCCACACCGTAGTGAACTCCTTCTCCTCACCTCGCATACGCACATACCAGCGATGTTCGCCAGGTTCGCCCTGATCAACCGCAACAATCGAATCAAATCGACTGCGAATAGCGTGCAACCACTCGGTGATGTTGATCTCTAGCAATGCAAGATCTTCGTTTCCAAACAATTCACTCATGATGTCCTACTTGCACACAACACGATCGCGTGACGTGAGATCTGAATATGCACGACGCAAACGAGCAGCCGCAAAACTCCAGGTGTAGCCACGTGCGCGTTCTGCAGCATCAAACGACATGCGCGCTGCAAGTTGTTGATCATCGATGATGGTGGCCATATGACGTGCAAAAAGATCAGGGTTGCGATCAGGGACGAGGAACCCTGTACGACCGTGTTCAACAATGGTGAGCAATCCACCCACTGCATTCGCAATAACTGGTGTTCCACATGCCGCTGCTTCTAGTGCAACCAGACCAAAACTTTCGCTGCGACTGGGAACTAGCACTGCATCTGCTGCGCGGTAGTACGTGGACAACATGTGGTGCGCTTGAGGTTCTACGAAGCGCACCTGATCGTGAAGATGAAATTCATCAATTAACGAATTGATGTAATGAATTTCGCGCTCGCCATCAGAGCCGCTTGCACCACCCACGATAAGTAGTTGAGCGTCTTTACGATTCAGTGCAGCTAACGAACGCACGGCAACGTCGGCGCCCTTCAATGGTTGAATACGGCCAACAAACAACAGCACAGGACCGTCACCAAGACCTAAAGCTTTTCGAGCACCTCGCTTATCACCAGGTGCGAAAAACGCGTGCTCAACACCAGGCGCGACAATTTCAATATTTCCTGGTGGAGTTCCGTAGAGCTCAGTGAACTGACGTTCTTCTTCGGTACAACTCACACAAATTGCATCAGAACATCCGATGACTTCGGTTTCTGCTTTTTCGCGCAGTTCAGGCTCGGGGTCTCCGCCCAACGCCTTCACACGCGCAAACGTGTGGAACGTACTCACGAGCGGAACATTGAGTTCATGCTTGATGGCATGACCGCTTAAGCCACTCAGCCAGTAATTGGCGTGAACAATGTCGGTACCGCCTTCACCAGTGATGTGGTGCAACACGTTGTCGGTGAATTCAGGAACCACATCAATGAGGTGCTCTTTCGGCAAATCAACGGGGCCCGCCGGAATATGCACCACGCGATGATTGGGCTCTACCTGAATAGTTGTGGGTAGGTCTTTGCTCCATGTGCGCGTATATGTAGTGCAATCCACTCCGGCGTGTGCAAGCGCAGACACAAGTTCGCGCACGTATACGTTCATGCCGCCGCCATCGCCCACACCAGGTTGGGCGAGCGGAGAAGTGTGTAGCGAAAGAATGGCAACACGGCGCATGCGTGTTTCAACCTATCTAGGGGGCTATTGATTCCCTTGCTCGGACATACCTGGCTCTGCAGTAACTCCGACGAACGAGCGGTACACCGAGAGAAGACTGGCCTTCTGCTCATGAGAGAGGCGTTCGTCATTCATGATGGACTCAGGAACAGAACTAGCAACAGGAGGTGTTCCGTCAAGAATGCCGGCACGCACGTACAAGGTTTCTGCTGAAATCTCGAGAGCTCGTGCGATTTGTTGCAAGATGTCGGCCGATGGGCGACGAATGCCTCGTTCAATTTGTGACAGGTACGGATTCGATACTCCGGCGGACTTTGCTAAGTCGCGGATGCTCTTTTGGGCAGTCTCTCGTTGTTGACGAATGAACTCGCCAACATCATGCAATGTTTCGCTTGGACGAATAGGCACAGCGTTACTGATCTTTCACAACGGCGCCAGCGCCACCTTCACGCACGCGCTTCACCAATTCGGCTGTGAGTGCGTCAATTTTGTCGAAGAGTTCATGTCGCAGTTGCGAACAAGTTTTTTCAAACATGCCAAGTGCATTGATGAGCTCTGACAAATCTTTGTCTGAGAGATTTTCCATTGATTCAAATTGGAAGTGTTCGCACACCGCATCAAGTTCTTGCACCAACGGATGATCAGCAGGAATATTCGTTTCACGCGGAGGACGTGCACTGCCACCTCCGTGTTGTTGACCAAACACATCGGCTAAACGGTCGGCTAATGATTCAACGGGAGCATCTGCGCCACTTGCGCGCCGACGCTCTTCATCTTGAGCAAGATCGAGTCGACCCTGCGCTAATCGACGAACAAAAGAAATGGCATCTTCTTCACCTTGTAGCGCACCGCGTTGGGCACGAATGTCGGCAAGTGTCAGTGGTTGATCGCTTGACATCACATTCCTCCCGAAACTGGCGGCAACACCGCTACCTCATCTTTATCGCCCACGGGGTGCGAGAGTGGCACCTCTTCCCCGTTCACCCATACTTTGCTCATGCCAAGGACAGTTGCGAACTGCGCTCCGAACTGAGTAACTGCGGACTCAAGGACTTCACCAACAGTGGCGCCAGAAATAGTGACGGTTCCGGTTCCTGCGGCCTCTCGAGCCTGAGCAAAGAAACGAACCGTGGCCATGCATGTCAGGGTACTCGGGGTTTTCTTCACCGCTGAGGCGGAATTTTGCCTCAGCGAATTTCAATCCCTGGCGTCTCGCCCGTGAAGAATCCGATATTCGTCCACTGAGGAGTAGCGCATAAAAGGTTCGCAATCTCCGGTGGAACTGCTGCAAGTAACCCGCCAGATGTTTGAGGGTCCATGCACAAAGCAAGGTGTGCCTCATCAGCCGTGGCGGTGAGGTGATCACCTACATATAAGCGGTTACGCGGATCACCACCGGTGCGACGACCTGACCGTGCAATGTTCAGTGCGCCGGGATACAACGGCAATGCAGACGAGTCAACAACCAGCGTGACACCAGAGCGCTCTGCAATTTCCCATCCGTGACCTGCAAGTCCGTAACCCGTGACGTCGGTGACTGCGTGCACATGATCTTGATCAGCACGCAATTGCTCTGCCGCTGCGCGATTCAACGTACGCATGCCAGCGATTGCAACCTTCTTGTCAGCATCAGTACCAGCTGCTGTTACCAAACCAGTACCTAATGGCTTCGACAAAATTGCAACGTCTCCATCTTGTGCGCCGCTCTTTCTAAAGATGTGCTTCGGGTCAACTACTCCTTGCACAGCTAAACCGAAAATTGGTTCTGGGTTACGAATGGTGTGCCCACCTGCAATAGTGCCACCGGCCTCCAACACAGTTGCAGAAGCGGCAGCGAAGATTGCCGCAATGACATCAGGTGGCAACTCTTCGGGAAACGCCGCAATGTTTACCGCGAGGACAACACGACCGCCCATCGCAAAGACATCACTGCACGCGTTCGCTGCAGCGATTGCACCAAAGTCTGACGGATCATCAACAAGCGGCGGGAAGAAATCTGTTGTGCTCACCAAGGCGATGTCATCTGTTAATTGGTACACCGCGGCGTCATCAAATGGTGCAAGGCCCACTAACAATGACGTGTCGAACCCACTTGGTAATTGCTGCACCATGTCTGACAACAGTGATGCACCCCACTTTGCAGCACACCCACCACACGAAGTCCATTCGGTCAACTTGATTGCGCTCTCGTTGGTATTCATCAATAAAAAACTACTAGGTTGAGAATCGTGACCGCCGAGGCGAAATATCCGCCATCTATTGATGCCATTGCTCGGGATCTAGCGTCCGTGTCTGCACTTCCACACGCCATCCTTGTTGATTGTGCTCGACGCGCTGTTGCTGACAACACTGAAAGCGCAGTGACAGTTGCGAAGGAATTGGTCCGAGAATTTGAAACCTCGTTACACCAAGAAGTCATTAATGCAACAGGTGTTTTATTACACACAAATTTGGGGCGCGCTCCCCTTGCGTTGAATTCAAACGGACGGTCAACCAATCTGGAATTCAATCTTGAAACGGGTGAACGTGGGTCTCGTCAAGATGCAACTGCAGCACTCATCTCGCATCTGACTGGTGCAGAAGACGCAATTGTTGTGAACAACAATGCAGCAGCGGTGATGCTGGTTCTTGCAGGTCTTGCTGAAGGTCGTGACGTTGCAGTGTCGCGCGGCGAGAGCGTAGAAATTGGTGGTGGGTTTCGAATCCCTGACGTGATGGAACAATCGGGAGCCCGCCTTGTGGATGTTGGTACAACAAATCGCACACGGCTTCGTGATTACACACGAGCAATCACGTCACGGCGTAATGACATTGCACTGGTGATGAAAGTGCACCCTTCAAACTTCGCCATTGAGGGTTTCACTGAAGACACCTCAATTGCTGAACTATCAACACTTGAGGTACCTGTTGTTGCTGATATTGGTTCGGGCCTATTGGACAACACCGCCCCGTGGCTACACGGATTCACCGAGCGCGTGCCAACGTGGATCACAGGTGAACCTGCCGCACGCCAAGCGCTCGCCGATGGTGCAGACCTTGTGACCTTCAGCGGAGACAAACTTCTTGGCGGTCCCCAATGCGGAATCATTGCGGGTCGTGCTGACCTCATTAATGCATGTGCCTCTCACCCACTGATGCGAGCATTGCGTCCGGGTGGTCACACATTGATATCTCTGCAATCCGTGTTGCTTTCATACAGTGCACGAACCGCTTGTAGAGACATTCCCTTTTGGACAATGGCAACAGCACCGTTGTCAGATTTAGAAACTCGCGCAGCGGCCATAGTTGCGAACGCCGGAGTTGGTTCAGTTGTGTCTGTGGATTCTTTGGTTGGTGCAGGGTCTGCCCCAGGCTCCACAATTGCCTCATTTGGCATCGCAGTACCAGGCGACCATCGTGATGCATTGCGACATCACAGCATTCCTGTCATTGCCCGTACTTTTGACAAAGTCACGCATCTCGATATGCGCAGTGTTGCACCTGCAGATGACCACATTGTTGTGGCTGCACTCACATCCTTGCGATAGCTGATGACAGTTATTGCAACAGCCGGCCATGTTGACCATGGAAAGTCTTCACTCATTCGCGCAATCACTGGCACTGACCCTGACCGTCTGGAAGAAGAGCAACGTCGGGCAATGACGATTGACCTTGGGTTTGCCCATTGCACAACAACCAACGGCACAGTATTGAGTTTCATAGATGTCCCCGGTCATGCGGACTTCATTCGCACCATGATTTCTGGTGTTAGTGGAGTTGACATTGTGATGCTGGTCATTGACGCCAATGAAGGATGGAAACCTCAGACAGAGGAACATCTCGGCATTATCGAAGTTCTCGGCATCACTACCGGAATTGTTGTTTTGACAAAATGCGACAAAGTTGATGCCGACGTTCTCCATCTGCGTCAACAAGAAATTGCTCAACGTCTCTCCACAAGCTCTGTGCAGTGGATAGACACGGTTGTCACGTCTGTAGTGAACAGCACTGGTATCTCTGATCTCATTGCACGTGTAGAAAAGCTTGTTGCTTCTCACAGCACACGCCACCGCATCGGACGGCCGCGCTTGTTCATTGATCGCGTTTTCTCAATGAAAGGTTCAGGCACTGTTGTGACGGGAACTCTTGAAGGCGGAGATCTTGAAAACGCCAGTTCTTTGATTGTCGCGCGCACCGGAGCACCCGTACGTATTCGCGAAATTCAAACACACGGCTCCATAGTGACAACTGCGGTGTCTGGCACACGTTGTGCAATCAATATCTCGGGCATAGACGCAACAGATTTACAGCGCGGTGATGTTCTAGTTCGCGAGGGTGAATGGTGGATGAGTCAAGTGATTGATGCACGCATCACAGTTCTTCCTGCACTTCACCATTCACTGACGCACCGCGGAAGTTTTACTCTTCATGTCGGCACGCGTTCACAATCGGCAACAATTCGCATCTTGCAGTCGGAAAGCATCAACCCGGGCCAATCTGGTCTTGTACGCGTTCGATTTGCACAATCTCTCCCGCTTGTACCCGGCGACCGATTTCTCTTGCGTGACACTGGCATTGGTGCCACGGTGGGCGGCGGAGTGATTCTCGATGTTGACCCCCGCAGTCGTACCAAAGTTGCCACGCCAGATGGGAGCAACGAACAAATCCTGAGAGACAGAGGATGGGTCACAGTTGAAGAGGCTCGCCAGTTAACAGGTCGCCACATTGCACCGACAGTTGCGCAATGGGTGACAACGCAGCAATCACTGAACGACACTGTTTCCACTCTTGAAGAGAAGCTTTCACATTTGCAATCAATCGACATTGCAATGCTGACTGCATATGAACGAGATGTGCTGTTGACAATTGAGGGAGTACGCATCACAAACGGAATTGCAGTGCGAGGCGAATCAGACCCATTACTCAGTCATCCGTATGTTTCGCTATTCCTTCAAGCCGGCGTCACAACACCCGACACAGATGATCTCGACCGAAATATCATTCGCCAACTAGTACAAAAAAAGATTCTGTTTGAGCACGACAACATTGCATTCCATACAGAGACACTTTCTTCGCTGCGTTCGGTATTGGAACAACTATGGACGCAGTACCCAAATGGATTCTCCATGGCTAACCTCCGAGATGCACTTGCCATCACTCGCAAGCATGCTCTTCCACTTGCCAATTGTCTAGACAAAGTGGGCCTTACGAAGCGCCAGGGTGATGTGCGCATTGCTGGCGTTGCCTGGTGATGGCGGAGGCGGACGGGAATCGAACCCGCCGAACGGGGTTCGCCCGTTCCGTCTGTGTTGAAGACAGCGAAGCCCACCAGGTACTCAAACGCCTCCGCCGTCAGAGTAGCGTTCGCCCATGAGTTCTGTTCCACCAGTACTTCCCGACGGATTCGTTGTCATTGTGAAACGCGAATGCGCCACGTGCCAAATGGTTGAGCCAGTGCTGCAGGCCATTGAAAAAGGCGCTACGCCGCTCACTGTCTACACACAGGACGATCCAACTTTCCCCGCATCAGTGTCAGCTATTCACGATTCTGATTTAGCAGTCTCCTGGCACAACGACATCGACACAGTTCCCACACTCATCAAGGTTGTCAACGGAAAAGAAGTTGAACGCACGTTTGGTTGGCTTGCATCTGACTGGCAGCGCATCACAGATATGCCACTACTCGGAGCGGACCTACCTGCAATGCGCCCTGGTTGCGGTTCGATGAGTGTTGACCCGGACATCGTTGACAAATTGCGCGCGAAGTTCACTGATTCACCAGTTATTGCACGCACGGTTGAATTTTCTGAAGCTGAAGATGAATTCGAAGCGATGTACGCACGTGGCTGGACCGATGGGTTCCCTGTCATCCCGCCAACTCGCGAACGAGTTTTGCGAATGCTCACGGGTACTACTCGTCATCCACAAGACGTGATTGCAATTGCCCCACCAGATCTAGTGGAACTCACCGTTGAAAAAATTGCGATCAACGCCGTGATGGCCGGATGTCTCCCCGAATACATGCCGTGGGTGATTGCTGCACTTGAAGCAGTGTGCAACGACGAATTCAACATGCACGGCGTGTTAGCAACAACAATGCCTGTTGGCCCCGTGATTATTTGTAACGGTCCTGGCACTCGTGCCATTGGAATGAACTCCGGCATTAACGCGTTTGGTCAAGGCAACAGAGCGAACAACACCATTGGTCGTGCAGTGCAACTCACCATTCGTAATGTTGGTGGTGGACGTCCGGGAGAAGTTGATCGCGCAACGCACGGTAACCCCGGAAAGATTTCTTTCTGTTTTGCTGAAGACGAAGTGGGGTCACCCTTCACATCACTTGCAACTGAACGAGGCGTACCTCTTGGCCAGAACGCAGTCACGGTGTTTGCCGGTGAAGGACCGCGGTGTGTTGTTGATCAACTTGCGCGCACGCCCGAAGAGCTCACCAATTCATTTGTGGCCTGTTTGCAAACAGTGCACCATCCGAAGTTGGTCATCGGTTTCGACGCCATTCTCACCATCAGCCCCGACCATGGCCGGGTGTACGCAGAAGCCGGATGGTCCCGCGAGAAACTCATCGCTGAGTTAACGGAACGTTCGTTGACCCCTGGGGCTGAACTGGTGCGTGGAGCGCAAGAGATGGCAGAAGGTATTCCCCCTCACCTCCGCGATGCCACGTTGCCCAAATTCCGAGCCGGCGGCATTTTGTTGACATACGCAGGCGGTGGAGCAGGTCTCTTTTCGTCAATCGTTGCGGGCTGGGCCAACGGAGCCATCGGTTCTGACCCCGTTACTCGAGTCGTTGGCTCGTGACATACTGATACCCATGGCATCTGGCATCACCATCCTTGACCCAACTAATGAGTCGAAGCCTGCAACGCGTCAAGTGCTTGAACGTCCTGCCAGCGTCAAAGGTCTCACCGTTGGTCTTCTTGACATTTCGAAGCCACGCGGCAATGTATTTCTGAATCGCATTGAAGAACTTCTCACCGAACGCGGTGCAAAAGTCTTGCGATATTCCAAACCAACATTTACAAAGCCTGCACCGGTTGACTTGCGACAAGAAATTGCGACGCAATGCAACTTGGTCATTGAAGCACTTGCTGATTGAGGCAGTTGCACGTCATGCAGTGTGCATGACATTTCAGATTTAGAACTACGAGGCATTCCTGGTGTCTTTGTCGCAACTGAAGAATTCATCAGTGCTGGCACTGCACAATCTGTGGCTCTTGGATTACCCAGCATGAAGCGGGTGTACACCACTCACCCCGTGCAAGATCGAACAGATGAAGAAATGGTTGCCATGGCTGACCAGTTCTTTCTTGAAATCCTTGCCTGCATTACTTCGGGCGAGTAACACCGCCTATCCAAGTATCATCGTGGAGTGCTCCCCGCTACCCGAATCTTGATGCTGCGCCACGGCCAAAGCGAATGGAACGCCGCAGGTAAGTGGCAGGGTCAGGCCGATATCGAGCTCACCGACCTTGGCTACGAGCAAGCTCGCCGAGCAGTCGACAAGTTGGGCATGTTCGATGCCATTGCATCCAGCGATCTTCGCCGTGCACGTATGACTGCCACGATTATTGCTGAAGGTCTCGGGGCCGGACTTCTCCCTCCCGATGAACGTCTTCGTGAAACCCATGTGGGCGAATGGCAGGGGCTCACCCACCATGAAATTGATCGTGATTGGCCCGGGTATTTGGAAACACACCAACGTCCGCCCGGTTTCGAATCTGACGAATCAATCATCGAACGTGTAACAGCAGCGCTTCTGGAATTGGCCGAACAGTTTCCCGGTGGCGAAGTGTTGTGCGTAGCTCATGCCGGTGTTATTCGTGTGATGCGTCGTGCACACGGAGTGGCAGATACACGCATTACCAATCTCGGTGGTTGTTACTACACCATTACTCCTGG
>CANFIM010000040.1 GCA_947447175.1 Acidimicrobiaceae bacterium | reverse complement strand
TGCAGAACCGCAACGCACTGTGTTGGTGAAACCGGCCGATGCTCAATGGTTCACCGATGAAATTGACGCAGAGTTGGTGGAACCATCGCTGCATACCGCTGACTCGGGCGACGTGTTTGTGCCGTATCGCTTGTATCGCGCTGCAAAACCGAACTTCGGCCTCATTGTGTGGGTGCATGGTGGCCCCACCGACCAATGGAACATCACTTTCCGTCCGCGTCTTGCGTATTGGTTGTCACGTGGCTGGTCAATTTGTGTTGTTGACCATCGCGGCACCACTGGTCATGGTCGTGAATTCGCGCAAGCACTTGAAGGTCACTGGGGTGATTACGACGCTGTAGATACAGCAGCGGTGATTGCGCAAGTGCAGCGCACCTTTGGCTATCGCCCAGGCCGCACTGTGCTGATGGGTGGAAGCGCCGGTGGTCTCACTGCACTGAATGCCATATCAATTGACCCGACTTTGGTGTCTGCAGCGGTGTTGAGTTACCCCGTGGTGGATCTTGCCGAACTCATGCGCGGTGACGATCCCTTTGAAACGCACTACATGCCGGCACTCATAGGTGCCCACGATGATCAAGACCCCATGCTTTGGAATCGGTCGCCGTTATCTCGTGCTCATCGCTTGGCTGGCACGCGCATTCTTGTTTTCCATGGTGACCAAGACCACTCTGTGCCCTTGGTGCATTCCGAGCGGCTACGAGATGTTGTTGCAGCCGCGGGCGGACACGTGCAGTTGGAAGTAATGCCAGGCGAAGGTCACGGATTTAAAGACACACTCAACATGATTCGTGAATATTCAGTGAGCGACGAATTCCTAAAGAAGTGTTTCTCGTAGTCCTGGCATCGGGTACTTGAAGAGATTCGATTGAGATTGGTTCCTGTGAGGATTCGCCCTCATCACGCGACATCAGTCCAAAAACTGTGGATCCGAATCCGAACGCTCCGATGAGCGAGGCGAACATCACGCCCATTCCAACGATCGGCAAGAATGTCAACCCCACCAGTAGTCCGACCAGAAACGATGCATTTGAAACCAGGTCGTAGGTGGCAAAGATGCGACCTCCAGCACCTTTTGTTGCGTTCTTTTGAACCGTGGCATCTGAGCACACGCGCAGATTCTGAAAGAGAAATGAGAGCACGAAAACGGCAGGCACAATGGTGTTGCCCGTGGTGTGAATGAGGCAGGCCCACGCAACCACAGATGAGCCTAAATACGACACAATGGCAACTGATCGTCGAGGAAGATGCTCGTTCACCCATTCGGCCGTTGCATTGCCGGTAAAGCTTCCAGCGCCTGAGGCACCAAGAAGTAACGCATATGAACTTGAGCGTCCTGTATCCAGAAACAATGCCGCGGAAGAAAATGCAGTGCCGAATAGCAAACGATGAATGCTCGTTGATGCAATGGCGTATCGAGTCTTAGCAGATGCAAGATTTCGTATGGCGGCTCTCCATGTTGAAGGCACATGATCATGTCCGCCTCCAAGGGATGTGATGATTCCAGCAAACACAATCGCAGCAACTGCATGCAAGGCCATCACACCAACTAATCCAATGTGGTGCAGGTAGCGAAGAGCAATTACGCCGAAAGCTCCACCGCACGCACCAGCAACATTGCTCAAGGTAAGTAAAAGGGAGTCCGCAGCTACCAATTCGTGTTGACGTACTAAGTGTCGAATAGTTGTGATGCGTGTGGTGTACAGCACCTTTGTGAGGCACAAGCCGCTTGCGAAGATGAGAAGGAGCACATGCTTTACTCCGTAATTGCTCGATACAAGAAGTCCTAAGGCAAGAAGCACACGAATCCATTGACCGCTTCGAAGAATTGTGCGTCGCGAATATCGGTCTGCAATCACGCCAGAGATTGGGCCAGCTAAGAAAAGTGGTACAGCTGCGCTCAACACACTTTGAATCAAGAGTGTCGCGGTAGGCCCATCAGCAGATTCAAATAAAACATATTGCGCAACCAAAATTGATGTTGCTGCATCCGCACATTGTGAAATGAATTGGCCGATGACAAGTCGACGAAAATCGGGAAATCGCAAGAGTGCGCGTCGTTGGACGTGTACAGGTTGATGCTGTCGAACAAATGGCTTACGAGCAAGTGTGTTTGACACAAAGGTACAGTGCCATCTCTACATGTCATTTCGTAGTTGTTTAGGTGAATAGACAATGACGAATTTGAATTCTTTTCTTTGACAGCGATGTTGCCTGGTGTTTACCTAAAGGTGGACAAGATTCAATGTCGCTCGGTCATCATGTGACCGATGGTAAAGAACTCTGACCAGCACTTCTTCTACATCTGGAGTGGTACCGACTTCCCGTTTATAAATTTGATTTCGGTCTCGCTCACGTTGAAACATCACCCGGACGCAATCATTGATGTCTATGTCGTAGGTGAACGGCCATTAACTGTTTGGTTCACTGTCTTGGAACAGATTCCGCAAGTAAAGATTCGGTTTATCTCGGGCACTGACATCATCGGGCTGTTGCCAAAACGAATGCATGCAGTACAGGCCACGTACAGCAACTTGTCGCCCAAGGCTCATTCCGCCCGAAGCAACATCCTGCGTTATGCGATTCTGTATCTCTACGGCGGTGTGTATCTCGACTTTGATGTCCTCCTTCTTCGGTCGATGGATTCCCTCAGGCAATATGAAGCTTTTGCAGGTGAAGAAATGGTCTGGGCTGATGATGAGGTGCGGCTACGGGGAAAGAAATCGCTGTACCTAGCCCCGCGTAACATTCTGTGGGCTCTCTCCCATGCGGTGATGTGGTGTGATTCGCACCTCACGAGGGGTCTACTACGTACGGCCAGTCTGTTGTCTCCAACATTTAGGGCATGGTCGACCTATCAAATGAACAACGCGGTCATGGGGTCAGCCGTTGGGGCTGACTTCATTGAAGATCTGCTTGTGGGTGCGATTGAGTCTGATGCCAGCATTCGTTACGCCACTGGTCCCACTTTGATTGAACGTGTCGCTCGTACGTCCAGTGCGCCGTTTACTCCATTGTCGTCATCGAGTTTCTATTCAGTACCACCAGGGCAGTCATATCGATTCTTTTTTGATCACGCATTGGAGTTGCCAAAGTCAGCATTTGGCATCCACTACGCGGCCTCGAACCATTCAGGTTCTGTGAATTCATTGACTCCTGAATCCATCGTGGATTATTCGCCAATGACTGTTATGGGCTCGATGTTGCGGGTCGGTTTTACACATTTACAACTCCTTCTCGGGGAATCAGAAGAGGAACTGATGTATGCATAAGGATTCCGTTAGCTGTTTGATGGTCACGGCAAATCGGCCTGGTTTCGTTGCGCGAGCGGTTGCACTCTTTGAAGCACAGACCTATACAAATCGAGAACTCATCATTATTGATGACGGTGAAGCCGACCTCAGCAACATTGTCAATAGTTCTCCTCAACGCGACGCTATTCGCTACTACCGATTGAGCAGTGATTGTGGTCTCAACCTTGGTCAATTGCGTACCAAGTCAATTGAAGTTGCTGACGGTGATTGGTGCATTCAATGGGACGACGATGAGTGGTATCACCCTGAGCGCATCGAACGACAGTTGAATGAAGCGAAGTTGCAGGGTGTCGGTAGTTCTGCTTTGAAGTGGACCTTGATGCACATCAATGATCTTGAAGAAACGAAGAACAAGGTTTTTCGTGTCGACACCGGAATCGCAACGCCTGGCACCTTACTTTTTCGCAGAGATGTCGGTGTGGAATATCGACCCCTTGCTCGAAACGAAGACGGAATCTTCATGCGTGAGGTACGGGACAAGATGGGTCTGGCAGTGATGGGCAAGGAGTATTCGCATCTCTTTATTCGCGTATTCCATGGTGCAAACACTTGGGAAGTTGACCATTTCATGAGCCGTCTACATCGTCGTCCACTCGATTGGCCCACGTATGCCTATGCCCGGCTTCTTCGTAAAGACATCACTCAACATCGAGCTTTTCGATTGAAGAAGGATGAGAGCAACGCTGCGATGGCGTATATGAATTATTCAGCGCACCAAGTATTGGAACTTTCTCGATGAACTTGGTGCTCGAAAGCGCATCGGCCATTTCCACTGGTCGGCGAACTGCGTGGCTTGTATTGGGCCAAACAGTAGAACGCTCAGTGCAAATTTTAGTTGCGCTTCTATTGGTGAAGTTCCTTGCGCCGAGCGAATGGAATTCTGTTGCACTCGCTCTGACGGTGTATCTAGCCGCTGTCACAATCGGCTCGTTCAATCTCGAACACAGCATTTTGTATTTTCTTCCCACATTGTCACCAGAACAATCAGAGAAACTCTTTGCCCGAACGGCACGTTCGCTTGCGCTTGTGGGCTCACTTCTAGGATTTGTGATTTTAATTGGCTCTCGAACGCTCGGGATCGTGAATTCAGCCCATTGGGGGTTGTTCGTTGCCATCACGGTTGCAGCCGAGATGCCAACTGTGATTGCAGGTCCTGCGCTGATTGCGCGTGGGCGCGAAAGAGATGCAGGAATGTGGGATTCCCTTTTGGGTCTGACTCAACTTTCTTTTTTGGTTGTGCCTGCACTTTTTGCCTGGGGTGCACAAGGCGTGATGTACGGCCTTGCTGCTGCCGGAATCATTCGTCTTACCGCATTTCTTGTCCTTTTCGGGCGTGATGCTTCGCAACACAGGGGTGCCACAGACAAGCACTTATTTCGCCGTCAGTTGATGTATTGCGCACCGTTGGGTATCGCACTAGCAACAGGGGTGTTGACTCGCACTGTTGACAAGTGGCTGGTTGCTTGGAAGATTCCAGCACGCGTCGGCATATATGCCATTGCCGCACAAGAAGTGCCGATTCTCGCGGTTCTTCCGTATGCAAGTGGAGCAGTCATAGCCGGGGCAATGGTTCGACATTTCATGGTGGGAAATCACAAGGCGTCATTTGATATTTGGGTGAAGCAAGTGCGGACAATGTGTCGCCCAGTGATTGCAATGACATTTGCTGTAGTGGTCATTGCGCCTGAAATATTTGACATCGCATTGGCACCTACGTATCAAAAATCAGTTCTTTCATTTCAGATATTCACCATCATTGGTCTACATCGGGTAACGGAATATGGCGCTGTGTTGCGAGCTGTCGGCCGAACAAGAGAGATAGTGCTTTCAAGCGTCATCCTCTTTGGACTTAACAGCGTATTTGCAGGCGTTGGTCTGTACCTTCACGGAATTGTCGGGCTGACAGTTGGATCGGTAGTTGCATTTGGTGTTGCGTGGATCTGGATGTTGTCTCGTCTGGCTGAAGTATTCCATTTAACAATCGGCACAGTTTTTCCATGGAAGTGGTGGTGCAGCCTCGTTGCGTACTTCGCAACAGTTGCATTAATTGCCCAACTGGTCTCGGCAGAGGTTGACCATTCATATACGAAGGTCATCGTAAAAGTGGCGGTATTGATAGTCGGCTACGTAGCTTCTCGTTCTTTTGCCGCCGGACCTACTAATTCAGAGATCAACGAAGAGGAAAAAGACAATGTCTCATAATCCGCGAGTGTCACATCCATCGTCGGGTGTAATGACAAAGGACAAGTATTCCTCAGTCACGCCATCTGGCGGCAGTGCGCGACTCCCATTAAGAATCGCTGTTGTTACTGAGAGTTTCTTGCCAGCAATCAATGGAGTCACCAACTCTGTGTTGCGAGTGATTGAGAATATGTCGCAACGTGGACACCATGTTGAAGTAGTTGCGCCAGGCCCGAGTGTGGCTGAATACAACGGGTCTACTGTTCACAGCATTCCATCAGTGGCCCTTCCTGCTTATTCAGAACTTCGAATTGGTTATTCAAAGAAGTGCACAATCGAAGCGTTGCAAGCGATTCGTCCGGACATTGTTCACATTGCGTCTCCCACTGTCTTAGGGGCAATTGGTTTGAGTGCGGCGCGCGAGTTAAACATTCCTACGGTTGCGATTTATCAAACAGACTTGGCAGGATTTGCTTCTCGCTATCACCTCAGTGTTGCTGGCCGAGGAATTTGGCGGCATCTCGCACGAGTGCATCGACAGGCTGGTCTCACTCTGGCGCCTTCAACAGATGCGGTGTGGGCATTGCGTCAACGTGGCGTTGATAACGCTGTGCGTTGGATGCGCGGTGTAGACACTGTCCGATTTAACCCCGCCCATCGTTCCGAGACTCTTCGCTCAACATTGGCTCCGAACGGCGAAGTAGTTGTTGGGTACATCGGCCGTTTGGCTCGCGAGAAGCGTGTTGAACTGTTGGCGCCGATTGCATCAATACCTGGAGTCAAGCTTGTCATCGTTGGCGATGGGCCAATGCGTGCATCTTTGCAACGCTCAATACCGAATGCAACCTTCGTGGGGTTCAAATCGGGCAGTGAGTTGGGGGAGTATTTCGCGTCTCTGGATGTGTTTGTTCATGCAGGAACTGATGAAACTTTCTGTCAAGCAGTTCAAGAAGCCCTTGCATCGGGAGTTCCAGTTGTCGCTCCTGCTTCCGGCGGACCACTTGACCTTGTACAGCACGGCGTGAATGGCTATTTGTGGACAGAGTCAACGCGTGGGTCATTAGCTGGCGCCGTTGAGGAACTTGTTCATTTCCCCATGAAACGAGAGCGGATGGCGGCAAATGCGCGTCCTAGCGTTGAACAACGAACTTGGTCGACCGTGATGTCAGAGTTAGAAGGCCATTACCGGTCGGTCATTGGTGGATTGAGTTTTGCCTATAAGGAAATGGCCTCATGAGCGAACTCATTGTTTCTCTTCATGACGTGGCGCCATCAAAGGCCGAGTTGTGCCGACGGTGGGTAGAAATACTCAACGAGCGCAATATTCGGGCCACGCTGCTTGTCGTGCCCGGTAAATGGAATGGTGCATCATTAGACACCTCACCCCAATTTGTTGATTGGCTTCGAGGTGCAGAAGCTGATGGGCACGAAATTGCGCTTCATGGTTACCACCACATTGTCGACGCGAAGTATCGCACTACACATCGTCGACAACTTGCGGGCACTTTGTTTGCGCGTGGTTGTGAGGAGTTTTGGCATCTTCCCTACGCAGAAGCTCATCGTCGTATTCGGCTCGGTAGGGAAACGCTTGAAGGATACGGATTTTGTCCGAAGGGGTTTGTGGCGCCTGGGTGGTTGATGTCGCCCGAAACTATGAAGGCTCTTCGCCAATCAGATTTGTTGTACACCACAACGCACACACACTTCATTGATCTCTTGCATGGAGTGGAAGAGAAGATCATTTCTTTGTCGCAACGTCCGAACAGTGTGTTAACAAAAGGCGGAATAGCGGTCAATTTCATGGCCACAGAAGTGATGAGATACTTACGCGCCCCGATGCGATTAGCGATTCATCCGAATGATCTCATTAATGCACGCGTACGAAATGCAAATCTTTCAATCATCGATCGATTCGTGAATCGGGGATACGAAACTATGACCTACGCAGAGAAACATCAGTCGTTGTCAGCAAAATTGAGCACTCCAGACCCTGTGCATCCCGAGTAAAACTGATGAAGGTTCTGCAAATCGCCAATTTTGTTTCTCCGCAGTCCGGAGGTTTGCGTACCGCAATCGACGCCCTACGCGACGGCTACGAGAAATTGGGCTGGCAAGTGCATCGGCTCACTCCTTTTCCTGATGCCGAACGCGACGATGAAGTCTCCGGAATTCGTTCGGTGCAAGTACCAACCATGGGTTCGTATCGGGTGATCCTTGCTCGTCGACAAGTGCAACGGGCCATCAATTCGTTGCACCCAGACGTTGTTGAGCTTTCTGACAAATCCACTATGGCTTGGATTTCGCATTGGTGTGCCAAGCAGGGAATTCCTTGTTGTGTGATTTCACACGAGCGGATGGACTTGACAGTTCAACATGCAAAAGTTGCAAAACTTCCCTTGAAGTTGCTTTCAAAACACTGGAAACAACAACTGGCCCAACATTCGTCGCGTGTTGTCTGTGCGTCTTCGTTTGCTTCAGAAGAATTTGCGAACACACCTGCAGCCCTGCGAGTGATTCCACTTGGGGTCGCTCTTGAAGACATTCATCCGAAAGAGGATCG
Organism: Acidimicrobiaceae bacterium; assembly: GCA_947447175.1. Taxonomy (GTDB): domain Bacteria; phylum Actinomycetota; class Acidimicrobiia; order Acidimicrobiales; family Ilumatobacteraceae; genus UBA2093. The sequence continues at coordinate 1,514 of CANFIM010000040.1, read as the reverse complement.
TCTCTTTGAGCCTTCAACTGTGCGCATCGTCATTTGTAGCCGTCTCTCAGAGGAGAAGAAGCCTGAAATTGCCATTGAGGCTGTCCGTAAACTTTCGCAGCGACGGTTAGTAAAGCTTGTGGTGATGGGTGATGGGCCCATGCGTTCCCATCTTGAGGAATTATCCATTGGACTTGATGTTGATTTCCTCGGACATGTCTCAAGTCGACAACAGGTTTTTGACGAGTTGTCTCGTGCCGATGTGGTCTTAAATCTTGGGGCAGTAGAAACATTTGGCCTGGTGACACTGGAGGCCCTGGCCACTGGAACTCCAGTGATTGTGGCTAACACAGGCGCATCATCTGAGTTGCTTGATGTTCAATGTGGTCGCGCAGTTGATGTGTCGCCTGCAGCTGTTATCCAGGCAGTTGAGGAATTGCTGAACGAACGCAACTGTTCAACATTTTCCGCGTGTCGCGCCCGTGCCGAACAGTTTCCATGGTCACGCACAGTTTCGTCATTTGCTGACATGTACCAAGAACTTGTAGCGGAGACTTGCAATGTCAGTTGACGTTACATCGACCTTCTTCATTCATTCAGTTGACGGATATGAAGACAATGTTCGGGCAATCTTTCGTGACACCTTTCTTCTTGGTAGCCCGCTTAACCACGAGATAGATAATTTTGATCTATATGAAGAAATGAGTCTTGACTGGTATCTCACAACTGGAGCGTCTGACAGTGCTGTGGTGATTGATGCGAGTACACAAGAAGTAGTGGGGTACGTGTTGGTCTGCACCAAATCTCACGACTATGAGCTATGGCTACGTACGCAGGTGTGGCGAGTGTTCAGAAAAAATATTGTCCACCTCTTGACTGGCCGCATGTCACGTGTTGGCCGACAGTTCTACTGGCGTCGATTTCTTGATGCCTTCACGGTGAGTCACACCCGTTCAGATTCGGGTATTGCGAGCCTTGCCCACGTTCATCTGAATATTCGGCCAACAGGTCGTTCAGGGGCTATGGCTCTTGCGCTTGTTGCACATGCCGATGCTGTGTGCCGACGCGCAGGCGTGGGTGCCTGGACCGGCGAAGTGAACGGCGTAGCAGGGACCCGTGTCAAAGCAATGCAGCGAGTGGTTGGGGAGATTGTTGATATCAAGATCAATCGAACTGCGAGTTTCTTCAGTCACCAGCGAGTGAATCGCATCACAGTGCGTAGGGTTCTGCAGTAGCGATATCGTTCAGCACGTGTTGCTGGCCGAAATGGAAATCTTTCATTCACGGCCTATTGCCCCCACTCGTCGTTTGTCACTGGGGCACTTGTTTCTTCCCGTTGACCCTGCGCCGGGCTTCGGCGGTCTCCTTCTTGGCGCCATCGTGTCGGTGTATTCGCGCGAGGTCGACGAAGATCTGATTCCCGATGTGCAGCGATTGCTATTGGAAGTTGAACGTGGTTCGCGAGTGGTGCAACCACGATTGCGACATCGCTTTCAAGTGGACCGCCACGGTTTGTCATACAGCACGCATCGTTT
>CANFIM010000039.1 GCA_947447175.1 Acidimicrobiaceae bacterium | reverse complement strand
TCGTCGTCAGCAATTGGAAAAAATCTGCGGCGTTTCGTTGTTTCTGTTTCCGATAAAGCATCTGGTGTTACGCGAATTCAAACCAAGGTGGGTGCACGCATTGTCACTCAAAAAGTAGACGCTCTTCGAACTGGGTCTTACTCACTGGCATTCGCACGAACTGTGAAGTCGTTCTCCATTCGAGTCATCGACCGCACCGGCAATGCCTCAAAGTGGCGGAAGATCACTGTTCGCTAGTCAAGCAAGGTGCGCATTAGGAAGCGTTCTGCTACCGATGCGTCACCAATCACTTCAACGTCAAATGACGACAAGCGTCGCCATAACAACAAGTTGAGATCATTCGCTGTGCCGCGAATAGCACATGAGCCTTTTGCATGCTCGCGAGTCACGGTCATTACGTCTGCATCACCAGGTACAGCGAGCCATTCGCCTTCCACATCTGTGCAATGCACGTGCACCGAGCCACCCACAATCGGTTGAGCTTCTCGCGCGTGAGGCAACATCACATGTAAGAACTCATCAATACCGTCGCTCGACAACTCTGATTGCAACGGAGCTTCGACTCCAGCCGCTTGGCATGCATCCCACATGTGCACTGCACTCTCATGTGCCATACGTCGAATGATCCATGCAACGTTTTGTACGCCTGTCCATGTCCAACAGGGCATGTCGCGGTCAGCGTTTGCAAGTGTGTCGATTGCTGACGCAACACCGTCGGTATACCACTGCACAAGGTTTTGTGGCTCTGGCCGCGTAACCCATTCAAGTTCTGTTGTGTCCAACGCTTTTTTGTCAACTACTTGTTGCCAGAACATGAGCACTTCACCCATGTGCCACAACAAGTCGCCCATCAGCCACTGTGGACACGATTCAATTGTTGCCGTCGGATGTTTGACAGCAAGAGAAACAATTAGCTGCGTGTGCGTACGCACCGCATCGAGATATCGCTTGTCAGAAATCACAGCGACTTGGTGGAGTCGGCCAATTCTTGCCATTGAGTCATTGGCAATTCCAAACCGTTTTCAGTGAGCACTTGCACGCACACGTGGTCTGCCCCGGCGTCGAGATGTGCCTTCACACGACTCACCACTTGATCGGTTGTGCCCCAGGCAACAATGGCATCAACCACATTGTCTTCCTGATTCACGATGTCTTCTTCTTTGAAACCAAGGCGAATGAGGTTGTTGACATAGTTCGGCAAACGCGTATATGTGCTCATGTGTGTGCGAGCGATTGCACGAGCTTTTACAGGGTCTGTTTCAAACACAACCGCTTGTTCTGGGGCCAACAATGCATCAGCACCCATCACGGCACGCGCTTCCACCGTGTGCTCCACCGGAATGAAATACGGGTGTGCACCATCACAACGTTCTGCTGCCAACTTCAACATCTTTGGCCCAAGTGCGGCGAGCACGCGGCGAGGCGAAGCAGGCTGCGGAGAAAAGAAGACACCTTGGTCCATGTTGTCGAGATATTGCACCATGGTGGAATACGGCTTGCTGTAGTTGGACTTATGTGCACCTTCCACCATTGGTGCGTGGCTAACACCCATGCCCAAGAGGAATCGATCAGGAAACGCTTCGCTCACGGTGCGCCAACCAGCATTCATAGTTTGAGCGGTGCGTGCGTGAATGCTGGCGATACCAGTGGCAAGCACCATGTTCTTCGTAGCCGACAACAGCAACGAGGTTGAAGCGAATGGTTCACGCAACACGGCCTCTGGTACCCACACCGTTCTAAAGCCCATGGCTTCTACTTGTGCAATACCTTCTTGTGCTTGCTTCATGGGCTGCAGGTCAAATGCTGCAGTCCATAGCCCAACTCGACCGAGATTCATTTTGCTCATCTCGCGAACGATAGTTCAGCGCGATTCAAAATCAGCGTTGGAAGACCCAGTCGTCAATTAAGCGACGAGCAATTGAGATTGCAGGCGGAATGGGTGGCAACTCATCGCGGCGAAACCAGGCAGCTTCTGCAATTTCTGTTGTGTCACACACAATGTCGCCTGTTACCCACCGTGCGCGGAAGCCAAGCATGAGCGAGTTAGGAAATGGCCACGGCTGACTTGCTACGTATTCCACGTTGTCAACAATGACACCCACTTCTTCATGAACCTCGCGCACCACGCATTGCTCAAGATTTTCACCGGCTTCAACAAAACCGGCGAGACACGAGAACATGGGGCCACGGAAGTTCACACCGCGCGCCAATAACGCTTCCTGGTCATCGCCTTCTCCCCGAGTCACGAGAGTGATGATGGCTGGCGACAAGCGTGGGAACTGCATGAGTTTGCACGCCGGGCAAATGTACGCACGCTCGTTCGGAGCTAACTGAGTTGGTTCACCACATCGACCACAAAACTTGTGCGTGCGTGCCCATTCAATGATTTGCACCGCACGACCAGCAATTGCCCAGTCTTCCTGTGGCACACGACCAAAGAGTGAATACAGGTCCATGTCTGCGCCATATGCAGGGTCTTCTCCGTGTGGCACATCGATGCCCCAACACGCCACGTCGCCGTGCATACCCAGGAAGTGTTGTTGCCACGAATCTTCTGCGGGGCGGTCGTCAATGAACACCTTGGCGCCGATCACATGGATATATCGATGCTCAGCAGCCGAATCTGAAGGGTTTAACGATGGACGGAAATTTGCATCTGAAGCACTCATCACCAATGACCGTAGTGCCCGCACTGGCCCAATTCCCGATTGCATCTCCACTTCCACTGGCACGGCCCGAAGAGTTGGTGCGTAGGATGACGAAATGGCACGTTCACAAAATTCAGTAGTAATCGTCGACGCCGTACGCTCCGCAGTCGGACGTCGTAACGGCGGCTTGTCCTCACTTCACCCCGGTGAAGTTCTCGGCAAGGTTCAAAAAGCCCTCATGGATCGCACCGGCATCGACCCCGCTCTCGTTGAGCAGGTTGTTGGCGGTTGTGTCAGCCAAGTTGGCGAGCAGGCATTCAACATCACTCGCACCTCGTGGTTGGCCGCTGGCCTTCCACTCACCACCGCTGCAACAACAGTGGACACACAGTGTGGTTCTTCACAGCAGGCCACCGGTCTTGCAAGTTCACTTGTGGGCTCAGGCGTTGTTGACATTGCAGTCGCATGTGGCGTTGAAGTCATGAGCCGCATCCCCATCGGTAGCAATGGCAACAAGAACCTCGGCCTTGGCGTTCCCATTCCAAAGACTTACTTTGAGCAGTACGAAATGACGTCACAGTTCGAAGGCGCAGAGCGCATCGCTGACAAGTGGGGCATCACCCGCGAAGACACCGACCGCTTTGGTCTTGCATCGCAAGAGCGCGCCATTCGCGCATGGAAGGAAGACCGCTTCGCAGGTCAGTACATCGAAATCGAAGCACCAGACTTCAACGAGGCTGGCGAGCAAATCGGCACACACATCGTGAACAAGGACGAAGGTCTTCGCGAAACCACTCTTGAGAAGCTCGGCACATTGAAGCCAGTCGCTCGCGAGAACGGTGTTCACACTGCAGGCAACGCTTCACAAATCTCCGACGGTGCAGCTGCATTGTTGATGATGACCGAGGAGAAGGCAGCAGCACTTGGCATGAAGCCACGCGCTCGCATTGTTGACTCTTGCCTCGTTGGTACAGATCCCGTACTCATGCTCACGGGCCCAATCGACGCCACCCAGCGTTTGCTCTCGCGCAACAACTTGAAGATCACCGACATCGATGTCTTCGAAATCAACGAAGCTTTCGCCTCTGTGGTTCTCGCATGGGCAAAGGAAGTAGGCGCCGACCTCGATAAGACCAACCCCAACGGTGGTGCTATCGCTCTTGGTCACCCACTTGGCGCAACAGGCGCTTTCCTTATCACCAAGGCACTCAATGAGCTTGAGCGCACCGGTGGTCGCTACGGCCTCATCTCCATGTGCTGTGGTGGCGGCCTCGGTACCGGAACACTCATCGAGCGTCTCTAAACCGGAGCGTTCAGTCTCCGGAAACGGAGTCAGCATGAACATCAATTTCAGAAACGGCGGCGCTTCATGCGTCGCCGTTTTTGCTTGCCTCGTAAACATGGCATTTCTTTCATCATGTTCCGCATCACCCACCATCGACAATGCCGGGCAATTACATGGCCGCATTACGCGCGTTGTAGATGGCGACACCGTGATGGTGAACTTGGGGTCCCACACAGAAACCATTCGACTCATTGGGGTGAACACCCCGGAAACAAAACACCCCACCAAACCCATCGAGTGTTGGGGACCCGAGGCTTCGGCACACACTCATGAGTTGCTGCCCGTTGGAACTGACGTAGTGGTTGTACGTGACGAGGAAGCTCGCGATAAGTACGGACGCCTGCTCGCATACATCACACGCGCTCACGACAACGTGTTCATCAACCTTGACCTTGTCAGCGGTGGCTGGGCAGAAACCCTCACCATTGCTCCGAATACGGCATATGAGGAGGCCTTCAGCTCTGCAGAAGCCACTGCAGAGCGTCTCCATCTCGGGTTATGGGGTCATTGCCGCAGATAGGGTTTTGGCATGGCCCCCGCCTCGCTCGCATCACGACTCGGACACAATGACAACACGAAGTTGGTCATCATCTCGTGTGACGATTTGGGATCATGCCATGGCGCCACCGTTGGCGTGTACAAAGCATTGCGTGAAGGCGTTGCTACGTGTGCTTCCATCATGATGCCCGCGCCATGGTCACAATTCGCAGCTGCTGAATACAGAGGCGAAGACATTGGCGTGCACCTCACACTGAATGCTGAACACCCCAACTATCGCTGGGGCCCTCTCACGCATGCGCCATCACTCTTGTCAGGCGAAGGCGGATTCCCTCGCTCGGTGGACGACTTGTGGGAACACGCTGACTCCACTGAGGTGTTGCGTGAATGTCGTGCACAAATTGAACGCGCTATTGCCTGGGGCATTGATGTCACGCACTTGGCACCACACCTCACGTCAATTACGTTGCGCCCAGAATTTTTTGACGTGTATTTGGAACTTGCATACGAATTCAAATTGCCGATTCGTCTTCCTTCCACCATCACGTCGGACATTGCAGGCTTCCCCTTCCGTCAACTCGCTGCCGACGAAGGCGTTGTATTCCCCGATCACTTCGATCACGACTGGCGTGCAGGCAGCCGAGACCGCGTGCTTGATGCCATTGCGCAACTGCAACCTGGGGTCACGGAAATTCACGTACAGCCCGCAATTGATACTCCCGAAGTACGCGCGCTCGGCGACATCACCAGTGGTTGGATCGATGACCTTGAACTTGTCACCAACGATCAGTCATTACGTGACGCGCTCACGAAGAGTGGCGCAGTATTGATTGGGTATCGCGAACTCAGGAACGCGATGCGAGCCGGCTGATTACAGCTGCTGCATCACCACTCCACAACGCCTCCAGCAGTCGACCCGTATGGCCCTCTGCCTTCAACTTGCCTGTCATATAAGCAACGGTGGGGTCTAGTTCTGCGCTCTTTGCGTCAATGCGCACTACAACGTCTGCATCGTCAGGGCCATCAACAGCCTCATCCTTCTTGCCGAACGCGACGCGGTATTGAATGCTCACGAATCTGCTCGCACGCCGTAGAACAAATCTGTTTCCATGATTCCTTCAGGAATTTCACCATGAGTACTCATAGCAAGAATCCAATCTTCCCACGGGTACACCTTGGCAAGTTCATCGTCATCAAGACCAAACCACCACTTCGATGTGGGGTCAACTTGTGTTGCATGCGCACGCAATGATTCGGTGCGTGCACGCAAGTACTTGCCGATATCTAGTCGTGTTGTGATGCGATGATCTTGCGATGGGCGGTTGCGCCAATTCTCATCAAATGGTGATTCGCCGTACTTCAACAACAATGCTTCATGCACTGCCATCACTCGCTCTTTTGCCCACAATGTGTAGTACATCTTTTCGGGCTGCCATGGTGCGCCAGTGCCTGGGTACCACGTTTCATCACCCGCACGCTCAAACGCCAACACACTGATGTCATGCACGCGAATGTGATCGGGGTGCGGGTATCCGGCTTGGTCATCGTTGTACGTGAGAATTACTTGTGGGCGTTCTGCACGAATGAGTGCAACTAAGCGCCCTACTGCTTCATCAAGTTCAGCCATGTGAAAACAATCAGGATGATTGTTTGTTTCGGCCCCCGCCATGCCTGAGTCTCGATACCCCAACCAGTGCAAAGCAGAGAATCCAATGGCTGCAATTGATTGATTGAGTTCGTGCGGACGCACTTCGGCCATCAACGCCTTCTCTTGCTCTGGCGTCAAGTTATGAAAAATCTCGCCTGGTTCACGCAACGCAGGGTTCTGCAAGTCGCCTTCCTCACCGCCGGTGCAACACACCAGCACAGTGCGCACACGCTCTTCGAAGTACCGAGCAACGGTGGGCGCGCCTTTTGACGCTTCGTCATCGGGGTGGGCATGAATGGTCATCAAGCAGAGCGGATCACCATTGAGCGAGACCGGGGGGTACGACATTCTGAACAGGTTAGTAAGCGACACCGTGTGAACTCCCATCACTCTGCGTGGTCAGTCCACCTCTCACCATGTTCAATCTGTGAGAATGTCTCTATCGACCCCACGACTGCTGCCCTGCCCATCGGCGTCTTTGAGACAGACATCAATTGTCGTTTGCTGTCGGGCAACGAAGCATTCCGCACGCTGGCACTTGATGGGGCGCCACTCGTTGCCGGTACCGCACCGTGGACAAATGCATTGCCTCATGAAAGAACTCTCTGTGAGCAGCGATGGGTGGACTACAAACTCGAAGGTGGACAATTCGCCGTTGAGTTTCGTGTCGGCCGTGCCACTGGTGATTCAGTCTGGATACAAATTTCTGCACAACCTGTGATGATCGATGGTGTTGTTACGGGGTACGTCGGCACAGCAATTGATTGCACATCGTTAGTCACGCAACGGCAACTTTCTGACCAGCTAGTTGGATTACTTGATGTTTCGGGTGATGCAGTGTTGGTGTTTGACCGAGTTGGTGAGTTGATTTTTGCGAACGACACTGCGCGCACCTTGATTGGTGTCACAGACCCTGGTGCAGGCAATAGCGATGTTGCTGCACGTGCATTCATGCAAGCGGTGCGAGATCAGTTACCTCGTGTTCTCCTTGATGCAGCACCACCGACAGGAGCAACAAATCGTTGGGAAGGCGAAATTGGGTTCCGCTCCCCCGACGGCATTGCACGCATTCTTTCTGTTGTGGTGCAAGTTGTTCGCAACACAGACGGCAGTGTGCACCATTGGTCCACCATCACACGCGACATCACAGAAGAACGCCAAACACAAGCGGAACTTGCACGCCAAGCAACACACGATGCGCTCACCGGACTTCCTAACCGCGTGTTGTTCGTGCGCAAAACAACTGAGGCGCTCGAGCGCAGTCGCACTACGCACGCAACAGTTGCTGTGCTGTTTATTGACCTCGACAAACTCAAGCATGTCAACGACACCATTGGCCATGCTGTGGGTGACCAACTCATTGTCACTGTGTCGCGTCGACTCGCGGCGGCCACTCGCCCCACCGACCTTGTTGCGCGCATCAGTGGTGACGAATTCGTGGTGTTGTGCGAAGGCTTGCTTGATGAGCAGGTGGCACTTGATGTTGCAGAACGTATTCGTACATCGATTACAGGACCTCTCGTATTGCAGGGCGTGGAAATCGAAGCTGGCGCCAGCGTTGGTGTTGCAATGTCAACGCCCGACCTTCTTGCCAGTGAATCGGCAGCCGATGCCGCTGTCACTTTGTTGCGCTCTGCCGACACCGCCATGTATCGCGCCAAACAACGTGGTCGCGGCCGCTCAGAGTTGTACAGCGAAGAAATGCGCACGGCTGCCCGCGAACGTTTGCAGCTTGCTTCAGAACTTGAACAAGCATTGGCAGCCGAGCAGTTCAGTGTTCTCTTCCAGCCCATTGAATCCGCTCACACAGGGCGCGTAGTGGCCGCAGAGGCACTGCTTCGCTGGAATCACCCCACACGTGGCCTCTTGGCTCCTGCAGCCTTCCTAGACCTTGCTGATGAATCCGGGCTCATTGCCCCAATTGGCGATTGGGTGCTGGAACAGGGCGCACGAACCATTAGCGAATGGATCGCCAATGGTCTTGTTGATCGCACCACTGCCATTCATGTGAATGCGTCTCGTCGTCAACTTTCCGACATCACGTTTGTTGATCGCGCACTCACCATTCTTCGCGCCCACAACCTTGACGGTTCGCAATTGGTCTTCGAAACATCTGAATCAAATTTGGTGGAGAACAACCCTTCGGTATTGCGCACAGTGACCGCGTTAAAGAGACAAGGCGTGCGCATCGCCGTTGACGACTTTGGCTCTGGCCATTCATCACTTGCTGCATTACGCACATTCCCTGCCGATCTTCTGAAACTTGATGGCACTTTGGTGCGCGATGTGGGCCGCACTGATGGTGGCGATGACCCCATGGTGCGTTCTCTCATTCAGCTTGCACATTCGCTCAATTTGGTGGTGTGTGCAGAATGGGTCACTACAGAAGATCACGTACAACGACTCAAAATTCTTGGGTGTGACTTACTGCAAGGCAACCGAATCGGTGAACCTGTCTCTGCTGCAGATTTCGTTCAAAAACTGCAGCGAAAAGCTGCCGCCGAATCAGACCAGTTCTAATTATTTTTCTGGCGCAGCGGCACTCAGGCCGGCGAAATATGCCAACACCGACTGCGAATCACGGTTCAAGCGGAACACGAATGTTCCGTTGTTCATATCGCTATCAACTGGCAGTGCATACGACTTCGATGTACCAGTGCCGAGCGGTCGCAATTTGTGTGCCAAATCCAACAGATCAAGGTTCTGATCAACCGAAATTGCTGACGTCATGGAATCCATCACCGTGTGAGTACGTAGAGGGTGCTTGATGAGATACTTCGCAGCGTCTTTTACTAAAGCCGCAATAAAGGCTCTTTGTCGCGCACCACGGCCTACATCGCCCGTGGCATCTTCATGCCATGAGCCGTCAATCTTCTCTTCGAAGTGACGTGATCGGGCGTAGCGCAGTGCTTGTTCGCCCGTTTGCAGTTTGCACGCCTTCTTCCCGATGTAGAAACCAGTCGCTTTATCCCGTGATGCATGCGCCACACAAATATGCACACCACCGATTGCATCCACAATCTTTTTGAACCCAGAGAAGTTCACATCGATGTAGTGGTGAATGGGAATGTTTAACGCGCGTTGCACAGAACGAATAAGCACATCTGCACCCTTGTGATACGCAGCATTGATTTTGTTATGCGAGTCAGTGTCACCAATGCGTACCCATAGGTCGCGCGGAATTGACATGGTTGCCACGGTGGAGTTCTTTGTGTTGTAGCTCACCACAATCATGGTGTCTGAACGCATACCCGGGCTTGCGGCTTCCGAACCCACCACGGCGTAATCAGGATCGTCGGGCGATGCACTTGCACGCGAGTCTGACCCCACCAATAAATAGTTTTCAACACCATCAGTGGGCGGCGACAACACACTGCTTGTCACAATCACGCGATTGGCATTGTTGAGTTGGGATTTCGCTGCATGCACAATGCCAAGCGCCCCAGCCATTGACATCACCAATGCAACGCTCAGAACAAACAACCATCGGGGCGCGCCAGCGATGCGCGAGAGTTGATTGTTGTTCAGCACATACCCACGGTAGTCAGTCAGTGACGGGGCGAAGATGCACCACATCAGCTGTATCAATGCGATGGGTGATGGCGCATTCATCAAGAACAACTAAACGGCCATCTGGTTCAACATCCATTGCACGGCCAATCACATGCTCACCATTCGGCAAATCAACTTTTACCTGCGCACCGATCGTGCCGAGGCGCGATACATATTCAGCATGCATCTGTGCATCATCGAGAGCGAGAAG
>CANFIM010000038.1 GCA_947447175.1 Acidimicrobiaceae bacterium | reverse complement strand
GGCCGCGCGCTCATGAGCCGTCCACGCTTGTTGTTGCTCGATGAACCTTCCATGGGTCTTGCACCAATGTTGATTGCTCAAATCTTTGAGATTGTGCGAACCATTAACTCAGAAGGCATCTCTGTACTCATGGTGGAACAGAATGCAACGCAAGCATTGCGCACAGCGCATCGTGGTTACGTACTGGAAACAGGCAATGTAGTGAAGACTGGCTCTGGCCAAGACTTGTTGCATGATCCTGCAGTTCGTGCCGCGTATCTCGGCGGCTAAGTCACATCAGAGTTTTCCGAGGCGCTCAAGATAGCGCTTCACGGCAACTGCATTTTCTCGTCGCCACATTGCCATTGGTGAGATGGCGGGTGCTTTTTCAATTGATGCAATCAATGGGTCAAACACAACATGTTGTGAATCGATAAACAACGGGAGTGGTAATTCGAATCGTTCGCGCAACATGAGTTTCAAGACCAACTCGGTGCGCACATCACGAAGGTGCATCACCGGTGTATCAAGCCACGCCATAGCGGTACGTTTTCCTTGCGCAGTTGCAGAAAGAACTATGCGGTGCGCGCCGCCACCATCTTTGGGTGATGCACGACGAATGAGCCCAGCTTCTTCTAGTGAATCAATAGCGCGGTACACCAACTGCTTCGAGAGCGACCAGGCCTGGCCAATCTCGCCAGTCTTTGCCAACTCTTCACGAAGGGCCCAACCGTGCCGTGGGGTATGCACAATCAGGGCAAGAATCACATCTCTTGCCAGTTGAGCATCCTTTTGGGCCATATCCGTACGGTACTTGGTTGGTGAAGTAGTCACAATGTGACTACCCTGAGGAAATGCGTCGTGTAGCACTCGTTTCTGCGGTTGTGGTGCTTGCTGCATGTGGTGGTGCAACTCCAATGGTCACCTCAACCTTGGTGTCTCACAACGAGACAACCACGACTATTTCAACAACATCGATCAATTCCACTGCCACCACGGTTGCAAAGAAGACCGCAAGCACCACCACTGCGCCTACGTGTTCGAGGCAAGAAGATAAAGGGTCGCTTGTGGTCTTTGCCGCAAGTTCAATGGTGAATATTTTCAGTGATGTGAAATCTGCATACCTCGCATCGCACCCCTGTACTTCGGACATCGTGTTTAGTTACGGATCGTCAGCAACACTTGCAACACAAATCGTGAGTGGGGCACCAGCTGATGTGTTTGTTTCTGCCAGTGCATCAACAATGGGAACCGTGCAGACTGCAAATTTGTTGAAAGGCGCAGCTGTCACGTTTGCAAAGAACGTTGCTGAAATCATGATGTATCCAAAGAGTCGATTCATTGGCACAATCGGTACGGTGCAAGATCTTCTTGATTCTCAATCGCCCGATATCAAAGTTGGATTATGCGTTACATCAGCACCGTGCGGTTCGCTCGCAAACACTGTGCTGGCAAATGCAAAAAATACGTACGCGAATAATTCCATTACTCGCGTAAATATTGCCGATTCAGAATCTCCGTCGGTAGAAGATCTCGTCATGAAGATTCAACTGGGTGAATTTGACGCCGGCATTGTGTATCACAGCGATTGTCAATTTGCGATTCCAGGTTCAAAAGCTGTGTGCGTAGAAATTCCAACGTCTATCAACTCCACCAACAGTTATCTTGCTGGTTCGCTCAACACAAAGCGCAACACATCAGATTTCTTGGCGTATCTCAATTCCTATGACTTCCAGCACTATGCGCAATGGAAGTACGGTTTTCTCGCGCCATGAGAAAAGATTCTGCCTCTCTTGGCTTGCGAGCCGTTGCAGTCGCCGCGGTCCTTTTTGTGGCCCTGCCGTTGATCTCATTGTTCTTTCGAGCTCCGTGGTCTGAGTTGGGCAGTATTGCTTCGCAGAGGGCAACTCGTGACGCTCTCTTCGTTTCGCTTGAAACATCAGTGATTGCTGCAGTAATTGCCACTCTGTTCGGAGTGCCTCTTGCATGGTTTTTTGCACGAGCACAAGTGAAAGGTCTTGGGGCTATTCGCACCATCTGCATCGTGCCAATGGTTCTTCCGCCTGTTGTGGGTGGTATCGCATTGCTCACGTCATTAGGGCGTAGGGGAGTGTTCGGCCGTTTCTTGTACGACTGGTGGGGCATCTCGCTTCCTTTCACTCGCACGGCAATCGTGATTGCGCAAGTATTCGTTGCAATGCCATTCCTCGTCATCGCTGTGGAGTCGGCGTTTCGTCAACTCGATACAGGTTTAGAAGATGCTGCGCGCACATTGGGTGCTTCGCCGTTGCGTGTGTTCTTCGGAGTTGCAGTGCCCGGTGCACGTGGTGCCATAGCGGCGGGTATTGCATTGGCATGGGCCCGTTCGTTAGGTGAGTTTGGTGCCAGCATTACGTTTGCCGGAAGTTTTCCGGGCCGTACTCAAACCTTGCCAATGGCTGTGTACGAGTTAGTGGCAACCGACTACAGGTCATCAATTGTGATGTCGTTGATTTTGGTAGTGATTTCAGTTGTCGTGTTGGGTTCCATGCGTGATCGCTGGATTACAGGTGCAGCCAAATGACTCTTGAATTACACGGCACGGTTCAACGCGGTGAATTCCATCGAGAAGTCAGAATCTCGGCACAGCCCGGCGAAGTAACTGCAATTCTTGGAGTGAACGGTTCAGGAAAATCAACCGTGCTGCACACAATCGCTGGACTCTCACCATTGCAGACCGGGTTGTTAACAGTTGATGATGTGACGTGGGATGCGCCAGCAGAGTCACGTTGGATTACTCCTGAGCAGCGTCACTGCGCAGTGGTGTTTCAAGATCTCCGGTTGTTTCCTCATCTCGATGTATTACGAAACATCACTTTTGGTTTGCGCGCATCAGGTATCCGTCGAGTTGCAGCCATCGCTCGTGCACACGAAGCGCTTGCAGAAGTGGGTGCGTCTGCACTTGTGAATAGAAAACCAGCGAACCTCAGTGGTGGTGAACGCCAACGTGTTGCGCTTGCACGAGCTCTTGTCATGAAGCCTCGGGTGCTGTTGCTTGATGAACCTTTCGCCTCTGTTGACGAAGATTCACACAAGGCGTTTCGCGAGTTACTTCCACGCATCGTGGAGGGGCTCAACGCCATCACTTTGATGGTCACGCATGATGAGACCGATGCTTCCGCGATAGCAAGTCGCCAAGTACGTCTGTCACCCCAAGAATTACCCTAAATCACTGCCCAGTTCACCTTCCGTTCATGTGCTGGATAGTTGGACTTCAGATGCCCCTGCAAAACTTTTCGGCGTGTCAGACATCGGCGTTACCCCCCGTCAACTCAAAGTGAGTCGAGGCACCTCTGACAAAGTATTTCGCGGTTTCATTCTTGCGGGTGCTCTGTTCTCGCTCATTGTGTTGGCCCTCATTTCTGGCTTTCTCATGTACCGCGGTTTCGGCATCTTCAAGGACTTCGGCTTTTCGTTTTTCACTAGTTCGAAATGGGAAGCTGCGGCCGATGACGGAAGTGCTCCAGCGCACTTTGGTGTGGCTGCAATGTTGGTGGGTTCGTTTGTTGTTTCTGTGATTGCAGTGGCAATCGCGGTGCCATTCGCAATGGCCGTATCTTTGTTCCTTGAGTACTACGCGCCGTATTCACTTCGGTATGTCCTCACCACCATCCTCGATCTTGTTGCATCTATCCCGTCGGTGATTTGGGGTATTTGGGGCTACACAATTCTTATGCCGCACGCTGTGGGCTGGTCGAAAACCTTGAACCATTGGCTCGGTTGGTTCCCCTTGTTTGACGTACCTGCGCCAATCTTCGAACGCTCTCCGTTTATCGCTGGCATGTTGCTCGCAATGATGATTCTGCCCATCGTTACTTCTGTTGCCCGCGAGGTGTACAGCCAGGCTCCACGTGATCAAATCGATGCGGCGTATGGCCTTGGTTCTTCAAAGTGGGGCGCCATGCGCACCGTGGTGTTGCCATTCGGAAAGAGTGGTCTCATTGGCGGAACCATGCTGGGGCTTGGTCGTGCGCTTGGTGAAACAGTGGCTGTGTACTTGGTGTTGAACTTGGTGTTCAAAGTCAACTTCCACATCCTTGCATCAGTGGGCGGCAACGTTGCCTCGCTCATTGCGTCTCGATTTGGTGAGGCATCGCCATATGAACTGAAAGCACTTATGGCTGCTGGTCTTGTGTTGTTCTTTATGACCCTCATCGTCAACTTCATTGCCACAACAATTGTGAACCGATCAAAGGTGCCGTCGTGAACGCAATAGCTACTGAAGTAACACCAGTGACGCCACGCAAGCCGTGGAAGAACACTCGGGCAACTCTGAAGACCGCCACAATCAACGGCTTCTTCTCTGCTGTGCTTGCCACTGCGCTGTACACATTTACCGGCCTCGACGGAATTCTTGGTTGGTACGTGTCCTTCATTATTTCCGTGATGGTGGTGATGGCCATCGTGAGCAAAGTGACAGGAAATGGAAAGAGCATTGCTGATCAAGTAGCACCGGTTGTTATTAGCGCTGGTTTTGCAACAGTCATGATTCCATGGATTTCACTCATCGGAACAGTTGTGCAGCGTGGCGTAAAGGGAATTTACACGGGCTTTTTCACTCACGACATGTTGGTGAACTCAATGGATGAGCCTTTGAATGTTGGCGGTATTTCGCACGCCATCATCGGAACGCTCATCATTGTGGGTATCGCAACAATCATTGCGGCGCCTTTGGGAATCATTGCAGCGCTCTACATCGTGGAAATCAATGGCAAGGCTGCACGTTTCGTGCGTTTCCTTACTCAAGCTATGAGCGGTGTGCCTTCTATCGTTGCCGGTCTTTTTATTTACTCAACTGTGATCATCACGGTCACGCATAAAAACAATGCATTTGCCGGTTCGCTTGCGCTGGCAATCCTGATGCTGCCCACTGTTGCACGCACCAGTGAAGAAGTATTGAAAGTGGTACCTCGCGAAATTCGTGACGCCAGCTACGCCCTCGGGGCAACACAGGTGCGCACCACTTTGCGGGTAGTGCTACCTACTGTTCGATCTGGACTCATTACGGCCACCATTCTTGGCGTTGCTCGTGTGGCCGGTGAAACTGCGCCTCTCTTGCTTACTTCGCAGTACTTCGTGCGCTTCACCACCAACATGTTCAACTCCACGATGGCCTCGTTGCCTACGTACGTGTTTGGGGCACTGCGTACCGGCACTGAGAACTCTTTGGCTCGCGCATGGAGCGCCTCCTTGGTGCTCATCGCAATCGTTGTGTTTTTATCAGTTATCGCCCGTCTCCTCGGCGGCCGTTCCACCGGAAGAAAATAGAAATGTCTGATTCAATTTCCACCGACAGCACTACGGAATCGTTTGTTCCATCTATAACCCCTAATGTTGCTTCTGTGACCACAGAGCACACCAGCCGAAATGCGGAGAATCTTGAAGTGAACGGCACAACAACTGGCCTTGAAGCGCGTGGCGTCCACGCATGGTTCGACAAGCACCATGCTCTCGAAGACGTTTCCATTCACTTTCCACAAAACACGGTGACTGGCCTCATTGGGCCATCGGGTTGCGGAAAGTCCACCTTCCTTCGCCTTCTTAACCGCATGCACGAATTCATTCCGAAGTCCGCAATGGCCGGAGAAGTGTTGTTTAACGGCGAAGACATGTATGCCTCTCATGTCAATGCCACGGACATTCGCACCCGTATTGGCATGGTGTTCCAGAAGCCAAACCCATTTCCAGCAATGACCATTGGTGAAAATGTGTTGGCCGGTCCCAAGCTTGCAAAAAAGAAGGTGGAGAACCCAGACGACCTCCTTGAAGAGTGCCTCACTCGCGCTGGTCTCTGGAAAGAAGTGAAAGATCGCCTCAAGGCACAAGGTTCGTCACTTTCAGGTGGTCAGCAGCAGCGCTTATGTATTGCGCGCGCTTTGGCTTTGAAGCCAGAAGTTCTTCTTCTCGACGAGCCCTGTTCAGCTTTGGACCCAGGCTCAACACTTCGTGTTGAAGAGACAATCGTTCAGTTGTCTCAAAGCATGACCATTGTGATTGTGACTCACAACATGCAGCAGGCGTCGCGTGTGTCTGATTACTGCGCGTTCTTCTTGTCTGATGGAGGTCCTGGTCGCCTCATTGAAGCCGACCTCACTACCAACATGTTCTCAAACCCCAAAGATGAGCGCACTGCCAACTACGTGCAGGGCCGATTCGGCTGATTTCTCGTTCACATAAAGTTCACCAAGAACGCCCTTTCCATTCAGGGTGGCGACGGATTGGTGAAATGTGCCCTCCGTAATGTTTCCCACGTGAACACAACAACCCCGGAGGGATCACACAAAATGAAACTACGTCGTAAGTTCGGCTTTGCACTCGCAGTAGCTGCAATCGCCTCGCCAATTGCCGTTACTGGCGTTCGCGCAGGAACATCAATTGAAGGAACTGGTGCAACATTCCCAGCCAACCTCATTGACATCTGTGCAGCTCAGTACAACCGCAACACACTGAACAACACAGCTTCGGACACCGTTGCATACGTGTCGCCAACTGGTTCAGGTGCAGGTAAGACTGCATTCACAAACCAAACGAAGGCTTGGGCAGCAACCGACTCGATCTACACATCGGGCGCACCAACATTCGGCTACGTGTATGTACCCATCATCTCGGGCGCAATCTCCGTCATGTACCGCCTCGATGGCGTGTCACCTGCAGGTGCAAACGTTCGTTTGAGCCCAACCACTGTCGGAAAGATCTTCGCTGGCGAAATCAAGACCTGGGACGATGCAGCAATCAAGGCTGACAACACTGCAACCACAACACCTGCAGTGTCGAAGGTTGCTAAGGGCGGCGTTACCGTAAAGGCAACAAAGTCTGGCACCAAAGTGAAGTTTGCAATTACTGCAACACCTGCTGGCCTGAAGAAGTTCAAGGGCAAGAACGTAACAATCATCAAGACTGTTACAACCCCTGCTTCTGGCGCAACTGCAGCAAAGGTTGTTACAACAACCGCGAAGGTGCTTCCAGTTGCTAAGACCGCAGCTGCATCAGTTGCATACTCGGCAAACACCACGTACGCAATCAAGATCAGCACCACTTCGCTTGGTTCAGTTGGTGTTGATGCTGCAGTATCTGGCGTAACGCTTACATTGCCTTCAACCCCAATCAAGGTTGCATATCGTTCCGGTACTTCTGGAACAACCAACAACTTCACGAACTTCCTCAACAAGGCAGTTGGAAGCATCTGGACAAAGACTGCAAACGATTCATTCAGCACCGCTTTCCCAACAACCCTTCCTTCTGACGGAACATTCCAGTCAGCAAGTGGTTCAGACGGAGTTGCTAACTATGTACGTGACAACAACGGTTCAATCACCTACACAGAATTGTCATATGTTGAAGAGCGCAAGACTGCATCAATTCAGTCAGCTGCAATCAAGAACAATGCAGGTGTGTACGTGCTTCCTAGCGCAGCAGGCACTGGTGCTTTCTACGCAGAGGCAGTAGTTGCTGCCGATGGCGTTGTGACTCCTGATTACACAGTGGCCGCAGCAGATGCATACTTGATCAACGCAGTGTCGTACGGCCTTGGTGCAACAGCATCATCAACCGCTAACACAGCGATTCGTTCATGGTTCACATACTTCGTGGACAAGTGTGCACCTGTCAGCGCAGCTGGCGCGTTCTACGCACCACTCGCAGGCGCAATCAAGGCTAAGGCACTCGCACAGGCTGCCAAGGTTGGCGCAAGCTGATCATTCTCTACTGAGAACGTCTGAAAGGGCTCGGCACTTCGGTGCCGGGCCCTTTTTGCATGTCGTAACCCATTTACAGCGGGGAAGAAGCGAACTAGGGTCGGAACTCGTGAGTGGCCAAGTTGACGTAGATACCCAGAATTCATGGCTGTCGCCTGAAGAGCTTGCCATGGTGCGCCATCAGGTGCCCCTGGTCTATGTCGACGCCGTGCCCGTACGCGTTGATCACGAGGGCGTGGTCACACATGTCGGCATGTTGCTGCGCCAAGCTCCAGACGGCACTGTGAGCCGTATGGTGGTGTCTGGTCGGGTCATGCTCAACGAGCGTGTGCGTGAGGCTCTTATGCGCAACCTGGAGAAAGACCTAGGCCCTATGGCCATGCCGCGCATTCCGGCGGAGCCTGCGCCATTCACCGTGGTGGAGTACTTCACTGACCCGTCTATTTCAGGCTTCTATGACCCACGGCATCACGCGGTCAGCCTTGCCTTTGTTGTGCCTGTTGCAGGTGATTGTCATCCCACACAGCAAGCCCTCGATCTTGCATGGTTCACACCTGAACAAGCGGTGAGTCCAGAAGTGATTCGCGAAATGACAAGCGGCCATGACCGCCTCATTCGGTTGGCCTTGGCGTCCGTGGGTCAACTTCCCTGAACTAGGTTTGCGGTGTGCCAGAGGGTGACACCATTTACCGATCAGCAGCGGCATTGCGTACCGCATTGGTGGGCAAAACTGTCACTCGTTTTGAGGCTGAACGTTTAACAGGCCCGTCGCCACGTGTTCACGCAGCCGTTGAGAGCGTTGATAGTCACGGCAAGCACTTAGAGATCACCTTCGACGACGGCATCGTATTGCATACTCACATGCGAATAACCGGTGCGTGGCATTTGTATCGCCATGGTCAAAAGTGGAAGAAGCGCAGACACCTTGCTCGCGTGATAATCGAAACCGAAGAGTGGATTGCAGTGGCGTTTAGTGCGCCGATAGTTGAGACCTATCGCGAACTTGATCAGTCACGTCACCCACGTGCTGGCCGATTAGGGCCTGACCTCATTCGTGCAGATGCTGACTTGCATGAATGTGCGGCGCGTTTGTTTCATTACGACAAACCTGAAGCAACTGTTGCTGAAGCTCTGCTTGATCAGCGCGTGATGAGCGGCATTGGCAATGTGTATCGCTGTGAAGTGTTGTGGGCGTGTGGTGTGCACCCGTGGGCACCCATGAAGAACGTTCCACAATCAACGTGTCTTGATTTGGTTCTCACATCTGCAGGAATGCTGCGTGCAAACTTGGAAACACCCGTGCGTATTACTGCTCCCGACGTGCCTGGCGGACTTGCTGTGTACGGACGTAATGGGCAGAAATGTGTACGGTGCGGCGACATAATTCGCCTGCAAAAGATGGGTGAAATGGCACGTTTGTTGTACTGGTGCCCTGGGTGTCAAACCGGGTGTGAGCCATACCCTGAACGTGATGACTCCGATGAAATTGCACGCGCAACCGACCCGCATCCGGCTGGGTCACAATTTGTGAGCGACATCATTCGACATCGCTCGGCGTAGAACCTATTTATGCCCGGCCCAAAATACGGTCAATAGAAATCTCAATAGCTACGCGATCTTCACGCTCGCCCGGCTGGCGATAACGCGCGGCGTAACCAGCAACAGCCAGCGATACATGTTCAGAATCAGCAGTTCCTGTCACTGTTCCTTCAAGCGATAACCAGCGACCGCCATCAACTTGGGACACCACCGCACGACCACCGCGTAATGCATTCTTGTATTTCAACGAAGATGCAAAAGTAATCACGCGTACGAGGCGAGCATCTGCATCGTACGAAAACCCAACAGGAACAACATGAGGTGAACCATCGGCTCGCATGGTGGTGAGTGATGCCAAGTGATACTCCGCAAGAAACGCGAGCATCTCAGCAGTGATGTTTTCTGGTGCAGTCATATCAGTTGGTATTAAGTGCGCTGAGAATGTCCACCTTGGTAGCGCGCCATGCGGGGTACACCGCAGCAAGAACGCCAACAATGAACGACAAAATCACAATCACAATGGTGGAACTCACGGGGAGCGAGAAGTTGGTGAGACCTTGATCGCGCAAGGCGAACACAATGACCCAGCCCAAGCCAATACCCAAACCGATACCTAATGCCGCACCAAGCAGCGATGTGATGATGCTTTCCCAGCGCACAGTGGTTCGCACTTGCGAACGGGTCATGCCCACGGCACGTAAGAGACCCAGTTCTCGTTGACGTTCAAACACGCTGAGAAGCAACGTGATGATGAT
>CANFIM010000037.1 GCA_947447175.1 Acidimicrobiaceae bacterium | reverse complement strand
GTTGTTGGTGCAGCCGTTGTTGTTGGTGCAGCCGTTGTTGTTGGTGCAGCCGTTGTTGTTGGTGCAGCCGTTGTTGTTGGTGCAGCCGTTGTTGTTGGTGCTGCGGTAGTAGTAGTTGTTGGTGCAGCCGTTGTCGTTGGTGCAGCGACACCAGGCGTGTAACGAACGATGACAACTCCGTCTCCACCATCTGCTCGGGTGCTACCGGTGGTTGGTGCACCAGCGCCACCACCAGTGTTGTCGATTCCATTATTTCCAGAAGACGTTGAAGATCCGTTTCCACCGCCGTGCTGACCGAGTCCGGGAGTGGTGCCTCCACCGCCTCCACCGCCGCCGTAGTACTCAGTGGTGCCCGTAATGTCACTGGAGCAACCAGCACCGCCGTCACCACCAGTTGTGCCACTGCCTGACTGACCTATTGAACATGCTCCGCCACCGCCGCCACCACCGGCCCCTGCGCTTGCAGTGTTGGACGAACTGCCACCGTTGTATCCGAGACCAGTTGTGCCAATTCCCGTTCCACCAGTGTTGAGTCGACCAGTTGACTTTGCCGAAGCTCCACCACCGCTACCGCCATTGTCGCTTCCACCGGTTGTGTCGCTTGTACTTCCATCACCGCCCGAACTGGCTGTCACAGTAGCTAGACCTGAAGTCGCTGGGTCGAAGTAGGACGCAGATGTTGAGCCTCCTTCATAAGGAAGCACATATACAGACTGTGCAGTCGACGTAAATGAATAGGCCATTTCCTCAACGACCTGACCGCCGCCACCTGCACCCTTACCGGCTGAGCCCGACAGACCGCTTCGACCGCCACCTCCGACAACCAAAACGCGTACAGAAGTTACGCCAAGCGGTTTAGTCCACGTTGTGCGTGTTCCACCCGCACGCGTGAATGCAACAACACAATCAACACCAATGTCGGTGACGACGACTCCGTTGTTGGCGTCTCCACCTGCGCCATCGTCATATGTAACGGAGCAATCACCGTTCGTTACCGTTTGGGCGGCAGCACTGGCAATGTTTGATGACGTCACGATCGTTGCCATCAACGCGATGGACATCACCGCCACTAATGCGGGAAGCCTCATGATGAGATGCTTAATGGAACTGATGACTCGATGTAAGCGGGACACCGAAACATTGAATTCCAGTAAGCGGCATAAGGAAAGCACCTATTCAAGTAAGAAATTTTTTTTTCCGCAAAAACTCAAAGAGTTTCAGCATCGTTTAAAACAAAAAGGGCGACCCGTGTGGGTCGCCCTTTTTGTTTGCTCTTTTGAGCGAGTTATTTAGTGTCCAGTAGACAATCCACCGGTTGCAGAAATACGTGCATGTGTGCGACGCAACTCTGCTTCCACCTCTGTTGAATGCTCGGTACGAAGTTGCTCTTCAAGACGAATCTTTGCCGCACGCACAGCGGCAGCATCGATATCTTCTTCAAGCTCTGCAGCATCGGAGAGGATGGTGACGTGATCTGCGCCCACTTCCACGAAGCCGAGGTGCACTGCAACGTTTTGAATGCGACCATCGGCCAAGTAAATGCGAGTGTGATTCTCGGTGAGTGCACCAAGAAACGCTGCGTGACCTGGCAAGAAAGCAACTTCGCCGCCTTCAAGGGTGCGTGTGATCACCTGAGTTGCGTCTCCGGAAAAGAGAACGCGCTCAGGAGATACAAGCTCCACTCGCAAGGTGCCGTTGGACTCAGCCATTATGCGTTCTCCTGAAGAGCCTTTGCCTTCGCGAGCACTTGCTCCACCGAACCAACGTTCAAGAAAGCCTGCTCAGGAACTTCGTCGAGTTCGCCGTTAATGAGCGACTCGAATGACTCCACTGTTTCGGCCACAGGAACGTATTCGCCCTTGACGCCGGTGAACACTTCTGCAACGTAGAACGGCTGCGAGAGGAAGCGCTGCACCTTACGTGCACGTGACACGATGAGGCGGTCTTCTTCTGACAATTCGTCGAGACCGAGAATCGCGATGATGTCTTGGAGTTCCTTGTAGCGCTGCAAGATTTCCTGCACGCGACGAGCAACGGCGTAGTGGCGATCGCCAACAGTCTCTGGTGTGAGAATTGTTGACGTTGATGCCAATGGGTCCACTGCTGGGTAGATACCAAGCGATGCAATCGAACGAGAAAGCTCGGTGGTTGCATCAAGGAAGGTGAACGTGGTGAACGGTGCTGGGTCGGTGTAGTCGTCAGCAGGCACGTACACAGCCTGCAGTGACGTAATTGAACGACCGCGGGTTGATGTAATGCGCTCCTGCAACTGGCCCATTTCGTCGGCCAATGTTGGCTGGTAACCCACAGCTGAAGGCATACGGCCAAGAAGTGTTGACACTTCAGAACCTGCCTGCACGAAACGGAAAATGTTGTCAACGAAGAGCAACACGTCTTGGTTCTGTACGTCACGGAAGTACTCGGCCATGGTGAGGGCTGAAAGAGCCACGCGCAAGCGAACCCCAGGTGGTTCGTCCATCTGACCGAACACCAATGCAGCTTTTTCGAACACGCCTGACTCAGCCATTTCAAGCATGAGGTCGGTGCCTTCACGTGTGCGCTCGCCCACTCCGGCGAACACTGATACACCACCGTGCTTTGAAGCCACGCGGTTAATCATTTCGGTAATAAGAACTGTCTTACCCACGCCGGCGCCGCCGAACAAGCCGATCTTTCCACCAGCAAGGTATGGGGTGAGAAGGTCGATGACCTTAATGCCTGTTTCGAACATGCGCTTTGAAGGCTCGAGTGTGTCGAATGCAGGTGCATCGCGGTGGATGTCCCAACGCTCGATGTCGTCGAAATCCTTGTTGTCGCCGTCGAGCACTTCGCCCCACACGTTCCACACGTGACCAAGGGTGCGGTTGCCCACGGGCACCTGAATGCCGTGGCCGGTGTCGCGCACGGGGGTACCGCGCTTGAGTCCGTCGGTTGGCTTCAGACACACGGCGCGCACACGGCTGTCGCCGAGCTGCTGTGCAACTTCTGCGAGTACCTTCGTAACGACGCCGCCTACCTCGATATCAAACTCAATTGCTGAGTTCAACTCGGGAAGAGCGCCGCGGGGGAACTCAACGTCGATAACCGGACCAGCAATTGCTACTACCCGTCCGTCTTGCTTGTTCTCTGTCATGCTCATCTGGATTTCTCCTACTTGTTCGCTCTTAATTACCCGAATTCATGGCTTCGGCGCCGCCGACGATTTCCATGATTTCAGTAGTGATCGAGTCCTGGCGGGCTCGGTTCATGATTCGTGAAAGGTTCTTGATTAGTTCTTCTGCGTTGTCAGTTGCCGACTTCATGGCGCGCTGACGGAACGCATGCTCTGACGCTGCTGCGTTAAGGAGAGCTGCATAGACGCGAGCTTCAACGTAACGAGGAAGAAGTGTTTCGAGAATGGTGTCTGGTGAAGGTTCGAATTCGTAGTCGTGACCTGTTGCAGCTTTGGCATCGCCGCCTTCAGTAACTTCTTGCTCAAGTGGAACCAATGGGCGTTGCACAACTTCTTGTGAACCAGCCGTAATGAAACGTGTGTACACAAGTTCAACGCGGTCGACTTGACCAGACTCGTACAGGCTGGTGACGTACTCGCCAATTTCCTTCGCAACTGCGTACGTTGGATTGTCAGTGAAACCAGCGAATGATTCTGCAATGTTGTAACCGCGGAAGCGGAAGTAGCTTTCGGCCTTACGACCAATTGCGACAACAACGTGTCCTCGGCCTGCAAGTGCATCAGCCTTGATCTCGCCTTCCGTTGCGCGAAGAACGCCTGCGTTGTAACCGCCACACAGACCACGGTCTGCAGACAACACCACGTAACACACGTTCTTTACTTCGCCACGGCCAGCAAGCAATGGTGCGCTTGAACCGGCACCAGCCGCTGAAAGATCGCGGACAACTTCAGTGATTAAATCGCTGTAGGGAACGGCGGCGACGACGCGTTGTTGCGCCTTCACAATGCGCGATGCAGCGATGAGCTCCATTGCACGTGTGATTTTCTTCGTCGCCTGCACGGAGCGGATGCGTCCGCGCAGAATTCGTTCCTGACCGCCAGCCATTTGTTACTCCGTCGCGAGGGTCTTATTGCTGGCTGCGTCACCAAGTGCTTGCGCGCTGGTTGCAGTGGGGTCTACAGATGCTGCTTGAGAAGCGGTGCTCTTGAACTGTGCCTTGAATGCGCTGACGATGTCACCCATATCGGATGGAACGTCTGCTTTTGCATTGGTGCGAAGTTCGGCAAGCACTGCACCGTGACGTGCACGGACATACTCAAGAAGTTCTGATTCGAAGCGGGCAACATCGGAAACTGCGATGTCGTCGAGGTAACCCTTGGTGCCGGCGAACAGAGAAACAACTTGTTCTTCCACTCGCATTGGAGAGTTGAGGCCCTGCTTCAACAATTCAACGAGGCGGTAACCGCGCTCCAGCTGTGCTTTTGACACGGCGTCGAGTTCTGAACCGAATGTTGCGAATGCTTCAAGCTCACGGAACTGAGCAAGGTCAAGCTTCAGTGTTCCTGACACGCCCTTCATTGCCTTGGTCTGTGCAGCACCACCTACGCGGGACACCGACACACCTACGTCAACAGCAGGACGAACGCCTGACTTGAAGAGGTTGTCTTGCAAGTACACCTGGCCGTCGGTGATGGAGATCACGTTCGTAGGAATGTATGCAGACACGTCGCCGGCCTTGGTTTCAATCACTGGTAAAGCAGTAAGTGAACCTGCACCCTTTTCGTCGCTCAGCTTTGCTGCGCGCTCGAGAAGGCGGCTGTGGAGATAGAACACGTCACCGGGGTATGCCTCGCGGCCTGGTGGACGGCGAAGAAGCAATGACATCTGGCGGTATGCCTCAGCCTGCTTTGACAGGTCGTCGTACACGATGAGCGCGTGCTCACCGTTTTCCATCCAGTGCTGACCGATTGCACAGCCAGAGTATGGAGCCAGGTATTTGAACGGTGCAGGCTCTGATGCAGGAGCAGCAACCACAACGGTGTACTCAAGCGCGCCGTACTGACGAAGTGTTTCCACTGTTTGTGCAATGGTGGAACCCTTCTGACCAATTGCAACGTAGATGCACTTCACACCAAGACCACGCTGGTTGATGATGGTGTCAATTGCTACAGAGGTCTTGCCTGTCTTACGGTCACCAATGATGAGTTCGCGCTGTCCACGACCGATGGGGGTCATGGCGTCGATTGACTTGATACCTGTTTGCAGTGGCTCGTGTACGGGCTTACGACCCATGATGCCAGGTGCCTGAATTTCCACGCGGCGGTCGATGGCGCCAACAATGTCGCCCTTTCCGTCGATGGGAGTTCCGAGTGCGTTGATAACGCGACCAAGCATTGCGTCGCCAACTGGCACTGACAAGATGCGGCCCGTTGCCTTCACAGGCTGACCTTCTTCAATGGAGTCTGCGTTTCCGAGAACTACCGATCCGATTGAATCCTCATCGAGGTTCAATGCAAGACCGATGGTGCCATCTTCGAACTCAAGGAGTTCGTTAACAGCACAGTTCGGAAGACCAGTGATGCGAGCAATACCGTCGCCAACTTCAGCAACGCGACCAACGGTCTGTGCCTCAAGTGACTGCGAGTAGCCAGCAAGACCACCGGTGATCGCGGATGCGATGTCATTGGCGGAGAAAGTGATGTCTGCCATGTGTTCCTTCTTTTTCGCGAATTTTCTTTACAACCGGCTCTTGAGCTGGTCGAGTGAATGACGGACTGAACCATCGATGACCTTGTCGCCGACAGTGGCGACAATGCCACCAACAACGGAAGGGTCAACGATGACCTTGAGGTTCACTTCTGAACCTGTGGCCTTTGCAAGTGCTGCCGAAAGGCGCGCTTGCTGATCTTCTGACAACGCAACTGCGCTGCGTACTTCTGCAACTTGACGACCTTGACCTGCAGCGACACCAGCAGAAATTTTTTCTGAGATAGTGCGAAGATCGCGTGCATGTCCGGCGCCGATAACAAGTGCAAGTGACTGAGCAGTAATGCGGTGTCCCTTACCGTCGAGCAATTGCTCAACGATGGACTGACGTACTGCGATGGGCAACAACTCATCAGTGAGCTTGCTGCGCAATGATTCGTTTTCATCAATTGCACGAACAACTGCGGAGAACTCAGCCTCAACCTGAGGAAGTACTCCCTCTGCTGTAGCGATGGTGTTGATTGAAGAGATGTATGCGTCGAGTGTTGATGTGCTCATCGTGCTGCTCCCACCTTCGAAATGAATCCTTCAATGAGGTCTTGACGAGCCTTGTCATCCATTGACTGGGCAACAACGCGCTCGATAGCGATTGCGGAGAGACGCTTGATTTCTGCACGCAATTCGTCTTGAACGCGACCAGATGCTGCAGCAATGTCGGCCATTGCCTTTGCTTCTGTTTCAGCCATCTCTGTTGCAACGCGAGCACGGCCATCTGCAATCACTGATGCAGCCTGTGCATCGGCTTCTGCAAGCAAGCGACTGCGCTCGCCGTTGATGTCGCCAAGTGCTGTGCGAATGCGAGTTGCCTCTGCTTCTGCTGCGCTCTTTGTTGCACGTGCGCTTTCAAGTTCATTTTGAATGCGCTCTGTGCGAGCGGCCAATGACTTTTTGATCATTGGACCGGCAACCTTGATGAGCGCTCCGATTACGAGCACAGATGCAAGACCGCCATAAATGATTTCGGCGGTCTCTGGAAGCAACCATGAGTGTGTTTCGTACGTGAGTGCTTCACCTTCGTTTGCAATGAGCACTGAAATTAATGAGTTCATCGTGAAACTGCGCTTTCCATTGCTGCCTGAACAGCTGCTTGAACTGTTTGAGCATCAGGTGTACGACCGATGGCAAGTTCGGCGCCCTTCGACGCAACTTGAGCAACTGCTGCAGCAACTTCGCCTTGAGCAGCAGCGCGAGCTGCTGCGTTTTGCTGATCTGCTGCTGAGCGTGCCGCTGCGATACGGCCATTGACTTCAGCCAATTGCTTGTTTCGTTCTGCGTCGACTGCCTGACGAGCTGCGTCAACCTTTGCTGCAGCTTCTGCACGAGCGGCTGCAAGAGCCTTTTCGTATTCAGCTACATCTGATTGAGCAGATGCCTTCACGGTGACTGCGCCATCAATGTCGTTACGAATTCCTTCGTAACGAGCATCCATTCCCTTTTTCAACTTTGGAAAGAGGAAGTAGCGCATGAGAACAAACAGCACAATGAACGAACCGGCTGCCCAGTAGAGCTCTTTGCTCTCTGGTGCAATCGGGTTCGGTGCTGACTTGGTCTCAGCCACGGTTGTTTCAGCTGCGCCACTCTCCATGGCCTTTGCTTCGGTGGCAACGCCATCCTCAGCAGCAGGCACTGTGGTGTCTGATGATTCAGACGTCAAGCGCACCTGGACAACACGTCCGTTTAGTTGTGTGACTATCGCAGTCGTCATTTCGGCTCCTGGACTCCGCGTGAGCGGAATTCGATTGTGGACTCGGACTCAGTTCGCGAATTAAGCGAACTTGAGAAGAATGAAGACCACGAAGCCGATGAGGGCGAGAGCTTCGGTAAATGCAATACCGAGGAACATCGTGGTACGAACCATTCCTGCAGCCTCTGGTTGGCGTGCCATTGCCTCGACGGACTTGCCGACGAGGTAACCAATGCCAATGCCAGGCCCGATTGCAGCAAGACCGTAGGCGTAGCCTGCGCTTGCTGCTGCTGCTGTGTTCTTTGCATCAGCTGCGGTTGTATCCGCTGCTGCTGCTACAAGACGTGCAATTGCTTCCATTTTTATTTCTCCTGGTTAGGTGTTGGATAGGGAGACTGTTTTAGTGCTCTGGGTGAGCCGCGCCACCGATGTAAACAGCGGTGAGCATGGCGAAGATATAGGCCTGCAAGAACGCAACCAATACTTCGAATGAAGTAAGGAAGATGAGCATGAAGAACGGCAAGATTCCCACTGGAATCAAGATCTTGTCCTTCGCTTGAAAGAGTGCTTCAGAGAGCAAAGCGAACGTAACGAGAAGAATGTGACCGGCCATCATGTTGGCGAAAAGACGAACTGCCAATGAGAACGGACGCACGATGATTGCTGAGATGAATTCAATGGGCGTTACAAGGATGTAGAGAGCCTTGGGAACTCCGGGTGGGAACAAGGTGCTCTTGAGGTAGCCACCGATTCCCTGGTGCTTGATGCCTGTTGCGTTGTAGATGACCCACACCATGAGCGCAAGGAACATGGGAACGGCCATACGTGCTGTTGCAGGCATTTGGAAGAACGGAATAATTCCGGGCACGTTGCACAGATAAATGAACATGAACATGGTGAGAAGGAATGGCGTCCACGCCAAACCCTCTTTGCCCATGGTTTGCATGACAACGCCATTCTCAATGAATTCGACAATGGTTTCGGCCAAGTTGCGAATACCGCGAGGAGCTTCTTCGTGATTCTGACGAAGTGCAAGAAGGAAGATGGTGCTGCTGATAACGACAGCAAGAACAGCAATTAACGCAATCTTGTTGAAGCTGGGGAATAGGTCTTTCCAGCGAAGAAGAGAGTTAATTTCTGGGAAATCGAGGGCAAGCACGTTTTAATCCTTCAGGGTTTCTCAGCGGGGACGGCACCATTATTACTCATGTGGGCGCAGTCCAGGAAATGCAAGTGATGCTGCGATGAATTTCATTTCCCAAAACAGCAAACCCAAGTGAGTGACGATGATGGTGACCCCTAAGGCGGGGAGATTGATCCAGGACACGTCGCGCAACAAGAAGATGGCAACGGCCAGGAGACCGAGACGAATGAGGTAGCCAAAGAGGCTGACGCCCATCATGAGCGCAAGGGAAATGGGGGCAGCCCAGGCGATGAGAGCAGCCGCAAGCCCAAAGTTTGCAAGGACTAGAGCGATTCCTACCCCCGCAGACCACATGCCGCTGAGGCCCCACACAACCCCCGCCACGAGCATGAGAACAGGGGCCACAAAGAACCCTCTTTTGATCATGTCTTTCGACACCGTGACTTCAGGGGCTTTGCCCTGAGCAGCCATGGCGAGAGGTGACGGGGTCTCGTTCATTGGCCGCCGGTCCTTGACGCCGAGGCACGTTTTTGCTCTTCGTGACGCATGGCACTTGAGTAGGAGAAGTACATCTTCACGAAATTGCCAGCCACGGCGAACAGGGTAAACACGATCATGAAGACCGGAACTGTGCCGCACCATTTGTCGACGCCAAAACCAATTCCGAAGAACACCGCAATGCCAACAGCCAACTCAACACCTTGCGACACTTGCGAATCAGCAAGATTCACTGGCTTGGGTTTGGGGAGAAACTTCACAGAAAGACCTTTGCTTCACTACTTGAACTCGGGTGTTCAAGACTTTGTGAAACGGTGAACAATCTATTCGCTAGCAACGCTCCAGGTCAAGCGAAGCGAGATGGACTCGCAGTTATACACATTTCTTCGAGCACACTGCGGCGCTTGGGGCGCTTGCGTTCAGTGACCACGTTGCAGTTGCACCCACATAGACGACTGGTTGCTCGGTGTATGTGTAGGCCACGCCATTCGCAGCCGAGTTGTCGGTACACGACATTGTTGATCCCGACATGGTGGGAACGTTTCCCCCAGTGCACACGGCCACTGCGGGCCCAGAAGTGGGAATGCGCATCACCACATACGTAATTGCGCGACCGCTCGAGATTGTGACAGCTGTCCAAGACAACGAAACGCTGTTCGGGTGAGATGTGGTCGAAACAACCGGTGCCACCGTGGGGGAAAAGGTGGCACCGGCGAACTGATTAACAGCACTTGTTTTTGTTTCTACGAAAACTGCATTTGTTGATGCAAAGTTCGAATGAAGGAGAGTAAGGGCCGCGCATACCGCTGCAATTGCAATTGTTTTGCGCATCGCCCCTACCCTCCCGATCCGTTCCCTGGGTTAGCTCCAGGTAAGAGTTGAACACTGCTGGTTAGCAACACATGCACCGATTGGGTTGTTTGCACTTTGTGTTGCGTGGAATGTCAAACCGATTGTTGAAGTGCCGCCCTGCAAGGCATTAGCTGCAGCGATGGGAAGTGCGTATTCAATATCGATTGAGTATTCAGAAGACGTAGCAGCTTGTGTGGTGCTGATCAGCAGGTTCTGCACTGGTGTTCCTGAAACAACTGGTGTAGCGACACCAGCGATTGTCTTGTAAGTAGTACCAGCGATCATTGAGCCAACGCCGCCTACTGACACTTTGTATTGCAAACCAGTTGCAGTACCCGTGTAGAGGTTTGTTGTTCCACCGTTGACAGCAACGTCAACACCCAACCATGCGCCCGATGTACCGGTGTACTTCACCTTGTATGAGCACTTGGCAAGGGCCAATGAACCTGAGCCGAAACCGATTGACGAATCACCAGGCATCATGCCGGT
>CANFIM010000036.1 GCA_947447175.1 Acidimicrobiaceae bacterium | reverse complement strand
GTCATCACCGGCACCGATTGATTCCAATGTTGTAAATGTTCAGATATTGCAATTGAGTTTGATTCGTGGTCAGACCGTGACATGGCGAAGTATTGACCGCCTATTTTCCGTGGAAAAATTGCCATGCCTTTCCCAAATGCAGCGGGTCCGGAAATTGGGTGTGTTTCAAAAGCCGCAAAGTCATCAGTGGTCAACAACTGTTGCGAAATGTTGGCACCATCAAATGCCGTGTAGGTAGCGAGATATTTCGTTGATTCGTCGTCATTCTTGAATCGAACGAACCGTGCGTCTTCCATGCCTCGACTTTCAGCAGATGCAACAGGCCACAGCACACGTTCAGAGAGTTCTCGGGTCACCGGAAAGGTGAGGCAGTAGTTTCGCTCGGCAATCATTCGAAAATGATGAGAGGTGACATCGGCATTTCGAAATGTGTCGTGATCATCCAGGATATGAAAGAGCACTTCATTCAGTTCGTTTAACGTGAATGTTTGTCCTAGCTGTTCAAGAACGTATCCGGCGTTCTCGCCCAACTCCCCCATTTCATTGAGCAAACCACGAAAGTTTCCCTGCTCCAGTAACGGTTCCCAATGAGTCCCAATGACCGGATGTTTGCCAGCGTCATCAATGGAAAATTCACCCGTGCTAGACACAACTCCGCTTCGAAAACCAATAGAAGAGCGATGGCCTTCACCAATACCTCGCACACTCAATGCAAAACGAATGGACCCATCGGGCACGTTCTCTTGGTCTGGATGAGGGACCATTGATGGATTCGTGAGTGATGCCCCCTCAATTGCGAACTCATGCGTGAAGTAAGCACCAATGAGATTCCACCGTTCCTCTGAGAGGAGGGCGCCCACCGCTACTCGGTTTGCTACTCGATGCGCGTGCAACTCAAGGTCGCGTTTTATCTCTTCGTGCCGTTCAACAAATTGTGAATAGACGTTTTCTAATGTTTCACACACTTCTTCTTCAGTGAGGGCTAGAACGCGGTCAATCACCATGCTGGTGCGTGACTGTTTAACACCAAAGTCCTCTTGTCCAGCTACAAAGAGCCGCGAGATAACTCGGCTTCCATCTGGTGACAAAGTTTTGTCAAGGCGATGTACAAAGGGTAAGTCAGATCTGTTGCTGTTTAGATCAACCATGTTGAAGCGCAGTGCTGCAATGTTGCAATCATGGCCAATGTTGACTCTGCTCCCTGATTGAGGTTCACGCCCTCAACCTGCAGACCGTCAAACCCGCCGCCACTAGATCCATCAATCATTGACTCCCCAGAATCGTTATTGCCGAGGAACCACGCGACACTGAGATCAAGCGCATCAATCCATTTGCTGTCTCCGGTGACCGTATGGGCGCGTCGCGCAGCATCAGCAATGGCTGCAACTTCAATAGGTTGTTGGTCGAACATTGGCCCAATGTCTGATGGTCCTCGTCCGCGGTTCGACGTAACAGACAGTCGACCGTCATACGTTTCTCGGTCAAGCAACCAACTCAGCAGTCGCACGCCCCGACTAATGAGGGCATCGTCTTTCAGGGCCGCACCCGCAGCAATCATGGCTTCAGGAATTAGTGCATTTGCATAGGTCAATCGCTCTTCATGCCACATCCACTGTGCAGATTGCGGAAATAGACCAGAGAACACCAACCGTGCATCGGCCATCATTCGAAGTGCGCCTGCATGATTGGGTTCTATCTCCAATAGTTCTGCTGCACCCAACACGGAGAAACACATAGAACGTAAATACGGTGATCGATTCTCATGCCCCCTATCGAATGCTTCGTAACATCGGTTTCGTAATTCAGTATCTGGAGAACGCGCCACTGCGGTACCAAATGCCCACATGGCACGGCCCCAGCAGTCTTCAAGATTCGGCTCATCAAGCCATAAACGCTCGAAACTCATTCGATTACGAATGAGTCCGTCATCCGACTGTGCATCAAGTAAAAATCGAGCGGCAACGCGAGAAAGTATGTGCGACTCATCGGGACTCTCTTTGTGTCTCACGGCTACAACTAAAAGCCGAGCATTGTCATCTGTGCAATACCCATGCGAGAAACGTGGACTGATTCCCTTGGCGTGTTCAAAGATCCCGCGGTCATCCGTTAAGTGCGAGAGATGACGCAATTCGACAGCCCGAACAGGTTGCCTCATCGCCATCATCTCAGCACCAATGATTGGCTAGCAATTTGTCCACACAAGTCTGCGTATCGAGCTGCCACCGTGTTCCAATTATGTTCCCGTGCAATTGGCGCTGTCGCCAATGACATGGATTCCACAAGTTGAGGATTCTCCACTACTGCTCGCACAGCACTCGCAATTGACACCGGGTCTTTGTGCGGAACAAGAATTCCAATATCGGGCGTCAGTAGTTCCTGTGCGTGCGGGAACTCAGTGGCAATCACTGGCCTGCCAGCCGACACTGCATCAACAAGTACGCCCGACGTGATTTGATCCGGAGAGTCATACGGCAATACAACGCATGTTGAATTCCTAATCAGGCCCATTAACGAGGGCACGGTGCGATATTGATCATCAAATTCCACCATGTCGGAAATTCCTAATCGTTCGGCCCTTGTCTTCAGCATGTTTCGATATCTCTCACCATGATTCGCAAGTACCTTCGGATGTGTTTGACCCGCAATGGTGTACTTCACTTCATGTCGGAGGTCTGGCAACATCGCTAATGCATCAATCACCCACTCGAGACCTTTGCCAGGGCCTAGTAGCCCCCACGTCAGCAATCGCGAGATGCCAGGCTCTGGTACCCCAAAACCGGACGGCACCGTTGCACCATGTGGAATCGTGACTATCGCTGATGAATGCACGTCGTAGAGCGATAACAATCGTTGTCGGGCGGAGTCAGTCATGGTCACTAAGACATCGGCGCGACGCGCAAGTGCTTCAAGTACTGAACGCTGACCTGGTGTTGGAGCAAGTGGAACCGTATGCATAGTGATGACCACAGGCACGTACACGTCTTTCAAGAGATCGAGAATCTCTGAACCATCGTCACCTCCGAAGATGCCGAATTCGTGCTGAAGAAGCAAGAAATCATGCGCATTGATCGTTCGGGCGGTTGCAATACGAGATTGTGCGCTTCCTGCGACTATTCGCCCATGGACCCGCGGGTCGAGGGAACATGCTGTGCCATCAGAGGCCTCGATAATCCCAATATGCCGTACACCTACATTCTTCAAACCCTCTGCAAGAGCAGCTGCGAATGTTGCCAATCCGCAATGGGTGGGAGGAAACGTACTGAGGAGAGCAATCGTGGGCATCCGACCAGATGACGGATGAAGAATGGTGGGCTGGACAGCACGGACATCTTGATCATTTCGTGATTCTGCAATGGTCGACATCACTTACCCCGCGAGTGACGGTCACGTGACCCACCGAGCATCATCAATGAAGCTCCGATGATCAAAACGAGAGCTACAAGAAACGCATTCATTCCGAAGTGCATTCCTGCGGCCGGCAAAGCATCGGGGAAGACAGCATCAGCTGAACCATCCACGCCCTCTGTCCCGTCCGGAACAACTACCTGAAATTCGGTGGGAAGCGTTGTTGTAGTTACTGCTGCGGCCGCAACTGTTGTTGTCGTTGTCGGGGCAAGTGTTGTTGTTACTTGCGAGATGACAATCGTTGTTGTGGGGGCAACCGTTGTGGTTGTCGGTGCCAATGTCGTTGTGGTTGTCGGTGCCAATGTCGTTGTGGTTGTCGGTACCAATGTCGTTGTGGTTGTCGGCGCCAGTGTCGTTGTTGTAGTTGGAGCCACCGTTGTAGTGGTTGTCGGAGCAACGGTTGTCGTAGTAGTAGGGGCAACGGTTGTCGTAGTAGTAACAGCAATTGCATTAGCACTTAACGAACGATCCATATTGCCGGAACTGCAATTCTCATAATCTGCACATCCAAAATCAATAATGCGCATGTGATACGGCGAACCAGCCAACGCACTAGCGGAGTGACCAGCACCCCAATCGCTTGCGCGAGCAATATGTCCACCCCATGCCAGCACTACTGTCGAACTTGCTGCGGTGATGTACACCTTGATGCCAGTTTGGCTAGCTACTGCAAACGAACCCGTAAACGAATATGCGGTGGGATTCGCAGGAATTGAGCACGTTGCACTTCCGCAGAGATCTCCCGAGTTACTCACTGTTGATCCGCTCGCGGGGAATGAACCGCCAAACACCGTGAACGATTGACCAGCAACCGGAGTGACCGAAGCACCCGTTACATGTGAATCGTTGGGAATAGCAAGCAGGTTTGTCGGGGCAGAACAAGATATTCCTGCACACGGATTAGCCGTTGTCTCGGTGCGGCCGAAGGAAGTGATGTAGTCATAGGCATGATGTCCACCGTTTTCGGTGGAATCCCACTCCAACGAAACCAAGTACGTTTTGCCCGACGTTAAGCCAGACATGACTGATCGAAACGGTACCGAGTCTCCTTCTGGGTACAACGAATTGCTTGACCCCAGGTTGCCAGTTTGCCAATTGGCTGAGTGGGCAGTATCGCACGTAGTAGTCAAGTTTGAACACTGCTCAAGGCCGAGAGACGGCTTTGCGGAAGCTTGCAATGGCGAATCAAATCGAATTGCCATTACCGCAAAAGCTGCAACAACTATTGCAAGTGTTAGTGCACGCCCTCGCTTCTTTGGCAAGAAGGTTTCCCAATAGTTCTCCGGTGTTGTTTCCCACATAATGAGCTCCTCTATTTGGATGGTGCAGGTATTCGCTACACGCCTTCAAACTAAGGACAAGGAAATTGGTTGTGAATGAACGTATGTCCTTGCGAACAACACAATTGTCCTGATACCAATTGACGACTGATGAGTGGACCAAAACCCAATACCGTCACCTCATGGCGAAGAGTGCACATACGAAATCGGTAGTTCTAGCTTTCGCTTGTTTGGCAGTCGCAATCGTGAGTACCAGCAGCGTGCATGCACAAATTCAAAATCAAAAGCCTGATCAACTGAATCCAACAAAAGTTGTCACTGTGTATCCCAAATACGGGTATGCACCAAAGCCAATCAAAGTACGGCTTTCACGCTCTGAAGTGGACGTTGTAAAGCGTTTACAAATTGCTTCGTTTGCACCGATGAAATATCCCGCAAATTCAACTTCACTAGCTGTGTTTTACATAGACCCGGGCGCAAAAGACTCGCCAACCTTGGCATTAGGAATCAAGTCGATGATCATGGCGGGCGAACTCTTAGCAAGCGCTCCTGACGAAGGATTCCGTAAGACAGCAATCATCGTTGGAAGAACAAAAAGTTTCATTGCAAATACGATTCGCTCTCTTGGCTGTAACCCAGACTTCAACGCAATCAGTGGAGCCTTATTGATGGGAGCAACCATTTGCAATCGTCAAGTGATTGTTATCAATTTGTCCGGATATTTGTTCATCAAGAATCGTTCGCAATCGTTAACTACAGCAATGGAAACTGCGCCAGAACCCCCGTTGTCCGCAACGTCATATATTTATGCGGACCGAAACATAGGTGGACTTTCACACGAATGGGCGCACGTATCTCGCGCCTACATATCCCACGGACTGATTGCCGACAACGAACCTGCGTGGTTTCGTGAAGGTTTTGCAGAGCTCATCAGCGGCATGGCTGGAGTGCGGGCATCTACCAACGGAATGACCTATCTCAATTTTCATGTCATTCGTATTCGCAAATTTGCATCGTGGCCAAATTCTTGCAACAAGAGAACCTTTGATTATCGAGTGACCGATGAGACTCTCGGTGGCTGCGAATATCTTCGAGGTCTTATTGCGCTTGAACTATTGGTTGCAAACTACGGCGGAATCAAGAACCTCATCAATCTCTATGCCGACATGCGATTAACTGCAGATTTCTTCTCCAGTTTTCGCCATGTGTACAACATGAGTGTCCCCACGTTTGAAAGCAAGGCCGACAACTACTTCAAGTACATCACTCAGGCCGCAACCTACAAACCATAAAAAGTAGGAAAATCCGTTACAACTCATACAAGTACAAATAGGTCTTGTGTCAATACGAAATGCGAATTGAAATGAGAACTATGAATTTCCACCACAGCGACCAACAAATTATTGAGATGTGTGCCGACATCGTGGATGTGCTGAGCGAATCAATTAATGAAGATTCCCTTCATGCGCTTGTTTCCATCTTCATTGAGCTCTCCGATCTTCCGTCTGGCTCAGCCTTTACCATCGATCTCGCATCTGCGGTTGATGTGTCGCTCGCTTTGTCAACAGCCGGTACGGCCCTAGAAACACATTCGTTCGCCACGCCGTCGCAAGTTGCTTTTCGGTGCATGCAAACGTTGCAATCGGAATTCGCCATCACGGCGTACGACTCCGCCATTCAATACGACTACGCCTTCCCACTTCGTGTACGGGGCGAGGCTCTCGGAGCCATCACGCTGCACGGGGCTCACACGCACTTGCTCTCGGAATTCACAATTTCTACGCTGCAAAATATGGCCGACATTGCAGCCACGTCAATCGACCAATCTCGCCAACTACAGCAGAACCGAATTCTCGTTAGCCAACTTCAAAGCGCCCTGAACAGCCGCGTCATCCTCGAGCAAGCGAAAGGAATTCTTGCTGAGCGAATGAAGGTTGACTTCCCAACTGCCTTCGCCGAGCTTCGTTCAATTGCCCGCAGTTCTCAACGGCCCATTCACCAAGTAGCTGCAGATATCGTGCACAACCTCAGCCACGTGCCAACGAGCGAATACGCTCGCGCAATCTAGAGTTAGACGCTAAACAAACTTTGCGAATTCGTCAACGCTGAAGCGTTCCGATCGCAAACTGTTGACTGGCGCAGATTCATCGACATGGCCTAATGCCATACCGCAGAACAACATTTCATTTTCTGGTGCACCCACAAATTCCGTGACTGCCTTGTGACGTACTGACCAATACTCTTGGGCGCAGGTTCCTAGCCCCTGATCAACAGCGAGCAACATCAACGTTTGCAAAAACATGCCCAAGTCTGACCACTGCGGTGAATTCATTTGACGATCCACATAACAAAAGATTGCCGCGGGCGCGTTGAAGAAATCATTGTTGTTTGCAAACTGAGCACGGCGACCGGCCTTGTCTTCTCGGGCGATGCCGAGCGTTGCATACATCTGCTCTCCCAGTTGGAATCGCGCAGTGCGATACGGCTCAGAGAGGCCATCAGGGTAAATCTGGTATTCGGGCTCATCTGCCGGAGGTTGTGTGGCGAGAAACTCGCGCATTTTTGTCAGCGACTCACCATTCACTACATAAATGCGCCATGGCTGAACATTGCCGCCACTAGGTGCGCGCGATGCATCGGCCAACAGTTTGCGAATCACATCATCGGAGACTGGTTCACTGGTGAATTGACGAACAGAGATGCGCTTGTAGATGGTGTCAACGAGTTCCATCTGCGAAACGCTACTTCCCCACCCATCGGCAATCCATAGTCAGTACCCTTTTACCCATGGCAATTTCCGGATTCACCACGTGTTTATGGTTCGACAACGAAGCACAAGCTGCAGCAGACCTCTATGTATCCATCTTCCCTGACTCAAAAATTACAGGCGTCGATTACTACCAGGATCACCCATACAAGCCCGCAGGCTCTGTTCTCACCGTGCAGTTTGAATTATTCGGCAAACCATTCTTGGCGCTTAATGGTGGACCAGAATTCCCACATTCTGAAGCAACGTCTTTCCAAGTGTTTGGCGACACTCAAGAAGAAATCGACTACATGTGGAATGCACTCATTGCAGATGGCGGGCAAGAAAGCCAGTGCGGATGGTGCAAAGACAAGTTCGGCGTGTCGTGGCAGGTGATTCCTACGAACATGAGCGAACTTCTTGGCAATAGTGACCCAAGTCGAACAACACCTGCGTGGCAATCAATGATGCAGATGACCAAGATCATCATTGCTGACTTGATGTAGTCAGTTCTTACTTCGCAAGCTCAGCCAATCGGGCCTTCACCATCTTCTTCACCAAGGTTTTCGGCAGTTTCTTGCCGATAGGAAATCGCAGTGTCCCCTTTGATACCTCGCACCAAGCGGGCAGTTCACCAATCACCGACAGCACCCCACCACTTCCTGGGAAGAATGAACAGTGCTTCTTGAAGCCATCAAAGTGAGCCACATTTTTGCCATTAACTGTGAATGTTGGCATTCCCCACGCAATCGTCTCTTCTGAATTTGGAAGTAGTTCACGCAACACGTCACGAAGTGCAACGAGCGAGTCCAACTGCTCGCCCGTGAACTTCTGCAGATGCAGATCGATAAGTGACTTTGGCATTGTTCTCCGTGATGACCAAACAGTGAACTAGTACGGGTCGACTGCAGGCGTCTCTTCGGCGCCAGTCAGTCTCGTCTTGGCCGTTTGGCCCCGGCGATGTGCAGGAACCACACCGGTGACACTCGCCAAACCGAAAGTGGGCATGTTGCCGTAGACAGTTTCTAATTTGTCGTCCGACAAAATGAATGTCTCGTGATAAATACCAACTGAGCCGTTATCGCGAATCTTTGCATTGAAATTGCGCCATGCAGGCAAGTGCGCGCTCTGGTTTGACTTCGAATACTCAGCCAATTTCTCGAAGGATTCCCAGTACTGCCACACCAACACCGTGCGGCCAGAGAGAAACGTGCGTGGTTTCCCCACGAGGCCCAATGACGGATTCTTCTGCAACTCAATCAACATACGTGGCATCGCAATAAACACAGGAATCCACTTCCAAAATTGCCACAAGCGGTTGAAGCGCATACCGATAAGAAACAACACTTTCCCATCTGCGCCGACATCTGCAGAAAAACGACCCTTGTTTATTGCACTCAACTTTTTCTCCAATACGAGTTCATCAGTTCGGTGGCCCAAGCAGGTTGCGCCACCTGACCACGAGGACCAAATTCTTCCATATACGGCTTGATATCAATTACGGGCGTTCCATCGATGGCATCAAGACCTGCAACATGAACCGTTGCACCCTCTACGGAAACAATTCGGCATGTTGTGATGCCAATTCTGTTCGGACGGTCTTTTGCACGCTGCGCAAAGATGCCGACAAGTGGCCAGTCCTTGTTCCCGCGTGGATGTCTGGCGATTCGAGATTCATCCCACGTGGCGCGATCGAAGACATAGACAACCACACAATGACTGAAGGCATTCAGACCTGCCAACGCCCGTTCATCGAACGGATGCAGCAACTCAATGGACGAAGTCTCCGCGTCCCAATTGTCGTCCTCGGCTTCTGCGCGCGTCGACCGAACAACTCCCACCGCCGTCATATGAAATTCAGTCATTCACATACCGCCTTCAAACTCTCAGCCTCCAGATTGACAAACTCACAAATCTTCTTCTTCGTTAACAACCAAGACAGAACCGCAAATAAACCCGACATTTCAAACGTGAGGGCCACTGTGGTCTTCCCGTCGGATGTCTCTTCAAGTACATGACCCGCCAGAAGTCTTATACCCGCAACCGAGCTGTACCACGTGAAAGATTTTTCGGGTTGAAAATCCGTGACAATGTATGCAGCCTTCATGAGCCCCGGTTGTTGCACTTCGAATTTTGCACCCCATTCAAGAACCGAACCGTCGACACCTTTCACCGATGTAATGGTGGGTGTCCAAGTGGGCCACGCTTCCACGTTGCTCAGAACTTCCCACACCTGTGCAGGCGCTGCATCGATAACCACGGTGGTTTCGTATGAATGACCGCTCATGACCCAATCGTAAACCACCATTCTTGACGCACCCTGCAGATACATTCAGACCAGACATCAAGAGAGATCTCCCCCACGGAGATTCAGCAACCGAGCCACCCGGCCACGGTGCTTCCCGCAAGGGGATGAGGCGCATTGCGCAAACATCTGGGCTCACGATGTCTCCAACACAAGGAGACCGTCACCATGGAAAATCACACTGTAGATTCTGACCCTGGGTTCA
Source organism: Acidimicrobiaceae bacterium (assembly GCA_947447175.1). Lineage (GTDB taxonomy): Bacteria > Actinomycetota > Acidimicrobiia > Acidimicrobiales > Ilumatobacteraceae > UBA2093. Next base: position 1,149 of record CANFIM010000036.1, on the reverse strand, counting down.
ACGACCTCAGGCAAGATGGCCTGCGCATCGTATTCGCCGATCGACATTGGATGCACATCTGGAAAGTGGGTCATAAGGACTGCATCGTGTGCAACAAAGACGCACGTGTCATCGCCAGTTACGTTGATGCTTCAGGCGAGATTGTGAAACAGGAGTATCTGTGTGAGCTCCACGGGCCCTGGACAGGTCGTTCTGGTCGTGGCCCTACCATCGCTGACGAAAATAAGACAATTGACGATGTTGTGAACGATCTGAAGTTCGGATTGGGCGGAACTTTTTCCATTCGTCCCGAGTGAGTTCGGGAATGTCATTCCACAACATGTCATTCCAAACAAATCCACATCCTACTCACTCTTGTTGTCATCAGATTCTGTCCCGCGACAAGGGCAAACAGCATCGAGCACACTCTGTTCCTCGTATACGCGTTCCTGCCTTTGTAGTGTCGCTCACATGCTTCACACCAGCGACAACGTGCCTTTCCTGCAAACTCCTGCGGAGAACTTTGCGTCCATTTCCGACTTTCCATACGAACCACAGTTCATTGACATCAACGGACTGCGAATGGCATACATCGATGAAGGACCACGTGACGCACCCGTTGCGCTCATGGTGCACGGCATGCCCACATGGAGTTATCTCTACCGCTACATCATTCCCCCAATGGTCGCTGCCGGATACCGATGCATAGCCCCCGATCACATCGGCTTTGGACGCAGCGATAAGGCAACAGACCCGCAGTGGTACAACATTGCACGACACACTTCGAACCTCACGGCTCTTGTTTCACTGCTTGACCTCACGAATGTCACGTTGTTTGTTCAAGACTGGGGCGGTCCAACAGGTCTTGCTCAATACGCAGCCATGCCTGAACGCTTTACGCGACTCGTGATCATGAACACGTGGTTGCACCATGAAGGCTACGAATACTCAGCTGGCGCACTGCAATGGATTCAACAAAACCTTCCCGGTGGAATTTTCCGCGACAACATTCCCGAAAAACTCAACTGGGGCACGTTGATGGCAATGTCAACTCAACGAGTTTCCCCGCAAGACAGTTTGTTCAAAATTCTCACTGGCCAAGAACCTGAATTCTCTGCCGATGCTCTTGCCGTGAAGAATGCGTACGATGCGCCATTCGTCGGTTTGGGC
>CANFIM010000035.1 GCA_947447175.1 Acidimicrobiaceae bacterium | reverse complement strand
TTCACAGTGGTGATGCCCGATTTGGTAGGTACGCCTGGGCGTGAAGTGAGTGGCAAATACATTGCATCTTCAATGTTGAAGGTGTGTATTTCGAAAGAGTTCACCACGCTTGCCATGAACCAGACGTCGCCCATCATTGCGTGGTTACGTGCATTGGCCCGGTCGTTACACAACGAAGTGGGTGGCAAAGGTGTCGGTGCCGTTGGTATGTGTTTCTCAGGTGGCTTTGCGCTGGGCATGATGGTCGACGACATCATGGTTGCACCTGTGTTGTCACAGCCTTCGCTTCCGTTCGCGGTGGGCAAGGCACGAGGAACAGATCTCAACTTGTCGCCCGATGATGAAGCTGTCATCGCAGAACGGGCAGCGAATGGATGTCAGGTACTCGGACTTCGATTCACGCAAGACCGTTTAGTGGGTGACAGGTTCAGTTCATTGCGGTCACTACTGGGTGATGCGCTCATTGCAATTGAACTTCCGTCAAGCAAACCAAGTGACCACAGTGTGCTCACTGAACAACGTGATGAGCCAAGTGTTCAGCGCGTGCTTGATTTCTTCGCTGAAAAACTTTTGTAATTAGCGCGGTCCGCCGTCGATGTGTAGCAGTGCACCAGTGGTGTAACTGCTTGCATCGCTCGCAAAATACAACGCCGCACCAACAACTTCGTCGGGATTGCCACCACGTTGCAATGAATACGCAACCTTTGCGCGCTCGTTGAACATTTCCATGTCCCATGCTTTCGAGATGTCAGTAAGGAATGGCCCCGGAACAATGCAGTTCACACGAACATGTGGTGCATAGGTGCGAGCAAGTCCCATTGTGAGGTTGTTGATTGCAGCTTTCGCTGCGCCGTACACCACTTCATTGGGTGATGGTCGATGGCTTGCAATCGAGGACACGTTGATGATGGAGCCACCACCAATTGTTCCGTCTGACGTGGGAGAACACATGTGCTCACCAATCAAGGCCGACAAACGAAATGGCCCTTTGAGATTCACGTCGAGAACTTTGTTGTACAACTCTTCCGTGACATCGGTGAGTGATTTGTAGAGCGGAGACATGCCTGCGTTATTCACCAATATGTCAATGCGACCAAACTCGGCGATTGCTTCTGCTGCCAGGCGGTCTGCGTCATTCCATGATCCAGCGTGATACGCAATAGCCAATGAACGCCGGCCGAGCGCACGCACTTCATTGGCCACGGTTTCACAGTTCTCTAATTTGCGACTCGCGATGATGACATCTGCACCGTGCTCTGCAAACGCCAACGCCATTTCGCGACCCAGGCCGCGACTTCCACCAGTAATGATTGCTGTTCGGCCGGCCAGTGAGAACAAGTCTTTTGATGTCATGGCGTCACTGTAAGCCATTGGACACGGGCTAATTCACTTCGAAATGGTTGCCGTGTATTCCGGATGATCAAAGGAAGCAACACTGCGTTCAAGCGATTGCCCCGATGTGAAGAGGTGCCGAACGAGTAGTCCCTTCGCGGCTTTCGCATTGTGGCCGCCGACCACGGACCCCTTCTTTGACACCAAATCAACTTGCACGTGCTGCGGTAATTCCGAGAAGGAGATTGCCGAACGGTGTTCCTGTGGGAGTACATCGACAACCACCTTTTTCTTGGCCGCGAGCACAAGTGCCTCGGTGAGGTCATCACGCCACCACGTTGACATCAATCCGAAGGGGGTGAGTCGTGCTCCCATCTTCAACCGGTAGTCGGGCACGGGGTCGTCGGCCCTCACAATTCCCATGAGTCCCGATGGAACAAAGATGCGCTGAAGAATCGCTGTGCGTTGGGGCGCACCAAATGATGCGAGGTCGAGGTGGTCCCACACCACCCCGGTGTATCGCTGCCACGCCGGCAAGGTGGGGGAGCCCATTAGAGATTGGTTGGCTTCTTGGGCACGAATGAGGTGCGCCCCTTTGACACCCAACAGTTTTGCGTCGCCACCTTTCACTGCCGACAGCCGATTGGCCACCATGGCGCGATAGTCACCGAGCGAGTTGCCGAACACCCCAGAATCAGGGGTCCACTTCGTGCGTGCCTGTCCGCCCTCAGCCTTTCCCTCCGATGGGGGAAGCAGGACAAAAAAGTCAGGTGCATTCATGGTGAAAAATCCTCTCCTCTCGTCTACGCTAGGCGCATGCGCGTACACGTAGATCCATCCAAGTGCCAGGGCCACAACCGTTGCTATGCACTCGCCCCCGAATTGTTCGATGTCGACGACCTCGGCAACGCTTTTGAGCTGAACGATGGCGTTGTGCCAGCGGCGCTTGAAGATAAGGCACGCCTCGCGCTTGCCAACTGTCCTGAATTCGCAATCATCATCGAGGAATAGAAATGACTGACACCGTTTACGGCCCAGTAACCGATTGGGCAACCGACTTCGACCACGGCGCACCGGAGTACAACAACAACATTCACCAAATTTGGGATGACCTCAAAGCAGCAGGTTGCCCCATCGCTCACACAGAGCGTTATGGCGGTGTGTGGTTGCCACTCACACACGATCTCGTCAAAGAAATCGCATACGACCCCACGCACTTCTCCAGCCTCACACCTGTTGTCCAGCAGTTGAAGCCAAGCGAAGTTTTGAAGGAAGACCCGGAAGCACTTGGTGCACCAATCGGGCCCGTACCTCCAATTTCTTCTGACCCCCCATTCCACGCAGATGCACGCCGCATCTTGTTGCCAGCTTTCTCTCCAAAGATGATTGACCCATGGCGCACAGAAGTGGAAGAGATCTGTAACAAACTCATCGATGACATGGGTGACGTCAACATGATCGACGCTGCAGTGCAGTACACACAGCACATTCCTGTTCTTGTGGTTGCGCAAATGGTTGGTTTGCCACTTGCTGATGCTGACCGTTTCCGCGGTTGGGTCGACATGGTTCTTGGCGGCATTGGCGCAGAGCGCACTGAAGAGCGCATGGCGCAATTCATGGCAATGGATGAATACCTCACCAAGCACATCGAAGATCACATCGAGAACCCTCGCGACGATCTCACCACCTACTTGTTGAATTCAGAAATCTTCGGCGAGAAGCTTTCTCCACGTCACGTGTTCGGCACCATCTTGTTGCTCATCATTGCTGGCATCGACACCACATGGAGCGGTATCGGTTCATCGTTGTGGCACCTTGCTTCCAATGCAGTTGACCGTCGTCGCCTTGTTGAGAATCCACAAATGATTCCTGCTGCGGTTGAAGAATTCCTTCGCGCATACGCGCCTGTCACCATGGCCCGTATGGTCACAGAAGACATGGAATTCCATGGCGTGCAGATGAAGAAAGAAGACCGTGTTCTTCTTCCTTTCCCTGCTGCAAACCGTGACGAGAATCAGTTTGCGAATCCTGCAGAAGTGGTCATCGATCGCGAAGAAAACCGTCACGCCGCATTCGGCCTCGGTATTCACCGTTGCATCGGTTCAAACCTTGCTCGTTTGGAAATGAATGTCGCTATCGAGGTTTTCCTCAAGCGCTTCCCAGACTTCGAGTTGGACACCACAGAGCAAGTCACATGGAGCACCGGCCAGGTGCGCGGTCCACGTAACTTGCCATTCCGCATCAACGCTCGCGCGTAACACTCGCGCGACGCAGCCCGCTTCTACACTGGCGGAGCCATGTCTGAATTTCCGCTGAATCCCGATCAAGAAGAAGCGGTGTATCACCCCGGCGGACCACTATTGGTGGTTGCTGGTGCTGGCTCCGGAAAAACACGTGTGCTCACGCAACGAGTTGCGTGGCTCATGTCGCAGGGCGTGCACCCCCAAGCAATTTTGGCCATCACATTCACCAATAAAGCTGCCGAGGAAATGCGCGAGCGCGTCACCGAATTGGTCGGACCTGTTGCACGCAACATGTGGGTCACTACGTTTCACAAAACGTGCGTGCGTATTTTGCGTCAGCACGCTGAGGTGCTTGGCTATCCGAAGCAATTCACAATTTATGACTCCAGTGATTCAAAGCGCCTTATCGGTTATGTGATTCGCGATATGGGTCTCGACCCAAAGAAGTTCCCTTCAAAAGAATCACAATCATCCATCAGTTTGTGGAAGAACGAATTGGTCACGCCAGCTGTGGCGTTTGATACTGCGCCACACATCAGTGCGCGCAAAAAAGCAGAAATCTATACCGAATATCAAAATCGCATGGTGCGAGCCGGAGCCATGGACTTCGATGACTTGTTGGTGAATGTTGTGCGTTTGTTTGAAAAGCACCCCGAAATTTTGCGCACGTACCAAGAACGTTTCAAACACATCCTTATTGACGAATACCAAGACACCAACCAAGCACAAAACCGCATTGTTCTGATGTTGGGGCAACTTCATAAGAACGTGTGCGTAGTGGGCGATAGCGACCAGAGCATCTACAAATTCCGTGGTGCAGATATGCGCAACATCGACCAATTTGAAAATGCATTTGGTGAGGCAACAGTGGTGGTGCTCGCGCAGAACTATCGCAGTACACAAACAATTCTCAGCGCAGCTAATGCCGTTATTTCACAAAACGTTGGACGCCGGCCAAAAGACTTGTGGACATCATCAGGTAGCGGAGCAAAAATTGTTCGCTACTTCGCCAACGATGGTTACGACGAAGCGCGTTTCATTGCGAACACAGCAAAAGAATTACATGACGACAATCATCGTATGTGGGGCGAAATCGCCATCATGTATCGCACCAACGCTCAAAGCAATCTCATCGAACAAATTCTTGGTGAAGCAATGATTCCGTACAAAGTGGTGGGTGGCACCAAGTTTTATGAGCGCAAAGAAATCAAAGACGCCATCGCATATTTGAAAGCTGGTGCCAACACGCTTGATGAAATCAGCATCAAGCGCGTACTCAATGTGCCCAAGCGCGGCATTGGCGATACCAGTATCGGAAAACTCGATGCGTTCGCAGCTTCCGAAGGTATTTCGTTTGTTGACTCAATGCGTCGTTGTACTGAGGCCGGGGTGTCTGGTGCAGCTTCGCGCGGTATCACTTCCTTCGTAGCGCTCATTGATGAAATGAACGCAAACATTGAAGACGGACCCGCTGCATTGATCGAGTTGGCACTCACACAAAGTGGATACTTTGACGAACTCAACGAAGATGGTTCCGTAGAAGCAATGGGACGCTCGGAAAACTTGAATGAACTCATTGCATCTACGCGTGAAAAAGCAAGCGTTGATGAGTTCCTTGAAGAGGTTGCATTGCAAGCCGACACCGACGATCTTGGTCCCGAGAACCAGGTGGTCCTCATGACACTGCACTCGGCCAAAGGTCTTGAATTCCCTTGCGTTTTCCTTGTGGGGTGCGAAGAAGGCATCTTCCCGCACAGCCGTGCGCTTGACGACCCTGCAGAACTTGAAGAAGAGCGTCGACTTGCATACGTAGGTCTTACCCGTGCGCGTGAACGTCTTTTTGTCACTCATGCCTGGCAACGCATGCTGTACGGACAGTCGCAATACAACCCGCCATCGCGATTCTTGGCCGAGATTCCTGAAGAATTGTTCGACCGCCAGGGTGCCGTTGATTCCGGCACCGATTCTTCTCGCACATACGGTCGCACACCTGGTGACTGGCACAACATGAATGTGCCGGCATATCGCCGACGTAACGATGATGAGCCAGAGGGTCGAACTTTTGGTGCTCGTCGTGCAGACCGAATCTCCAGCCAGCCTGCACAACCGCAAGACCTTTCTCGGTTCGCCGACTGGAAGGTGGGCGACGAAGTCACGCACCCCGTGTACGGAGACGGCATCATTACCGAATTGCAGCAGCGCCGCGACACCATTGAAGCCACTATTCGTTTTGCGAATCGCACCAGCAAAACCCTCGACTTGGCCTTCGCACCGCTCACCAAGGTGTCGTAACCACCCGACAAAAGCGCGCGCCACTAGCATTGGTTCCATGAAGGCAGCGATCCTCGTCGAAAGTCTCACTGGCAATACATGGAAGGCTGGCGAGCTCATTGCCGCCAACTTGCAACAAGAAGGCTGGTCCATCACGGGCCTGTCGCCGGTGAAGCAACCAGACCACAGTTCCATCCAAGAGGCCGACACGGTCATCGTGGGCACATGGGTGCACGGTTTGTTCGTTGTTGGTCAGGCTCCGTGGGCTGTTGATCGTTTGCGAGCATTGCCATCAATGGCGGGCAAGCAAGCAGTGTCGTTCTGCACATTTGCATTGAACCCTGGCAAGTCACTCGATGTCATGGCGCAAGCGCTTGAGTCCTGTGGCGCACAAGTACTTGGAGGTCTCGCTTTGCACCGCGGCAAGTTGGCCGCTCATGCAGAAGAGTTTGCAGCTCGTCTTATCGACAACACCGCTGCAAAATAGTCAACAATTACGGCAACGTTGTTGCTGATGTAACACCGCGTAAATCGATGTAGAGAGTTTTGCGATTCTCCACAATGGGTCGCACTTCATTCGGTGGCATGAGTTTCTCCACAGAGATTGTGCGACCTTCGCAGTCTTTGAACGTTCGTGTTGACTGAATATGTGTTGCCAAACATGACGCATCTCGGTCTGCGGGATATGCGTAATAGACCTGCCAGCCAGTAGCCGGATTTGTGCCTGTGTGGTCGAGCACCACCGAGCGAATGCCGTCGGGACTCTTGAGGTCGGGGAACAGAATGGGCCCGTCTTGGTCAACGGCTTTGGCCATTGATGTGACCTTTCCCACTTCGAAGATTTTGTTGTTGATTGCCGATGTGGGGTCTGCCCGATTGTTAATAACGATGGCGGCCGCCCACAAACCCAAGAAAAACAGGACAAAGAACACAATTCCGCCCGCGACGGGGGTAACTGCACGGGCAAGCGGTGAGCGGAGTCGGGGAGTGCGCATCCCTCCATTGTGGCGGGTTGGTATCCAATCCCCCATTCGGCGTAGGGTTTCTCTTCTGTGAAGCGCCCCTATCGAGTTGTAGTAGCCAAGCCTGGCCTAGATGGTCATGACCGTGGTGCAAAAACCATTACCCGTGCATTGCGCGACCATGGTTTTGAAGTCATTTACACCGGTCTCCATCAGACCCCTGAACAGATCGCCGAGACGGTTCTGCAGGAAGATGCAGATGCTGTTGGTCTGTCATTGCTGTCTGGTGCGCACAACACGTTGTTCCCTCGCACGATGGAAGAGTTGCGCAATCGCGACATGGGCGATGTGCTCGTGTTTGGTGGTGGCGTGATTCCCGATGCAGATGCACGGGCACTTCGTGAACAAGGCGTTGGCAATGTGTTCGGCCCCGGGTCATCTTTGAAAGTCATTTGTCAATGGCTTGAAGACGAACTCGATAATCGCGAATAAAGATCTCCGAAAGAAAGTAAGGGTTAACTGATGGACCTCTTTGAGTACCAAGGCAAGCAGTACTTTGCGCGCTATGACATCCCCGTGTCGCGTGGCAACGTTGCGGTGACAGTTGATGAAGCAGTTGCTGCGGCAGATGCAGCTGGATACCCCGTAGTGGTGAAGGCGCAAGTGCAAGTGGGCGGACGCGGTAAGGCTGGCGGCATCAAGTTGGCAAACGATGCTGCAGAAGTACGCACCCACGCCGGAAACATTTTGGGTATGGACATTAAGGGCCATGTTGTCAAGCGCGTGTGGGTAGAAAACGCATCCGACATTGCTGAGGAGTACTACGCATCTTTCACACTTGACCGTGGCGCAAAGAAGCACCTTCTGATGTTGAGCAAGGAAGGCGGTGTGGAAATTGAAGAAGTTGCTGCAACGAATCCTGCTGCAATTCTCATGTTGCACATTGACCCGGTTGACGGTCTCAATGCAGCTGCTGCAATGAAAGCCGCAATTGACGCAAAGATTCCAGAGAAGGCACAGCAAGGCGTAGCCGACATTCTTGTGAAGCTGTACCGCTGCTTCGTGGAAGGTGACTGCGACCTTGCAGAAATCAACCCACTCATCTTGAAGCCAACTGGCGAAGTACATGCGCTTGATGCCAAGGTCAGCCTTGATGCAAACGCAGACTTCCGTCACCCAGAATGGGAAGAGTTCAAAGCAACAGAAGAACTTGACGCTCGCGAAAAACTTGCTCGCGAGAAGGGTCTTCAGTACATCGGTCTTGAAGGCACAGTAGGCATCATCGCCAATGGTGCAGGTCTTGCAATGAGCACCCTCGACGTTGTGAACCAAGTAGGTGGCACTGCTGCCAACTTCCTAGACATCGGCGGCGGCGCCAATGCCGACCTCATGGCAGGTGCACTTGAAGTAATCAACTCCGACAAGGCTGTGAAGAGCATCTTCATCAACATCTTCGGTGGAATCACTCGCGGTGAAGAAGTAGCCAAGGGCATCGTTGAAGCTCTTGGTCGCGTTGATCTGCGCGCGCCAATCGTTATTCGTCTCGACGGCACCAACGCTGAAGAGGGACGCGAAATTCTCAAGAACGCCGGCATTCCGGAGTCAAAGCTCACCAGTAAGCCAACAATGCTCGAGGCCGCAGAGGCCGCCGTGGCACTCGCGAAGTAAGGACCAATCGTCATGGCAATTTTCGTCGACCAAAACACCAAAGTCATCGTGCAGGGGCTCACCGGAGGTCAAGGTAAGTACCACGGCCTTCGCAACAAGGCATACGGCACACAAGTTGTTGCTGGTGTTACACCAGGAAAGGGCGGTACCGATGTTGAAGGTATCCCCGTGTACAACAGCGTTGCTGAAGCAGTAGGCGCAACAGGTGCAACAGCATCATTCGTGACTGTTCCACCAAAGGCTGCATCTGCAGCAATTCTTGAAGCAGCGGCTGCTGGCATCACATTCATCGTGTGCATCACCGAAGGTATTCCTGCACAAGACGAAGCACGCACGTACAACACGCTCGTTCGTGATTACCCAAAGGTTCGTTTGCTTGGTCCTAACTGCCCAGGCATCATTAGCCCGGGTAAGTGCAACATTGGAATTACCGCAGGTGAAATTGCTGAGCTTCCTTCTGCAAAAGGACCAAATGTTGGCATCGTGTCACGTTCTGGAACACTCACATACCAAGCACTGTACGAATTGAAGCAGCGCGGTATCGGCGTATCAACATGCGTCGGTATCGGTGGCGACCCAGTGCCAGGTACATCGTTCATTGATTGCTTGCGCGAATTCCAAGCAGACCCCGAAACACACGCAATCATCATGATTGGTGAAATCGGCGGTTCAGCTGAAGAAGAAGCTGCTGAGTTCATCAAGGCAAACGTCACCAAGCCAATGTCTGCGTACATTGCTGGTGTTACTGCACCTGCTGGCAAGAAGATGGGCCATGCAGGCGCCATCGTGTCAGGCGGTAAGGGAACTGCACAGGGCAAGATGGACGCACTGCGTGCTGCTGGCGTAAAGGTGGGTCAAAACCCAACCGAGGCCGGCTCGCTCATGGCAGAAATCGTTGCTGGGCTGAAGTAAGTGCCACGCGCACTACTTTCCGTTTACGACAAGACAGGAATAGTCGAGTTCGCCTCGGCGTTGCATTCACTCGGGTGGTCATTGATCTCGAGCGGCGGCACTGCATCGGCAATTTCTGCTGCAGGAATTCCTGTTACTGACGTTGCTGAGATCACTGGGCTTGCCCCAATTCTCGACCATCGAGTTGTCACGCTGCATCCGAAGATTCACGGCGGCATTCTTGCTGACCGTTCGAAGCCTGAGCATGTTGATGAAATGAAACAAAACGACATTGAGGGAATTGACCTCGTTGTCGTGAATTTGTATCCGTTTACATCAAACCCCAGTGTTGACCTCATTGATATTGGCGGGCCAGCAATGGTGCGTGCAGCTGCAAAAAACTTTGCGCACGTGGGCGTTGTAGTTGACACTGCTGACTATGCCGATGTGTTGGAGATGATTGAAGGCGAATACTTCAACATCAATGCTCGACGCATGCTGGCGCAAAAGGCTTTCCGCATCACCAGCGCGTACGACGCAGCAATTTCAGCGTGGTTGTCAGAAGAGGCACCAGATCGGGCTGATGCAACGGTGCCACCAATTCTCACTCTCGTCGCAGAACGTGCAGAGATTCTTCGATACGGCGAGAACCCACATCAAACGGGTGCGCGCTATCGATTGCCTGGCGTTGAAAGTTGGTGGGATTCCGCCGTGCAACTCAATGGCAAAGAGATGTCATATCTCAATGTTTTTGATACGGAAGCAGCATGGCAATTGGTGAGCAAGTTTGATCGACCTGCTGCAGTAGTTGTGAAGCACGCAAACCCGTGTGGTGTTGCACTAGCGCCCACAATTTTTGAGGCGTACACCAATGCACACAATGCAGATCCGGTGAGTGCATTCGGCGGAATAATCGCGGTGAATGGCGAGGTGAATGGCGATACTGCCAAAGCCATTAGCGAAATATTTACTGAAGTCGTGATTGCACCGTCGTTTACTTCAGAAGCATTAGAGGTGTTGTGCGAGAAGCCCAACTTGCGCATCTTGGAAGCCATTGCACCCATTGGCTCCATGGCAATTGATGTTCGTTCTATTGATGGCGGACTACTTGTCCAGTCAGTTGACGAGGCAAGCGAATCGCTTGATGACTTCTCGGTTGCAACCACACGTATTCCTTCAGACGAAGAGTGGCAAAGCTTGTTGCTTGCGTGGCAAACAGTGGCGGCAACATGGAGCAACGCAATTGTGCTTGCCAACGGAAGCACTGTGGTGGGCGTAGGCGGCGGTCAACCTAACCGTGTTGATGCTGCGCGCATTGCAATTGGTCGCGCCGGCGAACGTTCACGCGGTGCAGTCGCTGCTAGTGATGCCTTCTTCCCATTCGGCGATACCGTCGAGGAGTTGGCCGCTGCGGGTGTCACTGCCATTATCCAACCCGGTGGCAGTGTGCGCGATGAAGAATCAATCGCAGCGGCCAACACTCATGGCATTGCCATGGTGCTCACAGGCACTCGCCACTTCCGCCACTAGACAAGTCGTAGACTAAGAAAATGGCGCGTATCGGAGACCTCTTGGCTGCAGGACGAACATTTTCGTTCGAGTTCTCGCCTCCAAAATCTGCCGCAGGTTCATTGTCGCTTGGTCGCACCATCGCTGAACTGGAACCCCTTGGTCCTTCTTTCGTGTCAGTCACCTACGGTGCAGGTGGCTCCACTCGTGAGTTCACTCGTGACACCGTGCAGTGGGTTCGTAAGGAAACAAATATTCCGCCCATGGCTCACCTCACATGTGTGGGGCATACTCGTGCCGAAATCAATGACATCATCGAAACCTATGTTGGCGCCGGCATTGAAAATGTTCTTGCACTTGCAGGTGATCCGCCAAAGAGTGAAGAAGATGCTCGCCCGAGCGATTATGCATTCGCTACCGACCTCATTTCTCATCTTCGTGAAATTGCTGATATGTCAATTGGCGTAGCTGCACACCCCGAGGGGCACCCGCGCTCACCAGATCTTGCTACAGACCGAAAGTTATTGGCCGCAAAACTTCAGATGGCCGACTTCGCCGTCACGCAGTTCTTTTTCGATCTCGACCACTACTTGTCAATGGTGAACGACCTGGCTGACCTTGGTGTCACCAAGCCAGTGATTCCGGGCATCATGCCTGTTACCAATATTGCGCAGGTCGAGCGCATGGCCGAGTTATCGGGTGCAGCATTCCCACAGTGGCTTCGCGAACGTTTGG
>CANFIM010000034.1 GCA_947447175.1 Acidimicrobiaceae bacterium | reverse complement strand
GTGCCACAGGGAGATGGAAAGATAGAAAGCGTGTTTACGCCTCCTGAATACCTCTCTGCTTCATCCATCAACACGTTCCGTGATTGTCAGATGAAATTCAAGATTGGCCGATTCGACAACATAAAAGAACCACCCTCATGGGCAATGCATCTCGGCAGCTTCACGCATGAAGTGCTGGAAAACCTGTACGACCTTGCACCTGAAGACCGCACGTTGGAATCTCTGAAGCAATTGGCTGGCGAACTGTGGACCGCCAACGAGTGGGAGCCCAAAGTTCTGGCGCTTGAAGAGCCTCAGGGCGATATCAAGGCGTTCAAGATTGCAGCGTTCAGCAACATGACAAATCTCTGGAAACTTGAAGACCCCACCGAAACAGACCTTGATGAAATGGAATTCAAAGTTGAGGCCGAGGTTGAAGGTGTTCGCATGTTGGGCTACATCGATCGTTTGCAATTCAACGATGAAGGTTCAGCAATTATTTCCGATTACAAAACCGGCAAAATTCCAAATCCGAATTTCAAGTCAGAAGACGACAAGTTCTTTCAGTTGCTTGCGTACGCACTCATGCTTGAAGCAGAAAGCGGTGTACCCACCGCGCAAGTGGAATTGTTGTATCTCACGCAATCTGCAAAGCACGAACTTGCTGCAACACCTGTGAAATTGTCCATTGCCAAAGGCACCATTGTGGAAACCAAAGAAAATCTTGATGCCGCATGCGCATCTGGCAACTTCCACACGAACGTCGGCAACCTATGTAATTGGTGCTATTACAAGAAAACAAATATCTGCCCCGCATTTCCGAAGTAGTGCGCTGACATGTGGCACCAAATGTTTCACCTCGACCCATCGGTGCTCGAAAAGGTTCTCCGACCTTTAGTCATTTATGTGTTCTTGCTCATCGCTATCCGTATTGGCGGTCAACGCGAGTTGGGCCAAAGCAATATTTTGCAATTCGTATTATTGCTTGCTGTTGCCAACGCAGTGCAAAACGGAATCATCGGTGTTGACGACTCCGTATCTGGCGCCCTCATCGGCGCAATCACCCTGTTCACTGCCAATGGCATTGTTGAGCTTGCGGCCAGTCGTAATCGACGCATTCACAACATTGTGATTGGTCGACCTATCGACCTCATTACGCACGGGCTCATCAACCATCGCATTCTTCGACGCCAGCGACTCACTGAAGAAGACCTCTTGCAAGCAGCTCAAGCCGCAGGGTTACAAGGTCTCAACGATGTCAGCCATGCGGTTCTTGCAGCATCTGGACAAATTCTCATTTCGCCAAAAGATGCGCAATCAACTGCCGACCAAATTCGTGCTCTTGAAGCAAAGATCAACGAATTAATCGCAGCGCTCAACAAAAAGTGAACTAACTTGCCTTTGTGCAAATAGTTGAGCCACCCACCCGCACTCGCGTTCACTATGCGTGGGTAATCTTCGCCGCAGCTTTCGTTGTGCTCCTCGGAGCAGCCGGATTTCGTTCAACGCCCAGCGTGCTGATGGACCCATTGCACGACGAATTCGGGTGGAGTCGCGGCACCGTTGGCACCGCCGTGAGCATCAATGTTTTGTTGTTCGGTCTGATGGGTCCATTTGCAGCCGCCCTGCAATTGCGATTTGGTCTGCGCCGTGTCACCGTGGCAGCTCTCGCGGTCATCAGCACTGGTGCACTTCTCACCACACAAATGACGCACGTATGGCAACTATTCCTCTTATGGGGTGTTGTGGTGGGTGCTGGCTCTGGCTCTATGGCCACCGTGTTTGCATCAACAGTTGCATCGCGCTGGTTCGTAAAGCGACGAGGTCTTGTAACCGGCACGCTCACTGCGGCAACAGCCAGCGGACAATTGGTATTCCTGCCTCTTCTGACGCGACTTGCCGATCATCACGGATGGCGAACCGTTGGCATCACTATTGGGTGTTCGGCATTGGCTGTCATCCCCGTGGTGTTGATCTTTATGCGCAACTCCCCCGCCGACATGGGCTTGCTGCCATATGGCGCTGATGAAGACTTCATTGCACCACTTCCACTCACGAATCCAGTGAATGCGGCATTCTCTGCACTGCGTGAGGCCGTCAACGACAACATCTTCTGGTTGTTGTGGGGTTCGTTCTTCGTATGTGGTCTCTCCACCACAGGCCTTGTGCAAACACACTTCTTGTCGGCGGCCGGCGACCACGCAATCGTTGCTGCAACTGCAGCTGGGTATCTTGCGCTTATTGGTGGGTTCGACGTGCTTGGCACCATCTTCAGCGGTTGGCTTACCGACAAATATGACCCAGCGAAACTGTTGATTGCGTATTACGCGTTACGCGGTATCAGTCTCATGTTCCTCGACCCCGCACTCACGCGTGGTGGCGGCGGGCTTGCGGGCTTCATGGTGTTCTACGGGCTTGATTGGGTTGCCACAGTGCCACCCACCGTGTTGCTGTGCATACGTCGCTTCGGTCCACAACGCGGTCCGTTGGTGTACGGATGGGTGTTCTTTGGCCACCAAGTAGGCGGCGCAGTTGCCGCTTGGGGTGCTGGCTATTTGCGTGACAGCACAGGCTCATACCAATCTGCATTTTTCATTGCAGGCATCGGGTGTTTGGTTGCAGCAATCGGTGCTGCACAGATGACGTCGTCAAAAGTGACGACTATCTCACGACTCGAAAATTAAGCAACCGTCTTCAAGATTTGCTGCAGGAAGAAGATCTTTCTCTTTCCAGTAATCCTGGTCGTGCATCCACTCAGGCTTGTTGCCTGACTTCGGCATGAGGTGTTGGCTACGAACGAGATAGTTCGGGTTGAAGTTGTTGGGGTCAATCCACGCACCAACTTCCATGTCCTTGTCTTCCACATCGCGCAACTTCGGAGTCACTCTCTTCGCGCCCTTCGAGTCCATCAACTTGAAAAGTCGCGCAACAAAGTCACCCATAAGGTCAACGCGCAATGTCCAACTGGCACGGAAGTAACCGAACACCCATGCGAGGTTTGGAACGCCGGTGAACATCATTCCGCGATAGGTCACTGTTTGTGCCCAATCAACAGGCTTGCCGTCAACTGCAAACGGAATATCTCCCAACACACTCAGGTGAAAACCAGTGGCAGTGACAACGATGTCTGCTTCAATGTCCACGCCGCCCTTGGTGCGAACACCAGTTGCTGTAAACGTTTCGATTTCGTCGGTGACCATGCTGGCTTTACCTTCGCGAATTCCTGCAAACAAGTCGCCATCGGGAACAAACGCAATGCGTTGTTGCCATGGGCGGTACTTCGGAGTGAAGTGCTTCATGTCGTAACCCTCTGGCAAGAGTTCCTTTACACCGCCAAGCAGCAGATCCTTCACTACTTCGGGGTGCTCCACGGCCGCAACCGTAATTTGCTGCTGGTCGAACAATGTTTTGCGACGCACAATTTCGTGCACCCATTCTTCTTTGATCTCAAGCTGACGCAACGTGTCTGCAAGATCGTTCACATTACGGCCGGGTACGAAATACGTTGGTGAACGCTGCAGCACAGTGACATGTTCTGCCGTTTGCGCCATTGCTGGAACCAATGTTGCTGCAGTGGCTCCCGATCCGATCACGAGAACTTTTTTGTTTGCGTAATCCAGGTCTTGTGGCCAGGTTTGCGGGTGCACAATACGGCCCTTGTACGAATCCATGTTGGGCCACTCAGGCGTGTAACCCTGCGAGTGCTTGTAATAGCCCTGGCACATCCACAAGAAGTTGGTGGTGATTTGGAATTGTTCGTTTGTTTCTAAACGAGTGACATCAACTGTCCAGCGATTTTCCAAGCTCGACCATGAAGCCCCAGTGATGCGGTGGCGGTAACGAATGTGTCGGTCAAGATCAGCTTCTTTAATGACCTCACCCATGTACTTCTTGATCTCGGCGGAAGAGGCAATTGGTGTACCCACCCATGGCTTGAAGCGGTAGCCGAATGTATACAGGTCACTGTCTGAGCGAACGCCGGGGTACGTGTGCATATGCCATGTGCCGCCAAAAGATTCATAGGTTTCGAGGACGACAAATGTGCGCTCAGGGCACTGTTCTTGCAAGTGATACGCCGAGCCGATGCCGGAGATGCCTGCGCCAACAATCAACACGTCGAAGTGTTCTGTGGCTTGGTTCTTCGATGTGGTGTTCTCTGCTGTCATTGTCATGATCAACCTCCCCAAGAGTTCTCTCCTGATACTAGGTTCGCGACTGGCTTGTTAGTTAGTCCGCAGATGATGACCCGCCTGTTGGGCTCACCTCACAAGTGAACTAATCTGCCCATTTGAGGGGGTTCGTCATGTTTGACATCATCATTCGCGGGGGAACAATTGTCGATGGCACGGGGGCTGCTCGCTTCACAGGCGATATTGGAATTGTGAATGGCGCTATCACCGAAGTGGCCGCAACCATTGTTGGCGAAGCTGCCGAAGAAATTAATGCCACAGGAAAATTGGTGACGCCCGGTTTCATCGATATTCACACTCACTACGACGGCCAAGTGAGTTGGGATACCTTGCTTGAACCTTCCAGCGGACACGGCGTCACCACAGTTGTTGTGGGTAACTGCGGTGTTGGCTTTGCACCGGTACGTCCCGGTCGCGAAGAGTGGCTTGTGCAACTCATGGAAGGCGTGGAAGACATTCCGGGCACAGCACTTCATGAAGGCATTAATTGGGAGTGGGAAACATTCCCTGAATACCTCGATGCGATTGATTCGCGTCGTTACGCAGTTGACGTTGCCGCCTATGTACCCCACGGTGCCGTACGTGGATACGTGATGGGCGATCGTGGTGCGCGCAACGAAGATGCAACTGCTGAAGACATTGCAGAAATGGCACGCATTGTTGCCGAAGCACGCAAGGCAGGCGCTGTTGGTTTCTCCACCAGTCGCACCATGGGCCACAAAGCAAAAGACGGTCAACCCGTACCAGGAACATTTGCAAGCCAAGAAGAACTCTTCGCGATGGCGCGTGCGCTTGAATCAGCAGGCGGCGGCATCTTTGAAATTGCACCCGAGGTTTTGCCTAGTGGCGATGAGACTCAGCCAACGATGAGCCTGATGGAAGAAGTGAAGTGGATGGGCGACATGGCGCTCAACACTCAACTCAAAGTCACGTACCTCTTGCTGCAATATGCCACCATGCCCAACACATGGAAAGAGGCACTTGATTACTCCTCTGAGATCGTGAAGAAGGGCGGATTCTTGCGCCCACAGGTTGCTGCTCGCCCATTCGGAATGATGGTGGGCTGGGCTGGATATCACCCCTTCTCCAAACGCCCTACATTCATCAAATTGGCTGATGAACTCACGATGGCTGAACTGCGTGCAGAACTTGCACGAGA
The DNA here is from genome assembly GCA_947447175.1 of Acidimicrobiaceae bacterium. Lineage (GTDB taxonomy): Bacteria > Actinomycetota > Acidimicrobiia > Acidimicrobiales > Ilumatobacteraceae > UBA2093. The sequence continues at coordinate 6,299 of CANFIM010000034.1, read as the reverse complement.
AGATGTGCGTGCACAAATTCTCGCCGAGGAAGACCTTCCGGTGGACATGAACGTGCAATTCGACGGTCTCGGAATTCGCCTCGGACAAATTCCACAACTTGTGTATGCCATGGGTGATGGCACCGATTACGAACCAACACCTGACATGTCAGTGAAAGCACTTGCTGACAATGCCGGAGTATCCACACACGAGATGTTCTATGACTTGCTGAATGAAAATGGCGGCACGGCATTCCTCATGTTCCCCACACTCAACTACGTGGGTGAAAACCATGATGTCATCTACGACATGCTCACGAACCCAGTAGCGATTAACGGATTGGCCGATGGTGGCGCACACGTTCGCATGATTTGCGATGCCTCTATTCCCACATACTTATTGACACACTGGGCACGAGATCGCACACGCGGCAAGAAGATCAGCGTGGAAGAAGCCGTGCGTTTGCAAACATCAGAAACTGCCGATGTGCTCGGGCTTCACGACCGTGGCGCAATCGCGGCTGGCAAGCGCGCCGATCTCAACATCATTGATTTTGAAAACCTGCGAATTAACCCACCCCATGAAGCAGATGATCTTCCCGCGGGTGGCCGACGACTTCTGCAATCAGCAGATGGTTATGTGGCCACAATTGTGAAGGGTGTCGTCACTCGTCGTGATGGCGCAGATACAGGTGCCCGCCCGGGCCGCCTTGTGCGCGCCTAAATTCGTCAGGTTTCGCTACCGAAATACACTTCGCGGCGTTCGAGGTGTCGAACCTCGCGCGAAAGCAACGGAGTGAGTGCTGCAACCAGAGCCAGTGACCCTGTTGCTATGAGTGCCGTTCGCGGACCAACCAACTGCGTGAGTGGCCCAGCAACAAAAAGCCCAACGGGTGCAAACACCATGGAGCCAAAAGCGTCGTATGCGCCCACACGAGACATGGCCTCTTCCGGAATTTGTGTTTGCAATGTGGTGAGCCAATTGGCCCACATCATGTCGATGGCAATTCCACCCAAAAACGCAAAGAAGACCAACGCAGATATTGGTAATGGAATCGCCATACCGAACATCCACAGAGTGAGTAACGGCATCACGCCTACTGCAAGAAGCAATTGACGTTTTGGACGAACCCGATATGCAATCAATGTGCCGGCTAATCCGCCCAATCCCCAACCGGTCATCATGTAACCCATTGAACGAGCGCCATCAAGCGCAGCTTTTGCTTGCACTGGCGCAATAACGCCGAAAAATCCTTCAAAGCTGAGATGAAAGAACGCAGCACATCCGACGACGATCATGAACCACCGGCGCGTTCGCACCTCAACCCAACCTTCTTTCAATTGAGCAACCATTGACGAACGTGTCTCAGTTGATTCTGGTTCTGCGTCGAGGTGACGCATTGATAGCACGATCACGCCCGCGACTAAGAACGACAATGCGTCGATGAGGAGACCCCAACCTGAACCTGCAGTAGCAACAAGCACTCCGGCAATAGCGGAACCCAACGTCAACGCAAGGTTTGCCCCAGTTCCGAGGATTGCATTGGCTGATTGCAATAGTCGAGCAGGAACAATTTGTGGTGCAAGCCCACTGAACGCTGGATACCACAAAGAATTCAAAATTCCGAACATGAATCCGTTGAAGCACAACAACGGAATTGACGCATGATGCGTGAGGAACGCAATCGCACTGATGCCCGTAAACACACTGCCAAAAATGTCCGTCAGACCAACAAGGCGAGCACGGCCAAAACGATCAGCCACTACCCCACCGATCAACATGAATGCAATCAACGGCACCATGTGCGCAGTGGTGACAAGACTCAATGAACCGGCATTGCCACCTGGCAATGACAACACCCCAAACGCCAACGCAATAGGCGACATGCCATTGCCGAAGTTACTCACCACACGTGCAGCAAAAAACTTGCGGAATGCGGGAATGGCAATTAGTTCAGAGAATTGCCCCGAAGGCTTCGAAGTATTCTCCATAAGTGTGCGGTCTAGCGACCCTTCCACTCCGGTGCACGCTTTTGTGCAAACGCCGTTGAGCCTTCTTTTGCATCTTCGCTGCTGAAGACGGTCTTTTGAAGTTCACCAAGAAGTTGCGGGTTGCCGTTACCGATTTCGTCAAGCATGAGTTGCTTTGTTGCTTGCACAGCAAGCGGACCATTCGCAGTTACACGAGCAGCAAGCGCAAGCGCTGCATCTTTCAATTCAGCCGCTGGCACCACTTGGTTAATCAATCCGAGTGTTTGCGCACGGTTGGCATCAATCGGATCTCCGGTGAGACCCATTTCCATGGCGACGGCCAATGGAATACGAGCCGGCAAACGAACACCACCACCTGCAGCAAACAAACCGCGCTTCACTTCAGGAATACCAAAACGTGCCGCATCAACGGAAACGATGAGGTCACACATCATCACTACTTCAAAGCCACCAGCTAACGCATGGCCATTCACTGCAGCAATCAATGGCTTCTTGCATGCACGAAGAGCTGCGAATCCTTTGCCAATTTTTGCAAGGTCTTCGCCAGCAGCGAACGCCTTGAGATCCATCCCTGCACAAAAGATTTTCTCGCCAGCACCAGTAACAACAATGGCGCGAACATCTGGATTCTCACCAGCGGCTTCCAGGGCATCGGATAATCCCCCACTCAAAGCACCGTTGAGGGCATTGCCTGCCTCTGGGCGATTAAGGGTGACGATAAGTGTGTTGCCAACAAGTTCGGTCAGAATTTCCATGGTTGCCTCCGTGTAGATGCATGTAGCAGTACATAGAAACTAGTTCGTTTGCTGCCTCATTCATGAAGCAAAGAAATCAATCGCGCACGCCCACCACAAAACTGGCCACTGTTGATAACGAACCGCCAATGTTGAGAGTGGCAAAAGTTTTCGCGTTGTCTACCTGTACATCGCCAGCGATTCCTCGTACTTGTTTTGAAGCATCGAACAACATGCGGGCGCCTGTTGCGCCAACCGGGTGTCCGCCGCCAATAAGACCGCCACTGGGGTTAACAGGCAAATCACCCGTTGGCTCAATCAGTCCGCTTTCAACGGCTTTCCATGATTCACCTGGGGCCGTAATGCCGAAGTGGTCGATAGCCATGTATTCAGTTGCAGAGAAACAATCGTGGGTTTCAATGCCATCAAGCGTCATCACGTCAAGCACGCCAGCTCGGCGAAAGGCATGGGAAATGGTGTTGCGCACGTGAGGGAAAATGAGTTCTTCATCTTTGCTGCGATCAAGTTTGTCAAGGAACTTGATGCCCGCATTCTGATGTCCCCATCCAAGAATTTGTGGCACGTCACCTCGTGATTGACCAGTACGTGCCAGGTACTTCTCAATGAACCTGTCAGAGCACAACACCAGAGATACCGAACCATCAGTAATTTGTCCGCAATCTTGACGGCGGGTACCAGGTTCAATGATGGGGTTCGCAATGTCATCATCAGTAAAACTTTGTTCGGTGAACTTCCATTCACGAGTTTGCGCCAGAGGATTTCGCTTCGCATTGCCGTAGTTAATTTCAGAGATGCGGTTCAGATACTGACGATCAAGGCCGTAGCGATAGTTGTATTCCTCGGCAAGCAACCCAAATACAGCGGGCCACATGAATGTGCAATCAATGCCTTCATGCCCTTGCCATGCTGCAGCATTCTGATTCTTTGAGGATTGATCTCCGGGCAATGCCTTCTGTTCTTCTGCACCTATGACTAGTGCAATGTCGTATCGCCCCGCTTCCAACTCTGACATTGCGGACAACACAGCAAGTGATGACGATGCGCACGCACCTTCATGTCGCATTGCAGGAACGCCCCATAACTCGGGGACTACCTGGGCTGCCATTGACCCAAGATGGCCCTGTTGGCGTTGCAATTCAGAGAACGCGTTGCCCACGTGAATAGTTTCAATTTCAGTGGCGTCGATTTTTGCATCAGCAAGTGCACCTTCAATTGATTCGCGCATCATGTGCGAAATATCGAGACCCTCACGTGCATACGCACGTGCAAAGTCAGTTTGGTATCCACCCAAAACAAAAACTGAAGACATGTACTTCTCCTTTATGAGACTTTCTGAACGAGCCCGGAAAGAACTTGCTCGTGAAAACGGTGACCCATGCGTAGATATCCAGCAGAGTTAGGGTGCAAGTCATCGGGCATATCGCCAGCATCTGCTTCACCGAAAATTTCCAGGCCGTTGTGATAACTCAAATTCTTGTCGCCACCTGCGATTCGGCGGTCCACCACTTCTTGAATCACTGCGCGCATGCGAGTCAATGACATGCTGCCAAAAGCTTCGGAGGCAGAACGATTGAGCGTGAAGTACTTTCCATCTTCGCCTGGCAGAGTGGGCCCTGGTTTGGTCTCCGCTGACAAACAATAGATGGGGGAAATCACGCAAATTGGTGCATCGGGATGCCCGTCACGAACTGTGTCGAGGAAGCCATGCAGAGCAGGCGCAAAAGTGCGCTCACGCATTGAATCAATATTCACCACATTGATACCCACCTTCATTGTGAAAATGTCAAGCGGCATATCGCGTACTGTGCGCGCAACGTATTGATCAAGTTGACACTGCCCAGCAAAACCAAAACTGGTGAGTTCAGCGTTTGACAAACGAGCAGCAACTGCGGGCCATACACCAGTTGGTTCATCGGCTTCCATGCAATGAGAGATGGAACTGCCGTAATGCACCCATCGTGGAATCGCCGGTGTTGCACTGCGCGAAAATGTCGCGCCATCAGAAATTCCTACATCGACAACTTCAACGCGAGCATTCTGCGGAAGCCAGATTTCGATGGTCTTTTCATGAGTACCCAAATTGTGAAAAGTTGCGATGGCTGTCTCGCCTTCTACAAACTCAACTTTTGTCGGATCAAATCGGTCGAGCAAGAAGTAATGCGGTGCTTTCACCGGAATTGTTTCGCCGACCACTCCTTGAGATGTCACTGCAAACTGTGTGAGGCGTGGCAAAGCACCTTGGTAGGTGATGCTTGTGACTTCAGCTGTAATCGAAACACTGTCAGCATTCGTGTCGAATCGAATGCGAACACCCGACGGCATTGACACCATGAGATCCATAGCGGGCACGTTGAATTGTTCGCGGGTCCATGCCGGAAGGCGGCGAGGAGTTACTCCGCGCTTTCCCACTTCAATATCTTGCGCTCCAACGAATTGAAGTTCTGGCGCATTTAACGACACACTGCGCATCGCACTCCCCCGTACAGTTCTGCCGGCCCAGGCCGACATTGACACTGTATTAGGCGTCTTCGTCGTGCATCTCCTCGGGCACTGCAACATTGTGCGAACGATCGAATCGATCGAGCCCGTGCACCAGAAGGTGGCTCATATAAGCGGCCACCATGCACACGGGCAAAAGCCCCATATGGCCCGACATTTCAGCAATGACAACGGCTGCAAGCCATGGCGCGTGGAGCCCCACAGCCACACCAATGGTCATGGAGATGACCATGACTTCTTGGTGCGTCCCCCCAAGAGGAAGCCCTAACTTTTCCAAAATCATGTAGGCCGCAAGACCCCACCCAGCAGAGACTGCCAGGGTGGGTGCAAACACCCCACCAGGCGCTTTTGCATTCACTGTTGCAGCAACGGCAACCGCACGCGCAATAGCAAGAATCAATGCAATGGCGATCGTGACTCCACCTGGTGTCGCAATAAGTCGAATGGCTTCCATGCCATTTCCTGCAGATTCTGGAAACCACGAAACGAGCAGTGCGGAAGTGGCCACAGAAACGACTAGCGACAACTTCGGATACTTGAGTACGAGACGTGCTTTTGGCAAGTATTCACGTAGACGCAGAAAAGATCGCGCACCGATGAGTGCCGGCAATGTTGCAACGAGTCCTGCGATTGCAATGCCACCGAGTGTCCAGTGGCCCGACATTGTGTAGAAGATCGGATGACCGCCCAGGTAATGAACGGTTAGATAGTTCGAGAATGCAGAAGCGATGGCTGCATACGCCATCGCACGACGATGGCCGAAAATTTTGAGATGTTCACCAACGTAAAGAACCGCACCAAATGGCGCGTGATATGCAGCAGCAAATGCAGCAGCGATTCCACCTGCTGCGATTGATGGTCCGAGACCCCACAACCGTTTTCCAACAAATGCTCCAAACGCACCGCTCGTTTCCAAAATTGCCGATTCTCGACCCAGCGAAGTTCCGGCAGCGCAAGCAATAGCTGTTGCCGACGAACGGACAATGGTTCCTTCGAGAGATGGACCAGCACCTGTGCCACGTGCAGCATCACCAATTACTTCTAGGCCCAACTGACCTGGTCGCCACTTCTGCG
>CANFIM010000033.1 GCA_947447175.1 Acidimicrobiaceae bacterium | reverse complement strand
GCACCGCCAAAACTGTGGCCCATGAGCACTACTTTGTCGGCGCCACTTCCCACCAACATCTGCACGGCTGCTGCGGTGTCGACACAACAGGAATCCAAATCATTGGGCTTGCGGTAACTCAACCGAATTGATGGAACTCCCATTTCGGCGAGGGCCTGACCCCACTGGTGATACAAGCCTTCGCCTGGTCCAAGGGTTCCACCCATGGCGCCTCCCACCATCACCACGCCAACGGGTTGCGCTACGCCATGCGGTTCATGCCAAAACAGAGTGAGAAGGCCTCGCTGCGTATACATCTCTAAATGCCGAAGCGTAGGGGTGACCGAAGTCTGCTGTGTGGCCATAATGCCCAGCATTTCAAGGGGTGTTTGGGGTGGACCTTGACCTGCGGCATCGTCTGTCATGGCATTACCCTAGTGAGTGCATGGCATTGACTGAGTCTCAGAATGAACCGATCAACGATGTTGGTTTAGCCCTTGTCGGACGACTGGGCCGAGCATGGAGAGAAATTCGCCGCGGCTCAAACACAGGTAACTTACGCGACGTAATTTTCGGTGTTGGTGGCAGTGCCATTGAGCCCGGACAAATGGATGCGCTCGATCTTCTTGTCACTGTTGAGTCGTGTCGCATGGGAGACCTTGCCGATCACTTACGTATCGACCCCAGCACAGCAACTCGTGCAGTACAACGACTCATCAAAGACAACTTGGCTGAGCGCGTTGCACACGATGGCGATGGCCGCATTGTCACCATTGCAGCCACAGAACGTGGTCGTCGCATTCATGGTGAAGTACAAGCTCGCCGACGAGAAATTATTTTCTCTGTCATGAATGCATTCTCTGAAGAAGAACGCGAACAACTTGTTGAATTTCTCGAGCGCTTCTCCAATGCAGTTGATACAACAATTGAAGATGCCGTTCGCGCCAAGAAGCGTCGGCACTAAAGTTCGCGCATCATCGTGGGGGCACAAGACGACTTCATTGCTGACGCAATGCAATACGCACCGCAGTTATATTCTTCTGCATTGCGAATGACCCGCAATCGTGCTGATGCTGAGGATTTAGTGCAAGAAACTCTCCTCAAGGGTTGGCGTAGTTTTCACACCTTCCAAGAAGGAACAAACTTGCGCGCGTGGCTGTTTCGCATCATGACAAACACCTACATCAACAAGTACAACGCAAAACAACGTCGTCCTCAAGAAACAGAACTTGACGAAGTAGAAGAACTTTTTCTCTACCGCCGCATGGGCGCCGTTGACCCGTCACAGATGAACGCATCGGCCGAAGACCAACTAATGACATTGTTCACCGACGATGAAGTGAAACAAGCTCTTGAAGAATTGCCCGAGCAATTCCTTCTTCCCGTCCTGCTGTCCGACGTTGAAGGGTTTTCCTACAAAGAAATCGCCGAAATGCTGGAAACCCCTATGGGGACTGTGATGTCACGCCTGCACCGGGGAAGAAAACTGATGCAAAAGATGTTGTACAACTACGCCGTCGAGCGGGGAATCATTAATGAAACCCTTCTTGAAGCCCCTACTGACAAATAACCAACTGGATTGAAATAGCTGTCATGCCAAACTGCCAAGAAACGCTGAAAGAACTCGAGACATTCCTTGATACCGAGTTGCCCGATGCCCGCGTCTCGGAAATCATGAGCCATCTCACTGAATGCGTCGACTGCCAAGGTGCATATGAATTCCACGCGGAATTACGCGAAATTATTCGCTTCAAAGCCCAGAAAGAAGACCTCCCAGAGGGCTTTCTTGCCCGTCTCGTCAACTGCTTTGGCGAAGATGTGCTGCCAGAGGAATAGGCAAGGAATAGTCAACTGAACTAGCGCACTGGCTACGCTTAGAGACATGTTCGCAGCGTATGTATGGCACTACTGGATTGGCCTCATTCTTCTCATCGCCGGTATCGGTGCAGTAATTCAGAGCATCGTTGGTTACGTCGTCAAGGTCAGCTCTACTCGCTACCCCAACCGTCGCCAGCGTCAAGCTCAAAAGCAGAAATAGTTCCGCGTCACGCGAGGAGCCTCCTTCTATGGACGGCCCTACTTCATCTTTGATCGCAGACCTTCTGTCGCGATGCACATTTCCTGCTGCCGGAACACATGTTTCGTGTGCAGTGTCGGGTGGTGCTGATTCACTAGCGCTTCTCTTTCTTGCACACGCACACGGTCTTGATATTCAAGCAATTCATGTTGACCATGGCCTGCGCGCAGAGTCATCCACTGATGTCAATGTCATTACGCCAATCGCACAGCAATTAGGGATTCAACTGCTGGTGCACACGATTGCGGTGGAAGATGGCCCAAATCTTGAAGCTCGTGCACGTGATGCACGATACGCATTAATGCCTCATGATGTGATGACAGGTCACACACAAGACGATCAAGCGGAAACGTTGCTTATTAATCTTTTGCGTGGTGCGGCATCGCAAGGTCTTGGGGCCATGCGGCCCGGCTTCACTCGCCCACTGCTCAGTGTTCGGCGTAGTGAAACCCATGCTGTGTGCGAGGCCATGGGCGTCACTCCTGTGAATGACAGCACGAATACTGACCCTCGTTTTCAACGCAATCGTGTGCGTGCAGAACTGTTGCCACTGATGGCCAACCTTTCTCGCCGTGATACAGCACCTCTCTTAGCTCGCACCGCCGATGTATTGAGAGCCGACAACGACCTGCTCGATTCATTAGCCAGCAACATTGATCCCACCGACGCCCTTGCGCTGGCAAGCGCACCACTGCCCCTTGCCCGCCGAGCCATTCGACTGTGGTTGGCGAATCCATACCCTCCCGACCTCGCCACCATCGAAAGAGTGCTTTCGGTGGCCCGCGGCGACGTTTTGGCCTGTGATATCGGAGAAAATAGGGAAATTCGTCGGAGCAAACAGAGGCTCTCCATCCAAAACCTGAGGTAAATTTGAACGCGGCGTTTTTTCGCCTCGTTACCGCCTCACCGGCAAAGGAGACCCGAATGCCCCCGAAACTTCGTGGAAAATGGGCTTTGGGTATCACCCCTCGCAACTTCACTTGGATCATCAAGGACCGTCTCGCCATTTGCGAACGCCCTGGTGGATATGGCGAAAACCATCGCCGAGTTCGTCGTCAAGAAGAAATCATCTGGCTGCGCGAAAACCATTTCGACTCCGTGATTTCCATCATTGCCGCGCCCCACAACCTGCACGCATATGAAGAACTCAATATGCCGTACCGCCACCGTCCCCTCAGCGGAGCCGATGACACGGATGCTTTCTTGCGTGTGTTCTATAAGGAACTTCATGATCTTTTGGGCGCCAATAAGAAGCTCATGATCCATTCCGAAGAGGTGGGCGACCGAATCCTCGGAATCATGGGTGGCTACATTCGCTGGACCGGAATGGTGGACGACCCTTCACAAGCCATCATCATCACCGAACGCATTGGTGGTCGACAGTTGGATACATGGGCACGCGAACTTATTCTCAACGTCCACACTCTTCGCTAGGTACATCCACCTACATGGCTACGGTCTAAAGCATGAAAGGGCGTCGCGTACTCATCACCGGAATGGGTGGTGAACTGGGTTCACTTGTTGCATCAATGGCCGAGCGCACTGAATGGGCTGGCGACATTCTTGGATTCGACGTTGACCCTCCACGACGACTGCTCACGCGTTCACAATTTGTTCGGGTCAGCCCCAACGAGCATGACCGTATTGCTTCGCTCATTCAAGATTTCAATCCACACGTGTTGTTGCACGTTGGTGTGTGGGAACCCGATGCACGGTTGGGTACAGCAGATGCACAGTCGTGTACCGAGCTAGTTGCAAAAGCAGTCTTCGATGCTGCCCATCAAGCAGAGTCACTCGAAACTGTTGTGGTGCGCAGCGGCATTGAAATTTACGGACGCGGTACTTACTCACCCGATATCGCTGTGGAATCAACTCCCGTTGCACCAAACACCGTGTACGGACGCATGTGCGAAAACATTGAAGAACGTGCCACCGATTTACGCACGTCTCGCGGCGTCAATGTATGCACACTTCGTCTTGCTCCCGTTCTCGGTGCACACGTTCCAAGTCCGTTAGGCAGACTCTTGCGGTTACCAGCTATTCCGTATTACGGCCTCGGTAACCCCATCTTCACTGTGGTGGAAGATCATGATGCAGCAACAGCATTCATGTTGGGGGCACAGCGTGATGCAGATGGAGTTGCAAACATTGTTGCTAACGGCGCCATCAGCATGTTGCGCGCCACCACTCTTGGCCGTCGAATGCCATTGCCTTCATTTGGACCGGCGTGGTGGTTAGCAAAGAACGCATCGTCTGTTGCCGGCGCACCTATGCCCGACCATGTTGCAGACCTCATTCAACACGGACGACTTGCAGCGTCAAATGAAGCAGCTCACCTCTTGCGTTTTGCACCTCGACACTCCACTACTGAAGTAGTGCGCAACTTGTACGAATGGCCCAGTATTGAACGCATTCCCGCAAAGATGCAGGTGGCCTAATGCCGTACGCAATTGCTTCTGACGGTGCGCGAATTCACTTTGAAGTCACTGGGCTTCCTTGGCGCGCGCCTGTGTTGTTAGTGCAGGGCTTAGGTGCTGAAAAGAATTCATGGAACCTTCAACGCGCTGCATTGGCGCTACACAACAAAACTATTGCATTCGATAATCGTGGCGCAGGTCGCAGCGACAAGCCAGAAGGCACCTACAACCTTGAGCAAATGGCTGACGATGCAATCGCTGTTCTTGATGCAGCAAACATAGAAACAGCGCACATTGTTGGGCTTTCAATGGGCGGCGCTATTAGCCAAATCATTGCGTTGAAGTATCCGCAGCGCACACGTTCACTTACCCTTGTTGCTACCGCATGCCGCAATCATGAATGGCGCGCGGAACTATTGAATTCATGGGCCGAAGTTGCCGAAAAAGATGGCATGAATGCAGTGGGCAAAGAAGCCGCACGTTGGATGATTGGTCCACGATCATTTCGCCGACTCCTTCCTGCACTTGGTTGGATGGGTCCATTGCAGTTGTTCAACCCACCTGATGCATTCGTGTCGCAAATCAAGGCAATTCTTGCCACTGACGATGAGCACATGAGCAGCGAACTTTCCAACATCACCTGCCCTGCAATGGTTGTGGTGGGAAATCAAGACGTGCTCACACCCCGTGGTGATGCTGAAGAAATTGCATCAATGATTCCTACTGCAGAACTAGTCATCATCAGTGGTGGTGCACATGGTTTGCATATTGAACATGCATCTACCTTCAATCGCATACTCATTGACTTCTTGCGTCGCGCTGAAAAAGCATTTGTTCCACACGGGCATGCCGCAGCAGTAGCGGTGTAGCGCATCATGCGTGTTGTAGTTGTTGGTGCTGGTCTTTCCGGGCTCAGTGCAGCACATGAACTCACTAAACAGGGCCACTCTGTTGTGGTATTCGATAAAGGTCGTGGAGTAGGTGGCCGCCTCGCAACACGCAGAGCTGGCAATGCAACCTTTGATCACGGTGCGCAATTTTTTACAGTTCGATCCCAAGAGTTGCGTGCACGTGTTGACGAATGGCTAGACGCTGGGATTGTTCGTGAATGGTGTCGCGGTTTTGAGTCCGAAGATGGCCATCCGCGATATGTTGGCGCACAAGGCATGACATCAATTGCCAAGCACCTTGCTAAAGACCTTGATGTGCGTACCTCGTCACTTGTTTTTTCTCTAGTGCGCAATGACACCGATTGGACCGTCATCACTGATGACGGTGAGAAGCATCAGGCCGATGCTGTCCTTCTCACTGCGCCATTGCCACAAACTTTTTCGTTGATGTTTTCAGCGAACATTGAAATGCCAGCGGACTTGCGAAAGATTGACTACCAACGCACGCTTGGCTTGTTGGTCACGCTTGCAACACCAACACATAAGGTGGCACAGCCTGGTGGAATGCAAAATCCTGATGACGTGTTTTCCTTCATCGGTGACAATTCCTCAAAAGGAATTTGCGATGCAACTGCACTCACCTTCCATGCAAACCCTGCATGGAGCGCACAGCATTTTGACCTTCCCACGGAAGAAATTGGTGCGGCACTTTTAGATGCAGCACAACCATGGATCAATGGCGCACTCATCGTGCACCGCGAAGTAAAGAAGTGGCGATTTGCTACACCTGAAAGTGTGTGGCCCGAGGCATATTGGCTTCACGAATCAGGCACTCTTGCAATTGCAGGCGACGCATTTAACGGACCAAAAGTTGAAGGCGCATTTCTTAGCGGTGTTGCCGCAGCCACTGCCTTAGGAAACGCTGGCAAGTAGCGCTGCTGCTGCAGCGCGCATTGCATCAACGGTGTTGCCCTTTGGCAAAATATCGCAGGCACGTTCAGCATCGTCGACAAAAGATTTTGCAGCAGCAATTGCAGTTGCAATGCCACCGTTTGATCGGACAATGTCGAGAACTTTCAATCGTTCAGATTCTGAAAGTGGCTTGCCGAGAACCGAGCGCAATTCGGTAGCAGCAGTGCCACCGGCGGCAAGTGTGTGCAGCACGGGCAGTGTGTACACGCCTTCTTCCATGTCGTGACCAGCAGGCTTGCCCAATTGTTCATCGGTAGCTGTGAGATCGAGAACATCGTCAACAATTTGGAACACCATTCCGTATGCCGTGCCGTAATTGGTGAGGGCGTCAACAACGCTGCGATCGTGACCAGCTACTAAGCCACCAATACGAGCGGCTGTGGCATACAAAGAAGCAGTTTTCCCATCGATTGATGACAAATAGGCATCGACAGGGCGGGACACGTTGTAGGTATGTCGAAGTTCTTCAATTTGGCCGGCACACAAATGGCCAATGGTGCGAGCCAAAAGTGCAGCCACTTCGGTGCCGAGCGAAGCGGCAATTTCTGACGCTTTTGCCAGCAAAAAGTCTCCCGCCAAAATGGCCTGCAAATTGCCCCATTTGGCGTTCACAGTTTCCACACCACGTCGTGTTGTGGATTCATCCATCACATCGTCGTGATACAACGAACCTAAATGCACCAATTCGCATGAAATACCGCCCGAAATGGCATCTTCTGAGGCTGGTTCGTCATTTCCTACTTGTGAGGCCACAATGGTGAACACCGGGCGCAAGCGTTTTCCACCTGCAGAAATGAGGTGAGATGCAATTTCTGTGAGATATGCATCCGGAGTGCGGACAGCCTGCAACAACGCCTGCTCCACGCGCTGGCGGTCCGATTCCATTGATGGCAAACCAAGCAACGGTGATGCTGTCACGGTCTTCAGGCTACGCCGTCCACAGGGGTACTCCCTCTTTGTACCGATACACTTTGGTCAAGTATCCGCCTATTAAAAACGGGGTGGTCCCATTGTTCGAACGGTTTACTGACAGAGCCCGCAGGGTTGTAGTACTCGCCCAAGAAGAGGCGCGTCTTCTTAACCACTCGTACATCGGCACCGAGCACATTCTTCTCGGTCTGATTCACGAAGGTGAAGGCGTTGCCGCGAAGGCGCTTGAGTCCATGTCGGTCACTCTTGATGCTGTTCGTGCACAAGTGGAAGAAATCATCGGTCAAGGTGGTTCGTCACCTTCTGGTCATATTCCTTTCACACCACGTGCCAAAAAAGTTCTCGAGTTGTCCTTGCGCGAAGCATTGCAACTTGGCCACAACTACATCGGCACCGAGCACATTCTTCTTGGCCTCTTGCGCGAGGGCGAAGGTGTTGCCACTCAAGTTCTTGTGAAGTTGGGCGCCGACCTTGGCAAGGTTCGTCAGCAAGTCATTCAAATGTTGTCGGGCTACCAAGGTCCTGGCCCCAAGGGCGAGGCAGCACCCGGAGCACCTGCAGGTGCAAAGGAAGATGCCGGCGAAAAGGGCGGAAGCCAAGTTCTCGACCAGTTCGGTCGCAACCTCACACAACTCGCACGCGACAAGAAGCTTGATCCGGTTATCGGCCGTACTCGCGAACTCGAGCGCGTGATGCAAATTCTTTCTCGCCGTACCAAGAACAACCCTGTTCTTATCGGTGAACCAGGCGTTGGTAAAACAGCAGTGGTTGAAGGTCTCGCACAGCGCATCGTTTCGGGTGACATTCCTGAAACTTTGAAAGACAAGCAGCTCTACACGCTTGACCTTGGTGCGCTTGTTGCTGGTTCTCGTTACCGCGGTGACTTCGAAGAGCGCTTGAAGAAAGTGCTGAAGGAAATTAAGACACGTGGCGACATCGTGTTGTTTATCGACGAAATCCACACACTCGTGGGTGCCGGTGCAGCAGAAGGTGCCATCGATGCAGCAAGCATCTTGAAGCCAATGCTTGCCCGCGGTGAATTGCAAACAATTGGTGCAACAACCACCGATGAATACCGCAAGCATTTGGAAAAAGATCCTGCACTTGAGCGTCGTTTCCAGCCAGTGAAGGTGGAAGAGCCAACCGTTGCTCACACCATTGAAATCTTGAAGGGTGTGCGCGACAAGTACGAAACGCACCACCGCGTCACCATCACCGATCAGGCCATTGTTGCAGCAGCAAACCTTGCTGACCGTTACATCTCCGACCGTCACCTTCCCGATAAGGCCATTGACCTCATCGACGAAGCTGGTTCACGTTTACGTATCAAGCGCATGCAAACTCCTCCTGATCTCAAGGAACTTGAAAACAAGATCTCTGAAGTACAAGAGGCAAAGAAGAAAGCTATCGAAGATCAACACTTCGAAGACGCTGGCCGCTTACGCGACCAAGAGCGTGAACTTCTTGAGGAAAAGGCCCAGAAGGAAACCGACATTAAGGCTCAGGGCATCAACCTCTTCGACGAAGTCGATGAGGAAGCAATTGCTGAGGTTCTGTCAATCTGGACAGGTATTCCGGTGTACAAGCTCACCGAAGAAGAAACTGCCAAGTTGCTCAACATGGAGGCAGAACTCCACAAGCGCATCATTGGCCAAGACAACGCCATCAAGGCAGTGTCGCAAAGCATCCGTCGTACGCGCGCTGGTCTGAAAGATCCTCGTCGCCCCAGCGGTTCGTTCATCTTCCTCGGACCAACAGGTGTTGGTAAAACAGAACTTGCAAAGACCCTCGCCGAATTCTTGTTCGGCGATGATCAAGCGCTCATCACTCTCGACATGTCGGAATACATGGAGAAGCACACTGTTAGCCGTCTTGTGGGTTCACCTCCGGGCTACGTGGGATACGAAGAAGGCGGCCAGCTCACTGAAGCCGTTCGTCGCAAGCCATTCTCTGTGGTGTTGTTCGACGAAATCGAGAAGGCACACCCCGATGTGTTCAACACATTGCTGCAAATTCTTGAAGAAGGTCGTCTCACCGACAGCCAAGGTCGCAGTGTTGACTTCCGCAACACGGTACTCATCATGACTTCAAACTTGGGAACACAAGACTTGCGCAAGGCAAACCTTGGTTTCACCAAGGGAGACGCAGCAATGTCATACGACCGCATGAAGGACAAAGTGAATGATGCACTGAAGGCGCACTTCCGCCCTGAGTTCCTCAACCGCATCGACGAAACAATTGTGTTCCACGAGCTTGCACAGAGCGAAGTGCTGCAGATGGTTGACAACATGACAAAGCGTCTTGCCGGTCAACTTGAGTCGCAAGGTCTTGGCATTGAACTCACGCAGGAAGCAAAAGTTCTTCTTGCTGAGATTGGTTACGACCCAACTCTCGGTGCTCGCCCACTTCGTCGCGCTATTCAGCGCAACATTGAAGATCCGTTGTCGGAAAAGATTCTGTACAAGGAATTCAGCGCCGGACAGATCATCGTTGTCGACGTCGAAGACGATCCAGAAAATGTTGGCAAGAAGCACTTCGTGTTCCGCGCCGTTGAAGGCCTCGTAGCACCCAGCGAGCCTCCATTTGCTGGTGACACAAACATCGTCGAGTGATTCGAACCTCTGTTACACGCTTCGCCGCGATTGCAATTGCAGTTGTTGCACTCAGTGCGTGTCGTGTTGATTCCACTATTTCGCTCAAGGTCAACCCAAACGGTTCGGGCTCAGTTACTGCTGTCATCACAGCAGATAAAGAACTAGTTACAAAAACAGAATCGTTGAAGTCGGACCTTCGTACTGATGATCTGAAATCAGCAGGCTGGAAAATTGGCAAGTTGTTGCCAACCGCTGATGGCGGCCTATCACTCACTATTGAACATCCGTTCCGAACACCGGCAGAAGCAACAGAGGTTCTTGCGCAAATCAATGGTTCACGTGGGCCTTTGCAACAAGTGCTCGTTGCTCGGTCAGGGAAAGAAACCAAAAGCACCTGGAAGATCAGTGGCAAATTGGAAGTCAATGGTGGGCTTTCCGCATTTGCAGACGATGCCACCATCAAGTTGCTGGGTGATGCTCCGTATGCAGCTGAACTAGCGGCATCAGGGCTCGACCTAGGCAAAGCAGTGGGAATTACTTTCGAGGCCGCGTTGCCAGGGAAAGTTGATACAACAACGGGCCTTCAAGAAGCTGGCGTCATTACATGGCGAGTACCAATGGACGGCAGTTCCACCGATATTGCTACTACGTCCACCAATGTTGCTGTTGGTTCAAGTGTTGCTCGTGTGGGCCGTGTTGTCATCCTCGCGTTGCTTGTTCTGTGGATATCAGCAACATTGATACTTCTCCTGCTTGTTATGGGCGCGAGAGGGCGTCGAAGCCGTTCGCCCAAGTTTTAGTCGGGCGATGAACGAGTAGCATTTCTGCATGGCAACGGAAGACACCCGCATCGTCAAAGTAGGTGGTCGTAACCGCCGACCATGGGCTCTTGCGTCAAAAGATCGCCTGGTGGAAGCTGCAACAAAAGAAATTGCTGCAGTTGGTTTTGAACGTGCACGCCTTACTGAAATTGCCAAGCGCGCCGACATGACACCTGGTTCTGTCTACACATGGTTTGAGAACAAGGAAGATCTCTTCCGCGTCGCACTCGAAGATGCGCTCACAGCGCAAATGGTGAGCAATGATCAAGCTCACTCAGAAACTGAGTTGTCCGAACATTGGTTCATGATGCAGCTTGCTGCACTAATTCCGCGCAACATCAAAGATACTGATGCAACCGATGCTCAGAAACTGCTCATTGAGTCGTACTACGCATCGTGGCGTGACCCAAAAGCTCGTAAGCAATTGCTCAAGGGCATCAACCAGCACGTTGAGATGTACACCAACATTGTGAAGTTTGGTCAGAAGAATGGCCAAGTTGGTGCGGATCTCGACCCAGAAGCACTTGCACTAATTTTGCTTGCCATTCCCTCAGGCCTCTCTCTTATCGGTCTTGCTGGCGGCCCGCGAATAAATGACAACGCGTGGAAGAGCATCCTCTCGCGCTTGTTCAACGCTCTCAAGTAGCCGCTACAGATACCTCCACACCCCAGAAGTAAGGTCGTGGCGTGGCAAAACTACGTCTCGTTCATCGTTGTTCCGAATGCGGAACCTCTTTCCCTAAATGGTCGGGCAAATGCCTTGCGTGCGGTGCCTGGAACTCACTCGTTGAAGACGTTGAAGGCCCCGAAGAATCTCTCGTTACTTTGGCCGCAGGACTGGCACTTGTTCCACCAGGTGAAGCCATGCCAATCGGCGATGTCAGTTCCACTGAGTCAGATCCTATTCCAACAGGAATAGGCGAACTGGACCGTGTGCTTGGCGGTGGATTAGTTCCTGGTTCTGTCACATTGCTGGGCGGCGAACCAGGCATTGGTAAGAGCACCTTGTTATTGCAATTGCTTGCCGGCGTCACTGGTGAATCGCTGTATGTCACCGCTGAAGAAAGCGCCCAACAAGTGCGTCTACGTGCTGATCGTCTTGGTGCAGTGAAACCCAACTTATGGCTTCTGCCGGAAATGTCTATGCCCAACATCATTGCGGCCATTGACAAAATCAAACCATCGCTTGTTGTCATTGACTCCATTCAAACTGTTGTTGATCCAGACCTCAGTTCTGCTCCTGGTTCTGTTGTGCAAGTGCGCGGATGTGCACATCGCTTGGTGCAAGAAGCAAAGCGTCGCAATATTTCAGTTGTCATCGTTGGGCATGTCACCAAAGAAGGCGGCCTTGCCGGACCACGTGTACTTGAACATGTTGTCGACACTGTTCTGTCTTTCGAAGGTGAGCGCCACCATGCGCTACGTCTCATGCGTGCCGCGAAGCACCGCTTCGGACCCACCAATGAACTTGGTCTTTTCGAAATGACCGAAGGTGGCCTTATCGGAGTTCCCGATGCCAGCCAATTGTTCCTCACCGACCGTCGTACTGGCGTGCCTGGTTCTGTAGTGGTGCCCACCATTGAAGGACAACGCCCACTGCTTGTTGAATTGCAAACTCTTACGAACCCTGTCAACTCCGCAGTGCCTGCACGTCGTAGTGCACAAGGTGTTGACCAAGGTCGACTCTCAATGCTGCTTGCGGTTCTTGAACGCCGCGCTCGCGTCAGCCTGGCTGGTCATGAGGTGTATGCATCAGTAGTTGGCGGCGTGAAACTCACCGAACCTGGTGCAGACCTAGGCCTCTGCCTGGCGCTGGTGTCGGCCATCGCAAACATTCCACTTCCCGCAGACCTTGTGGTGATTGGTGAAGTGGGTCTTGCTGGTGAAGTGCGTCAAGTTGGTCATCTTGCACGCCGACTCAACGAAGCATCACGTTTGGGCTTTACTCAGGCAATCGTGCCGGCAAGTGCTCCTGATATCGATGCGGGTTGCACCATTCGACG
>CANFIM010000032.1 GCA_947447175.1 Acidimicrobiaceae bacterium | reverse complement strand
TTCCGTGCAGTGCTCGACGAAGTGCAGCGCGCCAAGCCAGCTGCTGCAAAGGGCAAGTACCTTCGCAAGATCAGCCTCTCCACCACCATGGGACCTGGCGTCAAGGTTGACCTCAACCGTCTTCGCCCCGTCGAGTAGAAAATTTTCCTCGGTGTGATTTTTCAAAATCGCACTTAGGCTCACAATCACAATTCAATTCTCTCGGTCCTCGCCAGAGACATCCGGTTCGGTTTTCCGATTAATGGGCACTTCGCCCGCCAGACGAGGCGGACTCTTCACTTCTGGATCCTCGGGTCCGTTCGGTGCGGCGTTCGTTGCAAACAGCGAGCGCCCCGAGCGAGTCATCCAGGACACCAGAAGGAGGTGAAATGTCAACTGTCCGTTCCGAAAAAGAAGCTGTCGTCGCAGAAATCCGCGAGAAGTTCAACGGTGCATCCGCTGTAATCATTACTGAATACCGTGGCCTCACTGTTGGAGACCTTGCAGCTCTTCGTAATCAGCTCCGCGCCGTTGGGTGTGAGTACCGCGTCTACAAAAACACGCTTGCTCGCTTCGCAGCTCGCGCAGCAGGTATCGAAGGTCTCGATGCCCAACTACTTGGTCCTACCGCAATCGCATTTGTCGATGGCGATGTGGCCGGCGTAGCAAAGGTTCTCAAAGACTTCGCAAAGACCAATCCGAAGCTTGTACTTCAAGGTGGAGCCATCGACGGCAAAGCCGTCAATGCCAGCTACATCGATGTACTTGCATCACTGCCTTCACACGAAGCCATGCTCGGCCAATTTGCTGGATTGCTCCTCGCACTCCCTCGCAATATGGCCTACGGCTTCAAGGCGCTTATCGACCAGAAGGAAGCCGCCTAAGGCACCCTTCGGCCAGAACCCCTGGCCACAACTCATACATATTTAAAAAACTCAAAACCCTTTAATTTCAGGGTTTTATCTCAAAAGGAGAGAGCAAATGGCTCTTAGCAAGGAAGAGATCCTCGACGGGATCGCAGCACTCACTGTTGTTGAACTGAAGGAACTTCTCGACGCATTCGAGGAGAAGTTCGGTGTCAGCGCATCAGCCCCAGTAGCCGTTATGGCAGCCGGTGCAGCCGGTGGCGCAGCAGCAGCCGATGAGAAGGACGAATTTGACGTCATTCTCACCGATGGTGGTGCACAGAAGATCCAGGTCATCAAGGCAGTGCGTGAAATCACCAGCCTTGGCCTCAAGGAAGCAAAAGACCTCGTTGATGGCGCACCAAAGCCCATCCTCGAGAAGGCAAGCAAGGACGATGCCGAGAAGGCAAAGGCCAAGCTCGAAGAAGCAGGCGCTTCCGTCGAACTCAAGTGATTTTTCGCGGTTTTCCGCGATTTTCACCTCAAATCAAGACCTCGTCACCCTCGGGTGGCGGGGTCTTGGTCGTTTTCAGGCACTTTTTGGCCGAGGGTGCTTGACTTGTGCCGCTGGTGGGCGTACCTTGCCTCGCTAGTTGGACGGACCCCCGTGGCGGAGGGTCTATTTTCTCGTTGCCCTAAAAGGATTTCGGCGATAGCGTGCCTATTTGCCGTGTCTCACCTTTCCTGCTTCCGCATTGCCCAAAATCAGTGCGTTCGCATGAGTAGTCGAGACATTGCGCTCCCTTGTCCAGCCTGTCAGGAGTAATCGTGGCCCCACGTTCGTCGTCCCATGAGCGCTATTCGTTCGCAAATCTTCCGGAGCATCTTGAGCTCCCCGACCTGATCGCTGTTCAGCGTGAATCATTTGAATGGTTCTTGTCTGAAGGTTTGAAAGAAACGTTCAGCGCCATTTCTCCCATCACCGATTACAACGGCAACCTTCGCCTTGAACTCGAGTTTGATCCCAACGACGAAGACCTGTGCCCCGGACCAAAGTTCACAGAAGAAGAGTGTCGCGAAAAGGAAATGACCTACGCAACACCTGTGTTCGTACGTGCCGTTTTCCAAAACCGTCTTACTGGTGAAATCAAAGAACAAGTTGTCTTCATGGGTGATTTCCCAAAGATGACAAACAAGGGAACGTTCATCATCAACGGAACAGAGCGCGTTGTTGTTTCGCAGCTTGTTCGTAGCCCTGGCGTTATTTTCGAACCAGGTGAGCGTTACCGCCTTCGTAACTTGTCAAAGCACCAGTTGGTCAAGGGCACAGTGCACCCATACCGCGGTGAATGGCTTGAGTTCGACGTTGAGCACAAGCCTGGCAAAGACATCACTGCTGGTACACGTGTTGCCCGTAAGCGCCGCATGGGAATTTTCATTCTTCTTCGTGCACTTGGTTACGACGAAGCAAACGCACCTGGTTTCCTTGAGCGTTTCGTTTCACACTTCGACTTCCTTGAAGGCCAGTGGGAAAAGGAGCGTCACATCGCTCCTACTCGCGAAGAGTCACTTCTTGAGATCTACAAGCGCGCACGTCCTGGCGAACCAGCAACCGCTGAATCAGCACGCGTGTACTTCGAAGGTGCATTCTTCGAAAACCGTCGCTACGACCTCAGCCGCGTTGGTCGTTACAAGCTCAACCGTAAGTTGGGCGAAGAAGTAGCAAAGCTTCCTGAGTTGTTCGGTCTCACACCAGACCAGCTTGACTTGCCAACAGACAACCCTGAAGTGCTCACCAAGTGTGAAGTGCTTGCAGCCGTGTCATACATGTTGCACCTTGTGAAGCAAGAGCCTGGCTACATGCTTGACGACCAAGACCACTTTGCAAACCGTCGCGTGCGTTCGGTGGGCGAGCTCATTCAGAACCAAGTTCGTATTGGTTTGTCACGTATGGAGCGCGTCGTTCGCGAGCGCATGACCACACAAGACGTTGAAGCAATTACGCCACAAACTCTTATCAACATTCGTCCAGTTGTTGCTGCAATCAAAGAGTTCTTCGGAACGTCTCAGTTGTCGCAGTTCATGGACCAAGTGAACCCACTCACTGGTCTTACACACCGTCGTCGTTTGTCAGCACTCGGACCTGGTGGTCTTAGTCGTGAGCGCGCCGGCTTTGAAGTGCGAGACGTTCACTTCTCTCACTACGGCCGTATGTGCCCCATCGAAACACCAGAAGGTCCAAACATTGGACTCATCGGTGGTCTCTCTTCGTACGCACGTGTGAACCCATTCGGTTTCATCGAAACGCCATACCTTCGCGTTGTGAACGGCAAGGTCACGAAAGAAATCGTGTACATGGCCGCCGACGAAGAAGAGAAGTACGTTGTTGCTCAGGCGAACACACCTATCGAGAAAGACGGTTCATTCAAGTCGAACCGCGTTCTTGTGCGTCGTTCACCACAGGCAGCCAGCCTCGACGACCTTCGCAAAATGTTGGAAGCTGAAAGCTTCTTCGGTGCAACCACCGACATCGCTTCAGTAACACCAGAAGAAGTTGACTTCATCGACGTGTCGCCAAAGCAGATCGTTTCTGTTGCAACAGCACTTATTCCTTTCCTTGAGCACGACGACGCAAACCGCGCACTCATGGGTGCAAACATGCAGCGTCAGGCCGTGCCTTTGGTGCGCGCTGAAGCTCCATTCGTTGGTACCGGTATCGAGCGTCGCATTGCAATCGACGGTGCAGACGTTGTTCTTGCTGAAGAAGATGGCGAAGTCGTAGAAATTTCTGGCGACATGATCGTCATGAAGTACGCGAGCAAGTCGAAGAAGTCAGAGCACAAGCTCATGAAGTTCCACCGCTCCAACCAGGACACCTGCATCAACCAGGTCATCCGTGTTGTTGAAGGTCAGAAAGTAACAAAGGGTCAACTGCTTGCAGACGGTCCTTCCACTGATGACGGTGAATTGGCACTTGGTAAGAACCTTCTCGTTGCATTCATGCCTTGGGAGGGTTACAACTTCGAAGACGCAATCATCTTGTCCGAGCGCATTGTGCGCGACGACGTGCTGACATCCATCCACATTCACAACTACGAAGTTGACGCTCGCGACACCAAGCTTGGTGAAGAAGAAATTTCTCGCGACATTCCCAACCTCTCCGATGAAATCGTTCGCGATCTCGACGATGAGGGCATCATCCGCGTTGGTGCAGAAGTGGGACCTGGCGACGTTCTCGTTGGCAAGGTCACACCGAAGGGTGAAACAGAACTCACACCAGAAGAGCGTTTGCTTCGTGCAATCTTCGGTGAGAAGGCACGCGAAGTGCGTGACACCTCACTCAAGGTTCCACACGGCGAAGGCGGCAAGGTCATCGACGTCAAGGTGTTCTCACGCGAGAACGGTGACGAACTTCCACCAGGCGTCAACAAGTTGGTCAAGGTCTTCGTTGCGCAGAAGCGCAAAATCTCCGTTGGTGACAAGCTCGCTGGTCGTCACGGTAACAAGGGTGTTATCTCGAAGATTCTCCCTATCGAAGACATGCCATACATGGAAGACGGAACTCCTGTCGACATCATCTTGAACCCACTTGGTGTTCCAAGCCGAATGAACGTTGGTCAGGTTCTTGAATCTCACCTTGGTTATGCAGCTCGTTGGGGCTGGGACGTCAACGGCAAGAAGGTGGGCGAAAACCCATTGCGTGGCACCGAGTCAAAGACTCGCGCTGCAACCGAGCCTGCTACCTACATCGCAACACCAATTTTCGATGGTGCTCACTGGGATGAAACAGAAGCAGCCGGTGAACACCCCACCATTCAGGCAATTCTTGAAAACTTGAACCCAGAGGCTGATACAGCCGATGGCATGAAGCGTCTCATCATGAAGTCCGGCAAGGCGAAGCTTCGCAACGGACGTACCGGTGAGTACTACGACCGCGACATCACAGTTGGTTACAAGTACATCTTGAAGTTGCACCACTTGGTGGACGACAAGATTCACGCACGTTCCACTGGCCCATACAGCATGATCACTCAGCAGCCGCTTGGTGGTAAGGCACAGTTCGGTGGCCAGCGCTTCGGTGAAATGGAAGTGTGGGCACTCGAGGCATATGGTGCCGCGTACTGCTTGCAAGAACTGCTCACCATCAAGTCCGACGACGTGCTTGGTCGCGTCAAGGTCTATGAAGCAATCGTGAAGGGCGACAACATTCCTGAGCCTGGCATCCCTGAATCATTCAAGGTGCTGATGAAGGAAATGCAGTCGTTGTGCCTCAATGTCGAAGTTCTCGACAACGATGGCCGCGAAATTGAAATGCACGAGTTCGACGACGAGATCTACCGCACCGCGGAAGAACTCGGTATCGATATCAGTCGTCCAGAGCGTGGCTCTGATGACGACGACCGTGACCGCCGCCCAGCTCGCACTAACTGATCAATCGAATCGAAGGAAAAGACACTCCCATGCTCGACGTGAACATGTTTGACCAACTCCGCATTGGCCTTGCCACAGCGGATCAGATTCGCCTTTGGTCAAAGGGCGAAGTCAAGAAGCCAGAAACAATCAACTACCGCACACTGCGTCCTGAGAAGGACGGCCTTTTCTGCGAAAAGATCTTCGGACCTACTCGCGACTGGGAGTGCTACTGCGGTAAGTACAAGCGCGTGCGCTTCAAGGGAATCATCTGTGAGCGTTGTGGCGTTGAAGTCACACGTTCAAAGGTTCGCCGTGAGCGCATGGGCCACATTGAATTGGCCGCACCAGTTGTACACATCTGGTACCTCCGCGGAACTCGTTCATGGTTGGCATATCTCCTCGGTGGTCTTGAAGCCAAAGAAGAACTCAAGGCAAAGCAACTTGAGAAGGTCATCTACTTCGCTGCTTGGCTCATCGCCACAGTTGACGTTGATAAGCGCCACGAGAAGATGAAGGAAATCGAAGAAGATTTCCTTGCTGATCAAGAAATCACCATGGACAAGAAGGATAAAGAGCTCAAGGCTCTCCTCAAGTCGCATGAAGCTGAATTGAAAGCTCTTGAAAAAGACGGTGCAAAGGATTCCGACATCAAGGCTCGTCAAAAGGCCATGGATAAGGAAGAGCTTTCACTTCGTGAGCGCTTCGACACCGAACTTGATTTGGTGAAGCGTGCATATGAAGAGTTTGTTGGCTTGCACCCTCGCAAGATCATTGAAGACGAGCAGTTGTGGCAGACAATGCAATACAACTATGGCGAGTACTTCACCGGTGGCACTGGCGCAGAAGCAATCAAGATGCTCATCGATGCAATGGACTTTGATGCTGAAGAGGAAACTCTTCGTCAGGCAATTGAACATGGTTTGAAGGGCAAGCCTCTTTCGGCACAGCGTAAGCAGAAGGCCATTAAGCGCCTGAAGATTGTTGCCGCCTTCAACAAGAAGGACGAAGACACTGGCCGTCGCATGAACAGCCCGAAGGCAATGGTGCTTGACGTTGTTCCAGTTATTCCTCCAGACCTTCGCCCCATGGTGCAACTTGAAGGTGGACGTTTCGCAACATCCGACCTCAACGACTTGTACCGTCGCGTGATCAACCGCAACAACCGCTTGCGTCGTCTCCTTGATCTTCAGGCTCCTGAAATCATCGTGAACAACGAAAAGCGCATGTTGCAGGAAGCTGTTGACGCATTGTTCGACAACGGCCGCCGTGGTCGCCCAGTGACTGGTCCTGGTAACCGTCCACTCAAGTCACTCTCTGACATGTTGAAGGGTAAGCAGGGTCGTTTCCGCCAGAACCTTCTTGGTAAGCGCGTTGACTACTCCGGTCGTTCAGTAATTGTTGCTGGTCCAACACTTCGTTTGCACCAGTGTGGTTTGCCAAAACTCATGGCACTTGAATTGTTCAAGCCATTCGTCATGAAGCGTCTTGTTGATCTTGAGCTTGCTCAAAACATCAAGAGCGCAAAGCGCATGGTGGAGCGTCGTCGCCCTCAGGTGTGGGACGTTCTTGAAGACGTCATTAAGGAACACCCGGTCATGCTGAACCGTGCACCAACGTTGCACCGTCTCGGTATCCAGGCGTTCGAGCCAATCCTTGTAGAAGGAAAGGCCCTTCAAATTCACCCACTCGTGTGTACAGCATTCAACGCTGACTTCGACGGTGACCAGATGGCTATTCACTTGCCATTGTCCACCGAAGCTCAGGCTGAAGCTCGCGTTCTGATGTTGTCCGCAAACAACATTCTTTCGCCTGCATCTGGTCGCCCCATTGTGACTCCTTCACAGGACCTCATCATTGGTGCGTTCTACCTCACTGAGTCAGAAGAAGGTTTGCCTGGTCACGGCCGCGCATTTGGCAAGCGTTGGGAAGTTTTCCGTGCGCTTGATGAAGGTGCAATCAAATTGCACACACTCATCCAGATGTACGACCGCGATGAGAACGGAAAGCGTGTTGCGTTCACCACAACACCTGGCCGCTTGTTGTTCGAAGAGACATTGCCCGCTGAATACCCTGGCAAGTTCGGTCACATCACCGAGCCTGTAAAGAAGGGCGAAATGGGCGTCATTGTTGAGCGTCTTTCCGATCACTTCGATAAGGCAGTGATTGCAAACACCCTCGACGATCTCAAGGCTGTTTGTTACCGCTACGCATCACAGTCCGGTCTCACCGTTTCTATTGACGACGTGAAGACGCCAGTCAAGAAGCGCGAAATTCTCGACGAGTTCGAAAAGCAAGCTGACAAGGTGGAGACACAATTCCGCCGCGGCATCATCACTGATGGTGAGCGTCGTCAGCAAGAAGTAACCATCTGGACAGAAGCAACTGCTCGTGTTCAGGAAGAAATGGTTCGTGAATTCAAGGCTGATCGTTTCAACCCCATCGAAATGATGGTGGGCTCTGGTGCTCGAGGCAACATGACTCAGATGCGTCAGATTGCCGCTATGCGTGGTCTCGTGTCGAACCCTCGTGGTGACATGATTCCTCGTCCAATTAAGAGCAACTTCCGTGAAGGCCTCGAAACACTCGAATACTTCATTGCAACTCCTGGTGCTCGTAAGGGTCTTGTTGACACCGCACTTCGTACCGCTGACTCTGGTTACCTCACACGTCGTCTCGTCGACGTTGCACAGGAACTCATCGTTCGCGAAGAAGATTGCGGTACACGTCTCGGCCTCTGGGTAGAAAATGTTGGCAAAGATGCGGGCACTGTTCGCGGCTACTTGGAAACCAAGTTGTTCGGTCGTGCATTGTTGAATGACGTTACGTTGTCCGATGGTTCCGTTCTTACGAAGAACACAATCATTGGTGACATCGAAATGGAATCATTGCGTGACGATGCAACTGTGAACCGCGTTCAAGTGCGTTCGGTAGTTTCATGTGACGCAGTACTTGGTGTTTGTGCGTTGTGCTACGGCCGTTCACTTGCAACTGGTAAGTCCATTGAATTGGGCGAAGCAGTTGGTGTTATTGCTGCACAGTCAATTGGTGAACCTGGTACTCAGCTCACCATGCGTACGTTCCACACTGGTGGTGTT
This sequence comes from Acidimicrobiaceae bacterium, assembly GCA_947447175.1. GTDB lineage: Bacteria > Actinomycetota > Acidimicrobiia > Acidimicrobiales > Ilumatobacteraceae > UBA2093. Next base: position 4,419 of record CANFIM010000032.1, on the reverse strand, counting down.
GCAGGAAAAGACATCGCCGGCGGTTTGCCACGCGTTGTTGAATTGTTCGAAGCTCGTACACCAAAGGGTTCAGCACGTCTTGCGAAAGCAAGTGGTGTTATCCGCATTGGCGAAGACGAAGGTAAGGGCATCCCCATCAACGTCATCGACGACAAGGGCGAAGAGCATCTCATTCTTCTCCCTTCGGGTAGCCGCCCCATCGTGAAAGATGGCGACGAAATCGAAGCCGGTAAGCCAGTCACCAATGGTCCATGGGATCCAAAAGAGATCATGGAAATCCTCGGTATCCGTGCCACACAGCAGTACCTCGTTGAAGAAGTACAGAAGGTGTATCGCGACCAGGGTGTAGCCATCCACGACAAGCACATCGAACTCATCATCCGTCAGATGACACGTCGCGTTGGCGTTCAAGAGCCTGGTGACACCAAGTTCTTGCCAGGCGAGCGTGTTGATGCGAAGCGTTTCCGTGACACGAACCGCGCCATGGTGGAAGACAGCAAGCGTCCCGCTGAAGGTCGCCCAGAAATCATGGGTATCACCAAGGCATCGCTTGCAACCGATTCATGGTTGTCAGCAGCATCGTTCCAAGAGACCACACGTGTTCTCACCGAGGCAGCCATTGACGGCCGCGGTGACAGCCTTGTGGGCCTGAAGGAAAACATCATCATCGGCAAGCTCATCCCTGCCGGTACCGGAATGCAGAAGTATCGCGACTTCGACATCAACGCCCCAGATTTCGTCCCTATGGACTACTTCTCGAGCGACGAAGCCGATCCTGCCGCATACCTTGCCGGTCTCCAGGGCACTTTTGTGGCCGAAGAAGACATCTTTGAGGACCTCGCCGCAGAGGATGAAGTCCTTGAAACACTTGCAACACAGCCTGAGGAAGAGCCAGAAGCACCTTCTCAGATTGAGGCAGAACTCGAAATCGAGCCCGCCGAGTCAGCTCCTGCTGACGAAGTGATCTCGGAAGAAGAGCCACCAGAATCATCCGCAGTGTGAACCGGTGGCAGGTTGCCACCGGGGAATACTCGCCCTTAGCCTTACAAGGTCTTGATGGCCTTGTCGGCGACTCGGATTTTCCGAATCGCTAGCCATTTAATTCGATTTTCTAACAAGAGGTAGAAGCGTGCCCACAATTCAGCAGCTGATCCGTCAGGGTCGTAGCTCGAAGACAACAAAGACCAAGACTCCCGCACTGAAGGGTTCCCCTCAGCGTCGTGGCGTATGTACTCGCGTCTTCACCACTACACCAAAGAAGCCAAACTCTGCACTCCGTAAGGTTGCACGTGTGCGCCTCACAAGTGGTGTTGAAGTCACTGCGTACATTCCTGGCGAAGGCCACAACTTGCAAGAGCACAGCATCGTGCTCGTGCGTGGTGGTCGTGTACGTGACCTTCCTGGTGTTCGTTACAAAATCATTCGCGGCGCGCTCGACGCAGCCGGAGTTAAGAATCGTAAGCAGTCACGCAGCCGTTACGGCGCAAAGCGCGAAAAGTAAAAAGGAACAGCCATGCCACGTAAGGGCCCCGCACAACGTCGCGAACTCGTCGCAGACCCCATCTACCGTTCACTCGTTGTTACGCAGCTCACCAACAAGGTGATGTTGCACGGCAAGAAGAGCACCGCAGAAAAGATCGTCTACGACGCGATGACACTCATCGAAACAAAGACAGGCACCGAGCCACTCTCCACTGTGAAGCGCGCACTTGAAAACGTGAAGCCACCATTGGAAGTTCGTAGCCGCCGCGTTGGTGGTGCTACCTACCAGGTTCCCGTTGAAGTAAAGCCACGTCGTGCATCGACACTTGCTATTCGTTGGATCGTTGACTACTCACGCGCACGTCGTGAGAAGACAATGGCCGAATGTCTCGCTAACGAACTCATGGATGCAGCCAATGGCCTTGGCGCAGCAATGAAGAAGCGTGACGACATGCAGAAGATGGCCGAGTCAAACAAGGCATTCGCGCACTACCGCTGGTAGTGCTCACTGCAACAACCAAAACTTTTTAAGAACGCACCGCAGAATTTCTGAGGTGCGTTCTCATGTGTCAGAACCCCGTCTCTTAAGAACCCCGCAACAACAAGGTGAATCCCAATGGCTAAGCGTGAATATCCACTAGCTCGTACTCGCAATATCGGCATCATGGCGCACATCGACGCCGGTAAAACAACAACCACCGAGCGCATCTTGTACTACACCGGTAAGAGCTACAAGATCGGTGAAGTGCACGAAGGTGCAGCAACCATGGACCACATGGCTCAGGAACAAGAGCGCGGTATTACCATTACCTCAGCTGCCACTACCTGCATCTGGGACAACCACCGAATCAACATCATTGACACACCAGGTCACGTTGACTTCACCGTAGAAGTAGAACGCTCATTGCGCGTTCTCGACGGCGCTGTCACCGTGTTCGACTCGGTTGCTGGTGTGGAGCCACAGACCGAAACAGTGTGGCGCCAGGCCAACAAGTACAAGGTTCCTCGTATGTGCTTCATCAACAAGATGGACCGCATCGGTGCAAACTTCTACCGCACCGTTGACATGGTGAAAGAACGTCTCCAGGCAGTTCCTGCAATTATTCAAATTCCTGTTGGCGCCGGCGGTCCAGAAAGCAACAAGCCTTTCATTGGTCTCATCGACATTGTGAAGATGAAGGCACTCATTTGGCACGACGAAGAACTCGGTGCAAAGTGGGACGAAATCGACATTCCTGCTGATCAGATCGACGAAGCAAATCAGTACCGTGCAGATCTTCTTGAAACCATCGCAACGTCAGACGATGAATTCATGGAGAAGTACCTCGGCGGCGAAGAAGTCACTGAAGCAGAAATCAAGCGCGCACTCCGTAAGGGAACTCTTGCATTCGACTTCGTACCAGTCTTGTGTGGCTCTGCTTTCAAGAACAAGGGTGTTCAGCCAATGCTTGACGCTGTTGTTGACTTCCTTCCAAGCCCCGTTGACATTGCGCCTGCAACAGGTACCAATGCAAAGGGTGACCAAGAAATTGTTTGCACTGCAGATGAAGATGGTCCGTTCGCAGCACTTGCTTTCAAGATTGTTGCTGACCCATTCGGCAAGCTCACCTACTTCCGCGTGTACTCGGGCTTGGTAAACAAGGGTGACGAAATTTATAACTCAACCAAAGAGCGCAAAGAGCGCCTTGGTCGAATTCTTCTCATGCACGCGAACCAGCGTGAGGACCTTGATGTTGCAATGGCCGGTGACATTGTTGCTGGTCTTGGTTTCAAGGAAACCACCACTGGTGACACATTGTGCGAGCGCAGCAACATCGTGATTCTTGAGCGCATGGAATTCCCAGAGCCAGTTATTCACGTTGCTATTGAGCCAAAGACCAAGGACGACCAAGACAAGTTGGGCAAGGCGCTCAAGTCATTGTCAGACGAAGACCCAACGTTCCGTATTCGTACCGACGAAGAAACCGCACAGACAGTTATCTCAGGAATGGGTGAGCTTCACCTTGAAATTCTTGTTGACCGTATGCAGCGCGAATTCAACGTGGACGCAACTATTGGTAAGCCACAGGTTGCATACCGCGAAACAATCACCAAGACCGTTGAGTCCGTGGAATACCGCCACATCAAGCAGTCCGGTGGTTCGGGTCAGTTCGCTGTTGTCAAGATCACTGTTGAGCCAACAGGTCCTGGCGGCGGTTACGTGTTCGAAGACAAGATCACTGGTGGACGCGTTCCTCGCGAATACATCCAGCCTGCCAACCAGGGCATCCAGGCAGCACTCGACAATGGTGTTCTCGCCGGCTACCCAACGGTGGACGTCAAGGTCAGCCTTGTTGACGGCCAGTACCACGACGTGGACTCCAGCGAAATGGCGTTCAAGATTGCCGGTCAAATGGCATTCAAGAAGGCAGCCGAAATGGCTCGCCCCGTACTTCTCGAGCCAATCATGGCCGTAGAAGTAGTAACCCCTGACGAGTACATGGGTGACGTGATGGGTGACCTCAGCAGCCGCCGTGGCCGTATTGAGGGCATGGAAGCTCGCGGAAACACCCAGGTTGTTCGCAGCCAGATTCCGCTTTCCGAGATGTTCGGATACAGTACAGACCTTCGTTCACGCACTCAGGGGCGTGCAACCTACACGATGCAGTTCCACTCGTACCAGCAGGTGCCAGACGTTATTGCAACGGAAATCGTGAAGCGCGTTCGCGGCGAATAAGCCACGAACATTCTTCACATCAGATCTTTGACAACCCACAATCACTAAACAAGGAAAAAAGTAATGAGCAAGGCAAAGTTTGAGCGTAATAAGCCTCACGTGAACATCGGAACCATGGGTCACATTGACCATGGTAAGACCACGTTGACAGCAGCTATTTCAAAGACACTCGGTGATCGTGGGTTGGCTGAGTACACCCCGTTCGACCAGATCGACAAAGC